>JAYZFP010000163.1:0-30797 GCA_036336715.1 Planctomycetota bacterium
GCCTCCAAAGCATCGACAGCTGGTTGCACAATCGCCTCGGCCTGAGAAAATTGGAGAGAGATTTTTCGTGCCAGACGTTCACCGATTTCAAAATGGTCGGGCAGTTTTGCCTGGCCAGTCATCACGTCTTTTCCCAATTCCCCGATTTCAATGGTCGGTCGAAAGCGAGTCTTTTCGGCCTGGCGAATCAGGCTCGACGCGATCAGTGCGTCGATCAGTTTTTCGATCTCCGCCTGCTTGAGGAAACTGAGCAGGCCAAATGTCGACAGCTTTTTCATGCCCGCCTTGCTGACTTTCGCAGAAGTCGATCCCCACAACATCTGGCAGACCATCGAACGGCCAAACCTGCCCCTGCATCGGGCAACTCCGCTGAGAACAATCCGAACCGTATGATAGACCCCCGCCAGGTAGCGGGCGGGGATCCCACGTCCCTTTCCTGCTGGCCCACCCTTGCAGTTGTCACACGAACCGCAGAGCTTTTGCTCGGAATCACCGAAATACTCAAGGATTTCAATCTGTCGACAGCGGCGGGAATTGGAGAAATCCACCATGGTCCGCAGTTTCTGGTACTCCAGTTCCTTCCGACGATTCATCTCAGCAAAATCGATTTTCCAGCTGCCGAATTTTCGGCCGCGATCGACTACATGCAATGCCCGTCCCCGAAACGGAGAAATGTAATCAAAGAATTCGAGTTCATTCATTTGCCGAATGGCATTGTTGATGCTGGTGATTCCCAGTTTATCATCCACCAGTTGACGGGGGTGAAAGTAAATCCGCTCGTCACGTACCTCACCTACCAGGGCCTCGATCTTTCTCAAGACCCTGCGGCGCGTTCGGGCATCGCGAGGCAGGAGTTCCACGTACGTTTCCCGTCCCCCGTTCAGGCGAACCGACGCAAGGTTCTGCGTTGTATCCAGTCGTTCAATGGCCCCGGCTTTTTCCAATAACTGCTCACAAACACCTACCCCATCGGGGGCCAGATCGAGTCCGAGAGTTTCCCGGATCTCTGCCAGTGTGATCTCGATCGGGTCCCGTTCAATCGACCGCAAATATTCGTAAACCTGCTCCACCATTTTTCGTGAGGGATAGGCGTTCTCGATAAAAAATTCCTGGATAAACCGGTCCCCGCTGGAAAACAGCAACAGGCACTCCGCGGGCTGACCGTCCCGTCCCGCCCTTCCGGCTTCCTGGTAGTAAGCCTCGAGGGTGCCCGGGATGTTGTAGTGCACCACGAAACGAATATCCGGCTTATCGATCCCCATTCCGAAGGCATTGGTGGCGACGATCACATCGAGTTTGCCCGACATGAATTCGTCCTGAACCTGCTCCCTGTCCTCTGGCATCATGCCACCGTGGTAGAAACCGAATTTCCGGCCTTGCCCTGAAAGGAAAGCCGAAATCTCTTCACACTTTTTCCGGGTCGAGGCATAAACAATTCCGGATCCCTGGTGGGCGTCCAAAAAGGCCGACAGCCTGTCGTTCTTGTCCTGGATGGATGCAGGATGGGCAACATTCAGGGCCAGGTTGTCCCGGGAAAAACCGGTGACAAATACCCGGGGCTGCTCGAGCTGAAGCTGACGGGAAATGTCCTCCTGCACATCCCCTGTTGCGGTAGCGGTCAAGGCAATGGTTTGCGGCTTTCCAATCCGTTCCCGCAGTTTTCCCAGGCGGGCGTAATCGGGCCTGAAATCGTGCCCCCACTGAGAAATACAATGTGCCTCGTCGATCGCCAGCAACTGGATTTCCGTCTGCTGCACCGCATCGGCAAACCGGGAGCTTCGCAATCTTTCCGGGGCAACGTAAAGCAGGTCCAGGCTACCAGCTGCCAGCTCACGCAGCGTTTGGCCCTGCTCCTCGGCGGTCTGGGCACTGTTGATACAGGCTGCGTTGATTCCGAGCGCCTGCAGGGAATCCACCTGGTCCTTCATCAGCGCAATCAAGGGAGAAACGACGAGGGTGGTTCCCTCCCTGACTACCGAAGGAAACTGGTAACAGAGGCTTTTTCCACCACCGGTTGGCATGATGCAAAGCGCGTCCATGCCAGCAAACAGGGATTCAATGACATCCCGTTGCCCCTGCCGAAAGGCCCGGATCCCAAACCGTGCGAGGTGTTTTTCAAGCTCCAAGATGTTTTTCAAACTCCAGTATGTTTTCCAGGCTCGATGGAATACCGGCGGCCAGCGAGCACTCGAACCAACCGGAATTCGCATGGAAAAAAAGCGTCCGGTGAAACGTGGAGGCACCGCCACCGGGGAACACGGACCTTTTTTACGGGCCAACAGAGTTACCGTTCGGAAAGCTGGTGCAACTTCAAAACAATGTACCGGATGAAGAGTCCCATTCAAGCGGAACGGTGAAATCCCCGCCCAGCCAACCGAAAACCGGCTCAGGCAACCGAACCGATACGGCGACGGAAGCCAGCCGCCCGAGTGGGCCGAACGGAATTCTTCCAACTAACCCAGGCAGGTCGCCTCAACAGATCGAGGCGGACCCCCGGGGCCCGATTAATTACTCCCGGCAAAACAGGTATAACAGGAGTCCCTGCTGCTCACACCTTCACCGAATCGGAAACTCCATGGACCCGCTGGTCATCCTTTTGATTGGAATGCTGGTTGTCATCGGCGGCATCCTCGGGTTCAAGCTGCACCCCTTCCTAACGCTGATCCTGGCCGCCATCGCGGTCGGTCTCTGCACTTCCGAAACCAATATCCGCAGGTACGCGGCCAGCCGGGACCTTTCCGAGGTGGAAACCACCCGGCTGGTAAAGGAAACCACCGGCCGAAAAATTGCCGGCGGACTGGGGCGGACCGCCGGAAAAATCGGCATCCTGATTGCGATGGCAGCGTTGATCGGCAAATGCCTGCTGGAAAGCGGTGCCGCCGAAAGGATCGTTCGCTCGGCACTCCGCCTGCTCGGAGAAAAACGGGCCCCCGCCGCCCTGATGGGCAGCAGTTTTGTGCTTGGGATACCGGTCTATTTTGATACCGTGTTCTACCTCATGATCCCTTTGGCCAAGTCAATCGCCGTCCGGGTGGGCAGGAATTTCGGGCTTTACACGATGGCCATCATTGCCGGTGCCACCATGGCCCATTCCCTGGTCCCCCCGACACCGGGCCCCCTGCTGGTCGCCAGTGAACTGAATGTCGATCTTGGGAAGATGATTCTCGGGGGGCTGATCCTCGGCAGCCTGACGATGCTTACCGGGTATGCCTATGCGGTTTGGGCGAATCGTCAATTCCCCATTCCCCTGCGGGATTCACCGGATATCAGCGTGGAAGAACTCCATGCCTCCTCAGAGCGGGAAAGCAGCGACCTCCCGCCCCTCTGGCTGTCGTTGATGCCGATCGCCTTGCCCGTGCTGCTGATCGCGGGCGACACGATCCTGCCCCGGTTTTTCGCCGGGGAAATCGAAGCGACCCTCGGTTTGGCAACCCACTGGGGCATGGAGCCAATCAGCCGCTGGCTGCAGGGTGTTCTCGCACTGGTTCGTTTCCTTGGAAACAAGGACATCGCCCTGACCCTCGCGGGACTGCTGGCGCTCGGAATCCTGGCCTTTCGTCAACCGGATGTTGCTAGATTGCAATCGGCAGTGCAAAAAGCACTTACCTCGGCAGGCACGATTATCCTGATCACTGCCGCAGGGGGGGCCTTCGGTGGCATGCTGCAGCAAACGGGGATTGGCCCCCAGATCCAGGACCTGGCTGCCAGGTACCAGGTCAGCCTGCTGCCACTGGCCTTCCTGGTGACGACCCTGATTCGTACCGCCCAGGGATCGGCAACGGTGGCCATGATTACGTCGGTCGGGATCTTCAGTGGGATGGTGGGAGATCTCGGTTTTGATCCGCTTTACCTGGCATTGGCCATTGGCTGCGGTTCCAAGCCGTTTCCCTGGATGAATGACAGTGGATTCTGGGTAATCTGCAAAATGTCCGGCATGACCGAAAAGGAAACCCTGAAAACCTCCTCCACGCTGATGTCCCTGATGGCAGTCAGCGGGTTGCTGGTCCTGATGGTAATGGCCAGCCTCCTACCCCATTTCTAGAACGACAAGGGCAGACAAGTGACAGACCTTCAAATCGTCGATATGCGAATCACTCCTGTAGCGATCGCCGATCCCCCGATCCGCAGCAGCTACGGCTTGCACCAGCCTTATGCATTAAGGACCATCGTCGAACTGATCAGCCAGGATGGGGTGGTCGGCATCAGTGAAACCTACGGGGGAGAGGAACCCCTCAAGGCGCTCGAAGGCCTGCGCAAACAGATTATCGGAAGCTCCCCCTATCGTCTGACGGGCAGACTTTCGAGCCTTGTGCATGGCCGACCAACAGGTGGCGACTCCTCGCAGACCTACCTGGTCCCTGGAGAAAACCCTATCGATGCAACCACCCGCACTTTTGCTGCCATCGAGGCAGGTTGCCTGGACCTGATCGGCAAAACGACCGGAATTCCCGTCTGTGACCTGATCGGCGGCCGGGTTCGTGACCGGGTCCCTTTCTCGGCCTACCCATTTTACAAACATGCCGGTGGGGGTGGCGAGGGAAAGGACGCTCGGGAAGACAGGTACGGGGAATGCCTGACTCCGGAAACACTGGTGCAACAGGTTCTTTCCATGCGGGACGAATATGGATTCCAATCGATCAAGTTCAAGGCCGGAGTCCTCGAACCCGATGTTGAAATCGAAACGGTCAAGCAGCTGTACCGGGAGCTGGGGCCGGAAATTCCCCTCAGGATGGATCCCAATTCCGCCTGGACCGTTGAGACATCCGTCCGGGTCGGCATCGAACTGTCAGAAGAACTCGGGCGCGGAGGCTACCTGGAGGATCCAACGGCCTCCATCGAAGGGATGGCTGAAATCCGTCGCAGACTGCTTGCCGCAGGGGTCTCCACTCCGTTGGCAAGCAACGTCGCAGTCACCTGTTTCGGCGACATTCCCGCTGCAGTCGCCAGCGATGCCGTTCAGATCATACTTTGTGACCACCACTATTGGGGTGGCATGCGCCAAGTCCAGCACCTGGCCAGACTCTGTCAGGCTTTTGGCATGGGCCTGTCCATGCATTCCAACAATCACCTCGGCATCTCACTGATGGGGATGGCCCACGTGGCAGCAGCCACTCCCCATTTGACTTACGACTGCGACACGCATTATCCATGGCAAACTGAAGAGGACGAGGTCGTCCTCGGCGGCAGGATTCCGATCGTCGATGGCTGCGTGGAAATTACAGACGCAGGCGGACTCGGGGTGGAACTGGATTATGATCAGCTGGCACGGGGAAGAGAGCGTTACGAAAAATGTCCCTACCGTAAACGGGACGATGCGGCTGAAATGAGGAAACACGTGGACCCGAATTGGGAACGCAAACTACCCCGCTGGTGACCCGCCTGCCGGGAAACCCTCCGAGCAATAGCCGTGCCCCCTGAAAGCACCCGTAGAACCTGTTAGAGACGAACCTGTTAGAGAAGAACCTGGCAGAGAAGAACAAGATCTTCACAGGCAGATTTGACTTCAGGTCGTACTGAGTTTCAAAAGCCTGGGGGTAAAACCCTGGGAGTTCAAAATTGCATTCAGAAATGCAAAAGGGGTGAACGAGGGGATTCGAACCCCCGACCCTCGGAACCACAATCCGATGCTCTAACCAACTGAGCTACGCTCACCATGAATGAAGGATCGTCGATTGTATGGAATGGACACAGGACGGTCAACTTGCCCCGATTGTTTTCGAATGCTTTCCAGCCAAAAACAGGGCAAAAAGGAGAGCCTTACCGATTACGCGGATTTTGGGAGGATGCGAGCTCCCCCTGCCATTGCTCGATCAGCTTCAGGGCCTCCATCGGCGTCAGGGCATTCAATTCGGTGCCACGGATCTGCTCGACAAGTGGATGGGGCTCGTACCCAAACAAGGTTAACTGCAGGTCCCCGGATTTGCCACGCTGGCTGGGGCTTGCAGGCATCTGGCATTCGATATGGTCGTTTTCCAGGTGGGACAGGATCTCCTTGGCACGTTCGTTGACCGACCCCGGAATACCTGCCAGCCGGGCGACATGAATCCCGTAACTTTTGTCTGCGGAACCCTCGACAATCCGGTGCAGGAAAACCACGTTATCATCCCATTCCTTGACCGAAACATTCAGGTTTCGCACACCATTGAGTTCATTCTGCAACTGGGTCAATTCATGGTAATGGGTGGCAAAAAAAGTCCGGCAACCCACCCGATCATGAAGGTACTCGACAATCGCCCAAGCGAGAGAAAGACCGTCATAGGTGCTCGTTCCCCGACCAATTTCATCCAGGATAACCAGGCTTCGATCACTGGCGGTGTTGAGGATACGGGCGGTTTCGGTCATTTCCACCATGAACGTACTCTGGCCCTTGGAAAGCTCGTCACTGGCTCCCACGCGAGCGAAAATCCGGTCGGCAATTCCGACGGTCGCCGATCGGGCGGGCACGAAACTGCCAACCTGAGCCATCAGGCAAATCAAGGCTGTTTGCCGTATGTAGGTGCTTTTCCCCGCCATGTTCGGACCAGTGATCAACAGCATCATGCCATCTTCGGCACCAGCGACAGAATCGTTGGGGATGAAGGTCCCGTCTGCCTCCAACACGTCCAGAACCGGGTGCCGCCCTTCAAGGATTTTCAGTTCAGAGTCTTCAATTACCTGCGGGCGGCAATAATTCCTCTCGGCCGCAATCTCAGCCAGGGCAAGCAGCACATCAAGCTCCGCCAGGGCAATGGATGTGGCCTGCAAAGAGGCAGATGCCTGCTGCACAAAATCGCGGATCTCGGCGAAAATCTCGTATTCCAGTTCCATCGCCCGATCGTCGGCCTCAAGGACTTTCTCTTCGTATTCCTTCAGTTCCGGTGTGATAAAGCGTTCCGCATTCTTGAGAGTCTGCTTGCGAATGAACGTTTCAGGCACCTTGTCCCGGTGGGTGTTGGTGACTTCGAGGTAATAGCCAAAAACCTTATTGAAGCCAACTTTCAGGCTGGCAATCCCCGTTTCGTCCATGATCTGTTTCTGGTAGCTGGCGATCCACTGTTTGCCCCCCGCCGCCAATTCACGCAACCCATCCAGTTCCGGGTGATAACCATCCCTGATCAGCCCGCCTTCCCGGGGCGAAAGAGGCGCGACCTCGACCAGGGCACCTTCGATTCTCGACTGCACCTGCGGGCAGGGTTCCACCCTGGATTCAATCTCCCGGACACGATCACTCTTCAAACCGGACAATTGCTGCTTGACCTGGGGCAGGCTGGCCAGCGTCCTGCCAATAAAAACAAGGTCCCTCGGTGTCGTTCGCCCAGTCACGACCCGGGTATTGAGACGTTCCAGATCATAAATCCCCTGCAAAAACGAACGACACTGCTGCCGCAACCCACTCTCCCGCAGGAACTCATCGACCGCGTCCAGCCGGGCTTCAATCTCCTTGAGATCCGTCAGAGGATTGTTCAGCCAGTCTGCAAACAAGCGACTCCCCATTGGGGATTTGGTTCGCTGAATCGCTCCCAGGAGAGATCCTTCCCGGCTTCCGTCCCGAAGCGTACGGGAAATTTCAAGGCTGCGGCGAGTCGCCTGGTCAATTTCCAGGGAGTTGCCACTCTGGTGCTTTTCCAGGCGATCGATCTGCTGCAGTGAATTTCTCTGGGTCTCCTGAAGGTACGACAGGATTGCCCCGGCTGCCCGGATCGCCAGCCTGTCCACCTGCAAATCAAAACCAAATCCATCCAGAGTCTTGATTGAAAAATGCTGACAGAGAGCACCTTCCGACTCATTGAGGCCAAATGACCAGCCGGGACGGGAGGTGGTCATCATCCCGGGATCTCCAAGGAACAGGTTGCCACCCTCTTCGCAGACCAGGCATTCCGAAGGCTGGATTCGGGACAGCTCATCGTCGAGGCTGGAAAACTCGCCGGCCGCGAAACGACCGGTCGAAACATCCACCCAGGCGATCCCGAACCTGGACTGGTCGTCATTGGCGATCACGGACGCCAGGTAATTGCAGGCGGCCGGATCGAGCAACTCTTCGTCGGTAATGGTGCCGGGAGTCACCACGCGGGTCACCTCCCGCTTGACGATTCCCTTGGCGGTGCGGGGATCCTCCACCTGCTCGCAGACCGCTGCGCGATAGCCGGCTCGAATCACCTTGGCCAGGTAACCGTCCAGTTGGTGGTGGGGGAAACCAGCCATCGGAATCGGATTCTCACCCTTGTCCCGACTGGTCAGCGTCAATCCCAGTACAGACGCCGCATTTTTCGCGTCATCGTAAAACAGCTCGTAAAAATCACCCATTCGAAACAGAAGCAGCGCGTCCCCGCATGCCTGTTTTGCTTCATGATATTGCCGCATCATGGGCGTCGGTTCGTTTTTTGCCATCCGATAAACTTAGCAGTTCAGAAGCAAAAAGTAATGCCGGGAGAAAGCATTCCACGGATTACCTGGTCTACCCTGCCTTCCGATCTCCCCCCGGGAAAACGCCAGCAACCCGCGCAAGCTGGAAAATGACAGCAAAAACAACCTCAAGCCGGGCAAGCAATGGATCCGAAACAGATAAGTTGCCCTTTTCCTGAACATAACGATTTGCTATTCCCACTACCCGGTCTCTCAATTCCCGTATTCTGTTGAAATCCGCCTGTAAAAATGGCTACCCCATCCAAACGAAAATACTCTTTTGGGCTGATCTCCCGACTGGGTCTGATCGGTGCGTTTGTCGGTCTTGGTTCCTGGGCTGTTTTCAACAGCAAATTCAAGGCCCCCCCGGAACAGGAAGTTGCTGAAAACCACGCCACCGATGACGAAAAAACAGTACCCGAAGCTGGCAACGAAGGTACTCCCCCGACGTCCGGCGGGGATGCCGGCAAGGCAAGCAACCCTTCAATGAATCCCCCGGCAACTACCGAGGCAACCCGGGACACCAACACCTTGCCCGCATCCTTTGTCGACCGGAAAAAACCAAAAAAAATCCGGATCAAGGATTCCAAATCCAAAAAGAAAAAATCACCGCCCCCTTCAAGCTTTCCCGCAAATCCATCTGGTGGGTTTTCGCCGCCCGCCTCGAAATCTTTCGAATCGGACTCGCGGCCCAAAGATCCTCCCAATCCGGTCCTTGCGGCCGGAGACTCCGGTTTCAAGCCGCAATCCAAACGAAAGAAACAGAAAAAGACAGAGGATTCTCCCGGTAGTGGTTTCTCACCCTCTTTTGCCAAGAAATCCTCCACCACAGCATCGCCGGTTGTAGAAAAGCCCCAGGCCGGCGGCCTGGATGGGTTTCCCAAAAGCCAAACGGACTCCGGTTCGTCATCACCGCCTCCCTCAACCTTTTCCGGAAGTTCCGGATTCCAACCCACCCCAATCGGCAACGACAGGCCTTCCGGCTCCAGTCCAAAGGCCAGCAGCGGATTCAATCCTTCCGGAAGCTTCAATCCTTCTGGCGGTTTTCAGTCGACACCCGTTCCCCCGGCCGGAAATCCAAGCCCGGCTGCCTCAAAATTTTTGTCAAAAAGCTCCTCAGGGAATGAAAAACCACTGCGTGGAAAAACAAAGAACGTTGCTGGCCCAACAAAAAGCCAGCCGCCCGGCAACCAGTTCTCCCTCAGCGGCAACGGGGGAATTCCTTCGCAATCCCCAGCTGCCAGCGAAAAATCATCCTCCGGAAAGGTCCAGTCCCAGCCGAACCGTCCCAAGGCAGCACCCTCGGCCAGCTTTGGCGGAGGGCCTGCGTTCCTCGACAGAGGCTCCAAGCCATTGCCGGCCAAACCTCAGCCCAGTCCAAGTGGACTGGTAGAAAGCTCAGGAAAGAACCAGGCCGGTTCCAGTTCAACCCGGTTTGGAAATGTGGGAAGCGGATCCTCCACACCCAATCCCTCTGCAGGGTCGTTATCGCAGCCTCCCAAGCAACCCAATGGAGGCTTCAGCCTGGATGACCGTTCCAGTCAGCCCGGTCTGACGGGGCAAGGCTCGGCGGGCCTTGCCGGCAGCAACCGCCCCCATTCACCTTCCTCAGTGCCGCCTGCGAAGATACCAGGTTCGGTTCAGCCCTCGACTTCCCCCGGTATCCGTTCCTTGGCCGGTGACCCAAAAGCAGGTCCTGGACCCCAGACCGGCGAACTGGATAACAAACCCGGTCCCGCACTCCTCGAGGGTGTCCAGGCATCGGTCGTCACCCTGCAAAAGTTTGCCCCTCCTGAAATCCAGGTTGATGTGGTGGCTGAAACGCGGCTGGTCGTCAGGAATACGGGGCGGACAACGGCTACCAACATAACCATCGTCGATCCTGTGCCGGACGGAACCGAGTTTGTCCAGTCGGATCCCCCACCCACCAAAAGGACGGCAGAAGGCCATCTGAGCTGGCAGATCGGGTCTTTGAAACCCAACGAACAGCAGGTGATCGCCATCAGTCTTCTTCCAAAGAAAAAGGGAGAAATTGGAAGCATCGCCCGCATGAGCTACCAGGCAGCCGCTACTTCCCGGTCCAACTGCACCCAGCCGGAAATCACATTGACGCACCAGGGCCCGCAGAAGGTCCTGCAGGGGCAAAATGCCAATTTCATGGTCACCGTCACCAACAAGGGGGATGGGGTGGCCAGGGATGTCAAGATTGAGGACGAGGTGCCCCACGGTTTCGCCTTCGGAAGGGGGACAGGTGAGAGGATTGCCTACGAAGTCGGCAACTTGGGCCCCGGTGATTCGCGTGATGTCGTTCTTACACTGAAAGCGGTGGCCCAGGGGCGATACACAAACGAGGTAAGGGCCCGGGTGGGTAAAACCATTGTATCCACCCATCGCCTGGCTGTAGAAGTGACGGCGCCAGTCCTGAAGATGGAAATCGTTGGCCCCACCCGAAAATACATCAACCGCATGGCAACCTACAAAGTGGAAGTCCAGAACCTGGGAACCGCCGTTGCGACCAACGTCAACATGAAAACCAAGCTCCCTCGCGGCATGAAATTTGTCGGGACCAACAACCAGGGCCAGTATTACCCGCGTGAGCACGCGGTCTACTGGAGCCTTGTGGAACTCGCACCCCAAAACCGTGGAACGGTTGAACTAAAACTGGTACCGACGGGGGTGGGAACCCAGGAGATTGAATTTGAGGCTGGAAGTCGCCTGACGCGTACCAAGCTTAACAAGTTCCCCGTGGTGGTTGACCAGTTGGCAGAACTCTTTTTCGAGGTCGATGACGCGGCCGATCCCATTGAGGTCAATGGAGAGACCGAGTACCGGATCCGCGTCGTCAACCAGGGTTCCAAGGCAGCGAACAATGTGATGGTCCGGGTTGAGATGCCGGAGGGTATCCGCTCTACGAATACCAATGGTCCGACCCGGGGCACAGCAACAGGACAGGTGATCAGCTTTGCACCGGTTACCCAACTGCCACCACGACGCGAATTGATTTACAAAATCAGGGCCCAGGGAGTGCGGGACGGCGACCACCTGATCAAGGTCCTGCTTTCCAGCGACGAGCAGAAGGAATCGGTCGCCAAGCAGGAAAGCACCAAGGTTTATTCCGAATTCCGCTAAAAAGGCTGCCCCACCCTCGCCCTTGAAGGGATATCGACAGGGGCCGCAGGTGAATGCCACCAGGCAATCAGCCAACCGCTCAGCTCCACCAATTCCCGGCGGAAAGTCTTTACGCCCAATGCCCGGCGTTTGCCAAAGAGCCCAGTGCCCGGCGTTTGCCAAAGAGATTATAACCGACCGCTTTCTCCGCCCTTCAGCCCGAGCACCGGCACCGGGCCCCGGGGACGCGATTGGGGCGGAACAGGTGGGCATGAAAAAGGGAACGTGATCCTTTGCGATCCGTTCCCTTTGTTGAGCGACTGGCCTGTCAATCAGTCAGGCAGAACTGCTACTTTTTCCACTTGGACATTGCGGCTTTCATACCGTCCGAAAATTCCTTTTTGGAAATCGCATCGTCCTTGTCCTTGTCGTAAGCCATGAGCCGGCTCTTCCACTGGGACGAGATCTCATCACCTTCGAGCTTGCCATTGCTGTCGGCATCCATCCGGTCAAAGATCGCGCTGGGGTCAAAACTCCCACCGCCGCTCTTGCCGCCCCCTTTTCCGTATTGTTTTTTACCGGCGGGAGATTTCTTGTCACCGTCCTTTGATTCTTTCTGTTCGGGCCTCTTGGTGGGATCCACCTTGGGTGCCTTGGACGTATCGCCGAATTTGGAAACGTCTTCTTTTACGTCACCTTCACTGCTATCGCCATCGCCCCTCGCCTCTTCGACCACAGCCCGAGGATTCAGAATGACGTCCTCTCCCTCGGAGACACCATCCTTGATGACAACAAAATTTTCATCAGAAGCCCCCAGCAACAATTCACGTCGTTCGTACTTGCCACTGTTGTCCACCCACGCGAAATACTTGCCGCCCTGCTTGACTATCGAAGCCACGGGGATTTTGAGAACGTTTTTTTCGTGGGTCACCAGCACCTGGGTTTCTGCCGTCATTCCTGGCTTCAGGCCCTGCTGCTGACCATCAATGCTGATGATCGTTGCATACTCCTGGACCTTGGCCTGCATGAATCCGGCCTGCTCCGGCTGGTTGGCTACAAAATCAACGGTCCCCTGGAGGTCCTGCCCCTGGACGCGAACGACGGCACGCAAACCCGGTTTCAACAGCTCCACCTTGCTTTCGTGGACCTTGACGTTGACCTGCATCTTGGTGAGGTCAGGGAGCTTGATGATGGCTTGTCTTTCCCGAACGGTCGCACCTTCTTCAATCACGGCCGTCTGCTGACCCCAGCGGCTCTTCGAATTGGCATAGACAACCATCCCGCTCTGGGGTGCATAAATAACGCAGTTGTCTTTTTGAGCCTCCAGCTTTTTCAGCTTGTTCTCTTCCAATTCGTAAGATCGAATCTCGGAATTCATCTTGGCTTCCGAAGTCGCCACCTTGCTTTGCAAATCCTCAAGCTGCTTGGCCTTGGTGAATTTGATCAGAACGTCCTTGGCCGAATTGGCTGACTCCAGTTCCAATTGGGACCTCTTGACCGCAAAGGTCTGGCTTTCAAGTTCCAGTTTGCTCAGGTAGCCCTTGCGAAACATCTTTTGCGAATGCTCCAGAGAGTTCTCAGCATTACGCAGGTTCTCAAGGGCGATGGTGACCTGGGTTTCCGCGTCCTGCAACTCTTTCTTGAAGGTCCCTTCCTCGTACTCCTTGACCGAAATCTTGGCGACCGAGTAATCATTTTCGGCCTGGATCTTGGTTGCCTTGGCATTTTCCAAAACGTTTTTCTGAGCGATGATCTGGTCTTCCAGCTGCGCAGAATCAAGCTCGACGATTTTGTCACCTTCCTTGACATAGGTGCCGTCTGGAATGATCCACAAAATGGAACTGCCGCCAGCTACCTGACATTTGACCTCCACGTTGGCTGCACTTTCCAGGGTACCGTCCTCGGTAACGGTTACCAGCAGATCTCCCTTGCTGGCGACATCCGTCATGACAAACTGGTTCTTTGCCTGGTCACCAAACGGCAGAACATTGGATTGCATCAGGAGGAAAACGACCAGGCCGGTGACCAGCAGGCCAACCACGATCAGGGCCACGTATCCACTGCGATTTTTTCGATTGAAATTTTTACTCATGTTTCCGATTCGGTTTTCGAATTTTTTCGAAGTTCTTCCAGGTTTCTCGAGGGACCTTCACCTTAAGATTCGGGAATTCAATCTACCCGGATGAGAGATTGCCTCGAATTTGTCCGCAAAAAAACGGTTGTTTGACAAAGCGCTGTTCAATTTAACCAATTCCCCCACCGGCCGGACCACTTAATCGCGAAATTTTGGCTGACTTTTTTGGTCGAGCGACCGCGAATCCACCCTCAACGAAATAACCGCCCTGGACCACTGCATTCAGGAAATGGCCTCAGCCGCTTATGATGTGCGGGTGACTCCAAACGAAATTTCAACCACCCAACCTCGCATGAACAACGCCAAAATAGCTGAAAAATTCGAACAATTGGCCGATTTGCTTGAATTCCAGGGTTCCAATCCCTTCCGTCTCCGCGCCTATCGGAACGGAGCAAGGGTCATCCGGGACCTTGGCGAATCCGTTCAGTCAATTCTCGAGGATCCGGGGCGCAAATTGACCGACATAGACGGAATCGGGAAAGGAGTTGCGGAAAAGTCGGAGACGTTGGTCAAAACAGGCAAGCTGCCCCAATTGGAGGAATTGCTTGAAACGGTCCCCAAATCAGTACTGGACATTCTTCGCATCCCGGGTTTGGGCCCCAAAAAGGCGGCAGTCCTTTTTCAGCAGCTGCAGGTCACCAACCTCGAAGAATTGAAGCAGGCCTGCGAGCAACAGAAAGTTCGCGAGCTGGACGGTTTTGCGGCCAAGTCGGAAAAGGCCATCCTTGAGGGACTCGAAATTGCGGCCGCGGCCAACCAGCGGATTTACTGGAGTGAGGCCGACACCATCGCTGCGGAATTGAGGAAACATTTTTCCGAATGCACCAATGTCAAAAGGCTCGAATTCGCAGGTAGCTACCGCAGGGGAAAGGAAACCGTTGGCGACCTTGACCTACTCGTCGATTCGACAGATCACGAAGGTGTCATGAACCGGTTTGCGGAATTCGACGAAATCGCCTCGGTGATCGGGCGTGGCGAAACGAAAATGTCGGTACGGCTGGAAAACGGTTTTCAAATCGACCTGAGAGTGGTTCCCACCGAGTCCTTCGGGGCAGCTTTACAATATTTCACGGGCTCCAAGGATCACAATGTTGTGATACGGAGCCGTGCCCGGTCCCGGGGACTGAAGATCAACGAGTGGGGGGTTTTTGACGAGAAAAATGACAAGTATCTCGCGGGCTGCAGCGAGGAAGAGGTCTACGCGGCCATTGGTCTTCCCTGGTTCTCACCGGAAATCCGTGAAGCCCGCAAGGAACTGGAATGGGCGGAAAAGGATACCTTGCCGGAATTGATCTCGGAAAAGGACCTGCAGGGTGACCTGCACATGCACACGACGGCCACCGACGGCAAGGCGACCCTGGTCGAGATGATTGAAGCAGCTCAACAGATGGGACACTCCTACATCGCCATCACCGACCATTCCAAACGGGTCTCCATGGCCAACGGCCTGGATGAAAAACGGCTCCTGGAACAGTGGTCGGAAATCGAGGACATTAACCAGAGCGGCCAATTTCGCATCCGGGTACTCAAAGGCATCGAGTGTGACATCCTGGAAAAAGGAGGCATGGATTTACCGGACGAAATCCTGGAACAGGCGGACTGGGTGCTGGGCGCGATTCATTACGGGCAAAATCAGCCGTCCCGTCAGATCACCGACCGGATTCTTGGGGCAATTGAAAACCCTCATGTCGACTGCATTGCTCATCCAACCGGTCGACTGATCAACCGGCGCGAAGCGTACGAAGTGTCCATGGACGAGGTTTTTGAGGCGGCCTCCAAAAACAGGAAATTACTGGAATTGAATGCCAACCCGGCACGACTTGACCTCAACGACGTGTTCTGTGCGTTGGCCCGGTCCCATGGCATTCCCATCGCCATCAGTACCGACGCTCACAGCACCCGGGGGCTGAATGTGCTGCGTTATGGAATCAAGCAGGCCCGTCGGGCGGGCCTGACTCGTGCCGATGTCGCGAATACCAAATCGCTGAAACAGCTGGAAAAGCTGCTCAAATAAACCCGCGATACATTTTGAGACCCGGGAAAAGCGGAAGATTCTCGCCGTCAACACCTTAAAAGGGGTGAATTCAACTCCGTGGCAGTGTTTGCCGATGATTGAACGGGTAATTCGTTTTGGTTATCTTTTACTATCTGAATATTTTCGCGAAATTTACAGATATTCCCACCAATCAGGAGATACGTACGTATGTCGAAAAGACAACAACGCCGTAGATTCGTCAAAAGCACAGCGGCACTGGGTGTCGGTTTCTGGGCTGCTGGCGGTGTTTCGGCAAAAGCAAGCAGTTCCTCACTCGAAGAAGTCCGCTTTGGATGCATCGGTGTCGGCGGTAAAGGTTCGAGTGACTCCGGTGACGCAAACAAGCACGGCAAAGTCGTTGCAATTTGCGACATCGATGACAAAACGATGGGCAAGGCCAAGGGCCGATTCGACTCGCCGCGGACCTACAACGACTACCGCGAGTTGATCGAAAAGGAAAGCAAAAATATCGATGCCATCACCGTCAGTACCCCTGACCACAACCATGCCATGGCATCAGCACTGGGCATGCGGGAAGGCCTGCACTGCTTCACGCAGAAACCCCTCACGCACTCCATCTACGAAGCGCGTTACTTGGGCAACCTGGCCAAGGAAAAAAACCTGGTCACCCAGATGGGTAACCAGGGAACTGCTGGCAACTGCCTGCGGGCCTCCGCCGCATTGATCAAGTCCGGGATCATCGGTGAACTGAAAGAAGCTCACATCTGGTCCAACCGTCCGGTCTGGCCACAGGGTGACTTCAAGCCCAAGGAACTTCCGGTTCCCGGTCATGTGCACTGGGACCTCTGGATTGGACCTTCCAAAAAGCACTACTTCTCCAATGAAATCCATGATTTCAAATGGCGTGGTTTCTGGGACTGGGGAACCGGTGCTCTGGGAGACATGGCGTGTCATACGCTCAACATGTCTTACATGGCGTTTGACCTGAAATTCCCAACCTCGGTTCAGGCCAAGTCACCCGGTCACAACGGGTACACCTATCCTGGCTGGTCCATCATCGACTTCCAGTTCCCTGCAACCAAGGAACGGGGTGCCGTCAAGATGGTCTGGTACGATGGCCGCAAGAAGCCACCAGCAGAAGTGTTGGCCGGCGCGCCTTCCAACCCGGGTTCGGGTGCCATGCTGATCGGTTCCAAGGGCAAGTTCTTCTCTCCCGGCGATTACGGTGGAGATGACAAAAACACCGGAACGATTATCGATGGCAAGTTCACCAACTGGAAAGATTGCGGTCGCGTCAAGTACACGCGATCCCGTGGTCATTTCGTTGAATTTGTCAACGCGATCAAGGAGAGCAAGCCGGAAGAATCGATTTCGAACTTCCCGGACTACGCTGGCCCTCTGACCGAGACCATCCTGCTGGGCAACCTGGCGGTTTACGCCAATGGCCCGAAGGTAGAATGGGATGCCAAGAACCTGAAGATCACGAACCTGAAAAGCTTCGACGACACCATGGGCGGCAAGCTGCAGGAAATCGTCAAGCACACCTACCACAACGGTTACAGCCTCGAGGGCTGATCCGCGTTCCGCGGCAGGTGCTTGTTTTGCTGTAGATGCCTGAGGGAAAAATCAAAACATCCCGGTAGAGCATTACATGAAAACAACAGACAAAGCAGGCTGAGGTTTCTCACCGGACGCTTGTGAGCCTGGGCAACCAACCTGAAATCCGAACAAGCCTCGAACTCCGTTCGAGGCTTTTTTCATGCGCCAACATGCTGCCCTGAGGCAATTCTGCACTGAGGCAATTCACAAACGATCTGAAGTCGATATTCATGACAGAGTCCCAGGAGATCAATGGCATCAGGAAAGGGGAACGCTCGCTCCTGCACAATGAGCCGCAAACCGTTCGTCAGCAATCGCGGTCTCCCCTCTGCTAACGACTCCCGGGCTCGAGGGATAAGTACCCTCCAGCATCAGCAGAAACCTCTCGGCAGCACCTCGGGGCGAATTTTGCAAATGCCCCAGTCGCTGAATCGTGGCAATTCGGCGGGCGGGCTATTTTTCGAATTTGTCGATTGCAGGCTCGGGGACATCGGCCAGCAATTTCTCGATGACCCCTTCTGTGGTCAGTCCCTCGGCCTGGGCCTGGAAATTGGTATTCACCCGATGCCGCAAGACCGGAATGGCAACCTTGCGAATATCGTCGACGGCGATACTGAATCTTCCATCCATCGCGGCAATCGCCTTGCCTCCTGCAATCAGGTTCTGCCCGGCACGGGGACCAGCTCCCCAATCGACAAATTCGCGGACATACTCGGGAGCTGTCGGGTCTGCCGGTCGCGTTGCGCGGACCAGGGCAGCGGTGTACTTGATAATGTACTCGCTGACAGCAACACTGCTGACCAGCTTTTGCAGGTTGACAATCGCTTTTCCGGACAGCACCTTGTTGACCTCAACCCTTTCATTGCGGGTAGTCGAGGAAAGAATTTTTTCCTCCTCCGGTGCAGAGGGATAACCGACCTTGATGTTGAACATGAAGCGGTCCAACTGGGCCTCGGGCAGGGGATAGGTCCCTTCCTGTTCAATCGGGTTCTGGGTGGCGATGGTAAAGAACGGGTCAGGCAGCTTGTAGGTGGTTCTCCCGATGGAGACCTCTCGCTCCTGCATGGCCTGCAGCAATGCTGCCTGCGTTTTGGGAGGAGTCCGGTTGATTTCGTCAGCCAGCAGAATATTGGTGAAGATGGGGCCTTCCACGAAACGAAAGTCCCGTTTCCCCTGTTCGTCCTCTTCCAGCACGTTGGTGCCCGTGATATCAGAAGGCATCAGGTCAGGCGTAAACTGGATACGTTTGAAGCCGACATCGAGCACCTTGGCAATCGTGGAAACCAAAAGGGTTTTGGCCAAACCTGGCACCCCCTCCAACAGGCAGTGCCCCCTCGTAAAAATCGCAGCCAGTACCTGCTCAATCACCTCATCCTGTCCGACAATGACCTTGTGCAGTTCGTCGCGCATCTTTTGCTGATGCCGACTGAAGTCTTCCAGGAGTTCACCAAGATTCTTCTGTTTACTCACGTTGCTACCGTTCCACTGTTAGCCATGTTCCTTACTCCGTTTCGAGACCGGTCCGGTGGAGACGAAGAAATCGCTCTTTCACCATCGTCGACGAAGTCCCTCTAAGAATAGCCTGATTCGGATGATTCGTGCAGTACGCCGTCTCCAGCCGCCGGAACGATTCTGCGTTGAGCGGCGTCTGCTCCGCCGCCGCCAGTCTCCCCGCGCAGATTGAATTCTTGTTGGCTGATAGCGGTTATCGGCATAAGATTGTCTAAAACTGTTCCTGGATGCCAACTTCATGCCCCCTGTAATCCGATTCCTGCCCGCACTGGTCCTGTTTGTGCCGTTTTCCGTCGATCCGGCGTTTTCCCAGGTCACCTCTTCCCAGGTCAAGGACGCCATCCGGGATGGAGTGGGGTACCTGAAAAATCACCAGCGGGCCAACGGCAGCTGGATGGAATGGACTTCTGTTGAAAAACACGGAATCACAGCCCTGGCAACTTTTTCCATGCTCAGCGCCGGAGTCGACCCGCAGGATCCTTCGATCCAGAAGGCAGTGCGGGTGCTGAAAAACATGGATCCCGATACCACCTCCACTTACACGCTCTCCTTTCAAACCATGGTTCTCTGTCTTGAGAATCCGCGGGCCAATCTGCCGCTGATCCAGAAAAATGTGGAGTGGTTCGAGGATCGGCAGTGGCAAGGAGATCCCCCCAGAGCGGGAGGCTGGGGTTATAACCACAAGGGAAAAGACTTTTCCCGCCCGGACAATTCGATCAGCCAGGTCGCGCTGCTGGCACTGCATGAGGCCCAGATCGCTGGTGCCCGGGTGCAACCGAAAACCTGGTTGCTTGCCAAACAGTACTGGGAGGGCCAGCAGAATCTCCGTGGAGCCAAAGCGGGCGGATTTTGTTACGAGAATCCGGCTTCCGGCAGAATGACCGGATCGATGACCTGTGCGGGCATTTCGTCACTGATCATTGCGACCGAAAACGCACTGACCCTCGATGACATCCTGCAGGATGGAAAAATCCGTTGCTGTGGACAGACCGATGAGGGCGAATACCGTCTCCAAAGAGCCTTTCAATGGATGACCCGGAATTTCACGGTTGCCAGTAACGCAAACAAGCGGCAACCGGGAAACAAAAAACTCGACCTGTATTACCTGTACAGCCTGGAGCGGGCGGGCCGCCTGGCAGGAAAGCGTTTTTTCGGCAAGCACGACTGGTACCGGGAAGGTGCCGAAGTCCTCGTCAGTGAACGGGGCGGAAGAGATTACTGGTCTTTTTTTCACGACGGCAGACCAAGCGATATCAAGGTCACTCAGAATACGATCGGGACGGCTTTTGGCCTGTTGTTCCTGGCCAAGGGACTCCGTCCGATCGTGATTGGAAAGTACCAACATGGCGAAGACGACGACTGGGATCTTCATCGCAAGGGGGTCCACTTTCTGACCCGGGAAACCGAAAAGGCATGGAAAAGAAAACTGAACTGGCAGGCCATCGACGGTCGCCGGGCTTCGGTTAATGATCTGCTGGAAGCACCGGTCCTGTTCATCAGCGGTCGCAAGTCCTTTCAACTGACGGAAGAACAGAAGGAAAACCTGCAGGAGTACGTGAACCAGGGTGGGTTCATTTTCGCCGAAGCCTGCCAGGGAGATGGATGCGATCCGGGAAAATTCGATGCAGAATTCACTGCCACCATGGAGGAGATTTTCAATAGCGAGTTTCAATTGCTGGATTCCAGCCATCCAGTCTGGAATTCCAACCGCAAGGTTTTGCCAAACAAGGAAAGGCCAATCCTGGGTCTGCAGGCCTGTTGTCGAACCAGCGTCATTTACTGCCCTGCGAACCTCAGCTGTTTCTGGCAGCTGAACCAACCCCGTTTCCGGGAGCTGCTCAAAGGCCAGAATCTGGAAAACATGGAATTCTGTTCGGATTTCGGTGTCAACGTGCTGACCTACGCAACCAACCGGGAACTCAGGGACCGACTGGAGCGCCCAAAGATGGAGTCCACTTCGCGGGACGATGTGTCTCCGGATCAAATCGAGGTGGCGAAAATCCTTCATGCCGGTGGGGCAGATGATGCCGCGGTAGCGTTGAAAAACCTGATGCAGACTGCCCGCCGCGAAGCATCCATTCCCTTCAGCCTCAAGAAGAACCTGGTCAGCATCACGGACCCCAAAGTCTACCAATACCCGATCCTTTTCATGCATGGTCGGTCCGCCTTTGAATTCTCCGAAAAGGAACGAAAAGCACTCAAAAAGATGATCCGCGAAGACGGCTATTTCCTGCTCGCCGATTCAATCTGCGCGAGCCCCGCTTTTACGGATTCCTTTCGCCGGGAAATGCAACTCATTTTCCCGGAAGTTGAACTGAAACCTCTCGATCAATCGCACGAGCTTTTTTCCAGTCAATTCGGCTCGGATATCTCAACGGTGGTGCTGCGTACGCCGATTCAGAATGTGGAACCGGGGGGGCAGAAATTCCGGGAAACCCGGACCCTTCCACGTCTCGAAGGGCTGGTCGTCGGCAATTCCGTGGCCATTGTCTTTTCACCCTTTGACCTGAGCTGCGCGCTTGAAAACGCAAAATCGGTCGAGTGCCAGGGATACCGTACCGACGACGCCGCTCGAATTGGCGTCAATGTACTTCGCTATGCACTCAACCGGGAAGTTCCGGATTGAATCCTGAATCCACCCGGTACCGGGAATCCCTTCGATCACAAAAACGCTCCTCCAATCACCGGACTCACTCGGCGGATTCCTGAAAAGGGGCGATTGGATTTGACAATTGAATGGGGATAATTGGATGGAAACAAGAGAGCACTCGTAACGACCTTTCCAACAAGAGCGATCCCCGACAGGCAATTCATGAGCCAGGAAAACGAACCGGTCACCCTTTGGTTAAATGCCCTCCAGGACGGAGACCCGGATGCCGCCCGGCAAATCTGGGGCCATTTTTTTTCCAGGTTGCAATCGTTGGCACGCAGGAAACTGTCGACCAATACGCGGGCTGCCTACGACGAAGACGATGCAATGCAGAGCGCCTTTTTCAGTTTCTGCAGCGGAATGAAAAAAGGCAATTATCCCAATCTGAAAAATCGTGATGAACTTTGGCGACTGTTGCTGGTCATCACTTCCCGAAAAATTGCCCAACGTCACCGTTATGAATTGCGTGAATGTCGGGATGCGAGAAAAATGGTCAGCGACAGGATCTTCCAGGAAACGGGAGAAAACCCTGCTGGTCTTTCCCTGGATGAACCCACCCCTGAATTCGCCGTCGAGTTCGCGGATACCTGCGAAGCCCTTCTGCAACAGCTTCCGGGCGATGAGTTGAAGGAAACGGTACTTTTAAAGCTGGAGGGCCTGTCAGAAGCCGAAATCGCCGAACGGGCTAACTGCTCCACACGCACAGTCCAGAGAAGGCTTGAGATAGCCAGGAGATGCTGGGACAAACTGGACTCGGCAGGAACGTGATCCTTCCTCCGCTGCGTCCCCTTCGTTCCCGGCCTTGCAAAAGACACCGCTCTCATGAATCGCTTTGCCTCACTTTCCGATGAAGATCTTCTCAAGTTGGACTCCGTTTGTGCCCGGTTCGAAAAGGACCTGCGGAACCGGCAATCGGCGTCGATCGAACAAGGGTTGGCTCAGGTCAGCGGCCCCCTGCAAAAAATCCTTTTTACCGAACTGCTGGCCAGTGAGATCGAATTCCTGCACGCCAGGGGGCAGCTGGCTGACCTGCATGACTACCTTCGACGATTCCCGGACCACGCAAGCGAGGTGGGAGAGATTTACCGGGACAGCATACAACGAGGAGCGGCAAGAATAGTTTCATCGAGCCGGGAGCTGTCCGGGAGAGTTGAGTCAAGCGGTGCCCCAACAGGCGACACCCGGCAAGTGGGCGGGGAAAACACTCCGGCACCCGCACCGGACAGGACGAGCCACCCCCGACAGTCAGAAAAAGAAACCGGCCCGGCCGCCGTTTCCTGCAGGCCACTTCACCCGGAAGCGAACACTCACGATGACACTTTCATCTTTTCTTTCAAACGTCGGGCCAAAACGGACCCAAGGCAAAAACCGGATGGTGGGCAGACCTGAAGAATCTCCAGCGAAAACGTCCGGCGGAATCGGGTGGTGCCGCTTGTCATGCCCGGCCAATTGTTGAAAATCTAGGTTTTTCAACCATCCGAAACCGCCGTGGATCAATCGTGGGCAAAAAGTACATTTACGAAATTCAGGACCTGACCAAGAAGCACGGACCCCGCGAGGTACTCAAAAACATATGGCTCGCGTTCTACCCGGGTGCCAAGATCGGTGTCCTCGGAAGAAACGGATCCGGCAAGAGTACACTGCTCAAGATCATGGCCGGCCTCGATACGGAATTTGATGGCCTGGCCAAACTCTGCGACGGCTTTACCTGCGGCTACCTTCCCCAGGAACCGCAACTCAACCCCGAAAAAGATGTCTGGGGAAACGTTGAGGAAGCGGTGGCCGATCGCCGAAAGATGCTGGATCGATTCAACGAACTTTCGATGAAATGTGGTGAACCACTCGAAGAGGCCGCCATGCAAAAAGTGTATGACGAGATGGGACGGCTCCAGGACCAGATCGAAGCCACCAATACCTGGGAGCTCGATCGCGAAATTGAAATCGCGATGACGGTCATGAATCTCCCGGAAAAGGACGCTGACGTCAGCCAGCTTTCCGGTGGAGAAAAGCGCCGTGTGGCACTCTGCAAACTCTTGCTGACCAAGCCGGATCTGCTGTTGCTGGATGAACCGACCAACCACCTCGACGCAGATTCGGTCAGTTGGCTGGAACGAACCCTGGGCACGTATCACGGTACGATCGTGGCGGTTACCCACGATCGCTATTTCCTCGACAACGTCGCCGGATGGATTCTCGAGCTGGATCGCGGTGAGGGAATTCCCTGGGAAGGCAATTATTCATCCTGGCTGGAACAGAAGCAAAAACGCCTGGAACAGGAGGAAAAGGCCCAGAAAGCCCGACAGAAGACCCTGGCCAAGGAACTGGAATGGATTCGCATGTCACCCAAGGCAAGGCAATCCAAGGGAAAAGCACGAATCGCGGCCTACGAGCAACTTGCTTCCGAGAGCTTCAAGGACAAGGTAGACGAATTTGAAATGCAGATTCCTTCTGGCAAACACCTTGGCGAGTTGGTGATTCGTGCCGAAAACCTGAGCAAGAGTTTTGACGATCACCTGTTGATTGAAAACCTGAGCTTTGATCTGCCGGCGGGAGGCATCATTGGCGTCGTCGGTCCCAACGGTGCAGGAAAGACAACCCTGTTTCGCATGTTGACCGGGCAGGAAGAACCCTCCGCAGGTTCCCTGACAGTGGGACCAACAGTCGAAATGGGTTATGTCGACCAGTCTCGTGACTCGCTCGCTGACCAGGCCACGATCTACGAGGAAATCTCCGGAGGGCACGACACTTTTGAGATGGGCGGCCGAACGGTCAACGCCCGTGCCTATGTCTCCCGTTTCAACTTTCGTGGACCCGACCAGGAGAAAAAGGTGGGCGTCCTCTCTGGTGGAGAAAGAAACCGGGTCCACCTCGCCAAGCTGTTGCGCCGGGGCTCCAACATGCTCCTTCTGGACGAACCCACCAATGACCTGGATGTCGATACCCTGCGGGCCCTCGAGGAAGCGATTGCCAATTACGCCGGTTGCGTCGTGGTCACCAGTCATGATCGATGGTTCCTCGACCGCCTGGCCACCCATATCCTGGCATTCGAAGGGGACGGTTACCTCCACTGGTGTGAAGGCAATTACCAGACCTACGAACAACAGCGGCGGGAAAGACTCGGAATCAACCCGGATGAACCGCAGCGTTTCCGTTACAAAAAAATGATGAACGGGTAGGCCGAAAGAGTGACTCAGGGCGCCCCTTTTTCCTGAGTCGGCTTCTTTTTTCTCCGCCGGGAATACTCATCATGGACCAGGAATACCTTGAAATCATCATCGACGGATACAATTTTCTGCTGACCACAGGGATGATGGCTTCTCCGGTCCAGGATAGCGAACTCGAAAAGGGTCGCAGGAGACTTTTTCGTTTCCTGGCAGACTCCTTTCCAGATCCCGGGGAGAGAAACAGGATCATCGTGGTCTTTGACTCGAGGA
Source organism: Planctomycetota bacterium (assembly GCA_036336715.1). Classification (GTDB taxonomy): domain Bacteria; phylum Planctomycetota; class Planctomycetia; order Pirellulales; family Pirellulaceae; genus JABAAE01. Next base: position 24,816 of record JAYZFP010000163.1, read on the forward strand.
CTGCGCAAAAACTACCGCCTCGACTGAAAGTCGATCAGATTCGCGTTCACTTTTCCCAGGGCTACGATTCGGCTGACGAAATGATCATCGAGATGATTCGCCAGAACCATGTTCCCAAACGGCTACTGGTGGTTTCCAGCGATCACGAGATCCAGACAGCCGCTCGGCGGCGGAAAGCAGCCTTTGTCGACAGTGACTGCTGGCTGGACCAACTGGAAGCCAAAACCGAACGTATCGGCGATTCACTCAAAAAGCCCCCTGGTACGGCTGACGGGAAGGATGAAGACGGCTGGCTGGAAAAATTCACCCTGGAAATGCAGACGGCAGAAGCCAAACCGGCAAGGGACGAAAAGACGAAACGCCGGTCTGCCGGCAGTGATGAACACAAACTTCCTTCTGGTCCTGAATCGTCCCACCTCAGCCCGTCAGACGATGGTTCCGGACCTCCCTCCAGTCAAACCGGTACCGGAACGGACAGTGAGAATTTTCCTGAACTTGATGAACAGGAGCTGAAGGAGCTCGATGAGCTGATTCGGCCCACCGGGGGTGAGGACTTTTTTCCCCCCGGTTATGGCGAGGACTTGCTGGAGTAGACTGGCCTTGAGGTCGAAAAGCCCTTGAGGACGAAAAGACATGGTACGGCACAGCCGCACTCCTTGCAGGCAGTTCCTCGAGCCGGTCACTCCGTGGAGTGCGTCTGTTTCTGCAGATCACGCCGACAATCTGCCACCCAGTCATCCCGGGTGTACTCAATGACCGATGTGTCCGTTTCGCGAACCTCGATCCGGTTCAGACGAAAACCAAGTTCCGTGATTTCGGTGAACAGCTGAAAAGCGATATTTTCCACAGTCGAGGGGAATTCCAGGACCTTCATCCGCATCTTTTCGCCGGTACGTTCTTCATGGCCGAGCATGGTTTCGTAGAGAGGGTCATTTCGATTGACGAGAAAACAGTGGTCATAGGTGTTCTTGACCAGCGGCTCGATCTTGTCATCAAAATCCCCGAACAGGGTCGAAAGCGCCCCATCTCTTTCAACCTCGAAAAAACAGATCAAACCGTAACGGTGTCCGTGGAGGTTGCGGCATTTATCGCTCAACTGCTCATTTCGATGGGCAGCGTAGAATTTGTATTGCTTCTGAATAATCATTTGGGCTCCTCTCGGAGGGATTCTATACCAGACTGTCAAAACGGGCTAGCAATGCCAGCGTGCAAACGCAGTTTGACAACTTCCCAAAAGGCGGCCCAGTAATCTGACCTCACCGTAAAGTTTCGTCAGCGACTCCCCTCCGGATTCCGTTGGACCGCATTTTCCACGAATACTGACAGAATCGTGTTCGTAGAGAACATTTTCCATAGGAAACCCCTCAGGGCAGACAGGTTAAACTGTGACGGTCGCGCGGGACTCTGCCGAGTGGGTATCCCGTACCGAAAATCCGGTTTTTGCTGCCTGGCTGATTCATGACGATATCCCCGCCTTTAGCAGATGTAACGATCCTGCCCGTTAAAACGATCCTATGCATCAGTCGAACCTCTCCTTTTCTAACGGTCCTTCGGGTCATGAGAAAAATCCGACAAAGTCCGGTTGAGATGGACGATCAGTGACATTGTCGAAGTTCGCAGCCGATAAAAGCCCGGGACCTCATGAACGCCGCCACCCAGCCTTTCAACCTTCCCTTTTTGACAATCCTCGCCCTGGCTTGGCTGGTGGTGCACCCACTTCAAGTAAAGGGACAGAATGTTTACCGGGATTATGTGCTGGATCGGCAGGCCCAGTATTCGCCCTTCGACCATCAGCAAAGAGGCCTGATCTATCGGATTCAGACAGGTCATGCCGGTCTGTTTGGTGAGTGCGACGATGACCGGGCAAAAATGGTCTCTCCCTATATCGACTGGCATTGCCGCGGCTCGGATTGTTTTCTCCCCACCCGATTCATGCGGGAGATCTGCAGTGACATGTTTCGCAAGAACCAGCGACTGACTGACGGGGCGGGTAACTGCGTAAGCGGTTGCTGTGATCACTGCAAGCAACCCGGGAACCAATGTCAATGCGACGTGGCACCTCCAGCACCGGTTGGGCAGGTATCCACGCCTCCGGAATATTCCCGCCCGACGTTCCATCAACCCATCGGCAGTTTGCCCTACCGATCCATTGACCGGCGACCTGTCTCCTCCGCCGGACAACTGGTTCCTCCAACCGTTGCGCAACTTCGTTCCGAAAGTCGCAGACCTGAGATCGGTACCCTCTCTGCGGGTAATGGGAACCGGCAACCAGCCACCACGGCTCACTCTTTGACGGCACGGGAACCATCCACCCCGGCACGAATCCCTGCCATCGCACCAGGGTATGATTCTGTTTACGATCGCCATCGAGCCGCCCCCGGTCAGAATTATCCACCCAAACCGGTCCGAAACGTCGGGATTTCAACGGCTCCCCGCTGGACAAACAGCCACCGCCAGACAGTTCGTTCCGGGCAGGCAAATCCTGGCACCACGGATCCCCGCTTCCTGTCGAGCGGAAAAAGAACCCCGCCAGACCGATTTGCCCGCCAGGAAAGCCAATTAGCGGGGAACGGCGTTTCCCAGCCACGCGGGGGCCGCCCGCAATCCGCAAAGAACTCCGCATTCCTGCTGTCTGGCGGAAAGGTCTACCCACGAACAGCCAGCCGTGAAGCGGTCCGCAAGGCACCCGACCCTACACCCCGAGCGCCTGCTCAAGATCAGCGAGTTGATCCTCAATACTTTCAATTCCAACAGATAGGCGGATCAACGTATCGTTGATGCCATGGCGAATCCGGTCCTCCCGGTCGTAGGCGGCGTGCGACATGGAAGGCGGGTGCTCAATCAGGGATTCCACCGCGCCCAGGCTCACCGCCAGCTGAAACAGACGGGTCGCATCAACCACCCTCTTTGCATCGCTGAATTCACCGTCCACTTCGAAGCTCAACATGCCTCCGAAAAGTCCACCCATCTGTTCGCTCGCCAGCCCCTTCCCAGGATGGGAATCGAGTCCCGGGTAGAAGACTTTTTTCACTCGAGGGTGTGACTCAAGAAACTCCGCCAATTGCATGGCATTTTCACATTGCTGACGGACACGCAGATCCAGCGTCTTGATACCACGGGAAATCAGAAAAGCATCCCAGGGGCTCATGACACCGCCGGTTGCGTTTTGCAGGTAGTGCATTTCTTCGAAAAGCCCCTGCTCCCGAAACACCAACAGTCCGCCAAGAGCATCACTGTGTCCTCCCAGGTACTTGGTTGCCGAGTGCTGCACGATATCGGCCCCAAGCTCCAACGGCCGTGTCAGAACGGGTGTTGCCAGTGTATTGTCAACACCAACCAGCAGGCCGTTAGCCTTTCCCCACTCCGCACATTGCCGAAGATCTGAAATCGACATCAGCGGATTCCCGGGGCTCTCCAGCCACAGCAGCCTCGTGTTGGATCTCAGACCACCTTTCAATGTTTCGAGGCAGGTTGAATCAGCCAGCGTCACCTCGATCCCCGATTTGCTGCAGATCTTGTGTAGTAAACGGTAGGTACCACCGTAGATGTCCGTGCCTGCCAGGATGTGATCCCCGCTGTTGAGGTACATCACCGCACAATGCGTCGCGGCCATGCCACTGGAAAATCCAAGGGCTCCAGCACCTTTTTCCAGGTCCGCAATATTTGTTTCCAGGTTTCGCCGGGTCGGGTTACCTGTCCGGGAATAGTCAAACTCCCCGAATTCCCCCGCCTCCGGCTGTACAAAAGTGGATGCTGTATGGATCGGTGGCACCACGGCACCGGTCGACGGGTCTTTCTGGTTGCCCGAATGGACGCACCTGGTTCGAAACTTCATATCAGTCAACTGGACAGAAGGAGTTGGGCAAATGGAGCTACCGCTGGCGAAACGGATTTACAATCTTGTTGGCATCGACTACTTCGAGATCGTTGCGGTCAGTGAGGGGGCAACACAGGTTGTGCTGAGAGCATTCCCGATATCATTCAGCAGGTCTTCGGTGTTCTCGATTCCGCAGGCAATGCGAATCATGTTGTCCGAAATTCCGAATGCCGCCCTCTGTTCAGGGGTGCATTCGAAATAACTCATTACCAGGGGCTGCTCAATCAGGGTCTCCACTCCTCCCAGGCTGGGCGCGATTCGGGCGATGCTGGCCGCATCGACAATTGCCGCGGTCTCTTTCCAGTCAGCATCCCGGATCTCAAAAGTCACCAGCCCGCCGAATCCACGCATGGTTTCATTGGCGATGTCAAAGTAGGAATGGGACTCCAGCCCCGGATAAAATACCTTGCCCACCCGGGGATGATTTTCGAGAAACCTGGCCATGGCCAGGCCGTTTTCATTGTGGCGCTGCATCCTGAGTTCAAATGTCTTGAGACCCCGCTCGAGCAGGTAAAGATTGTGGGGTGAGTTGATGGCCCCCATAATGCCGCGCAGTTTCCGCACATCGTCCAGCCCCTCACTGCTGCCGACAAGGGCACCTGCCAGTAAATCGTTGTGGCCGCCGAGGTACTTGGTTGCGGAGTGCAGAACAAAATCCACCCCGTAATCCAGTGGGCGAACGTTATAGGGCGTCGCCAATGTCGCATCGATTAGTGTATCGACACCGTGACGCTTTCCGATGGTGGCAAACCGGTCGAGGTCAACAATACTGAGATGCGGGTTGGTGGGAGACTCACTGACCAGGAGTTTGGTCCTGGAATTGATCGCGCCTTCCATGGCCTCGTAATCACATGCCTTGACCTGACGGGTCACCACACCAAAGCGGGAAAGATGTTTCGTACAGAATTCCCGGCTGCGGTGATAACATTCATCGAAAAAAATGACTTCGTCACCGGCATTGAGCTTGGCCATCAGGAATCCAACCATCGCGGCCATTCCACTGGAATAGAGAATAGCCTCCTGACCGTTTTCCAGCGCAGCAATCTTTTTTTCGACGACCCATTCGTTTGGGTTGCCATACCGCCCATATTCTCCACGTTCCTGCTTCTGTTCGATGTAATCAATAACCGACTGTGTATCACGAAAGGTATAGGTGGAGGCACAGACAATGGGATCCGTTATTGAGTCGGTCGGTTTTTGACGTTCTTCACCTGCGTGAATGGAAGTGGTCGAAAAACCGGTTGCCGCGGGTTTGTTTGCCGCGGGTTTGGAAGAGTTGGACATGATTTCTTTTCACCTGGTACGGACGCCGGGGAAAGCCTGGCAGATCCTTGATGCCCCCTCGAACAAAAATCCAACCGGGGCGTCATTGCATCAAAAAACGACGGGAGACCGTCGCGTCATTCCAACAAACAATTTGAGAACGGGAAAAATCCCGGGCTCTTTAGCAGTTGAAGGCTGCAAGCGGCCGCAAATCCCGATTCAAAACGTTCCCGTCGAGGGTTTTTTGAATCGAAATCCATCCTATCACCCGCCCGAGCTGATTCCAAGGATCGGTCGCCCGCTTTTGATCGTCTGAATGCCGTAAAAAGTGAAGTTGCGCCGATTTGCGGGGGTGAATCGACTATGACAACCCCTGTGCAGATTGCCGCAGTTGCCAAAACCGAAAATCCGGGGTGGATTGCCTGCCACTCACTCAATTCTCACCGCTACCACTCGGATCGGAACCCTGCCGTTCAGACTCCGTCGCACGTTCCCATGAAGATCTTTCGTTGGTTTGCGTCAGGCTAACCAGTTTCTTGCGTGAAGGACCTTCGGGAAATTGAATCTCGCGGGATCGCTTCCTTGCTCGAAGCCAGCACTCTACTTGGTTGGCCGAAAACGGGTTCCTATTGAAACGGGGAAACCTGGTAACGACGTGGGTGCTCAAGGGAGAAAGCCCAAGAACAGGGGCCGAATAGGACAAAAAAAGAGCTGGCTAAAGTGAGGCTCTGGCGCATCCAAACGTTGGATGAGCAAAATGACCAGGGGCAAGGCAAACATTTCACCAATTAATTTCGCCAGAGGCCTCACGGGCCAGCTTTTTGGAACGTTTTGTTTAAAAG
>JAYZFP010000164.1:0-19683 GCA_036336715.1 Planctomycetota bacterium
GGCAAAGGACCCTTTCCGGCAATCCTGATGATTCACGGTGGCGCTTGGCGAAGCGGAACCAAACTGCAGATGAAGTGGCACGCTGAATCAGCCGCCCGCAACGGATTTGTTGCCATGTCGATCAACTATCGACACGCTCCCCGTTACAAGTGGCCGGCCCAGATCGAGGACTGCCGGGAGGCTGTCCGCTGGATGTTGAAAAATGCCGATCGATACCGGATCGACCGAAAGAAAATTGCCGTCTGGGGATATTCGGCGGGGGGACACCTGGCAACCTTTCTTGCGACGAAACCCGAACCGGGCCATCCACGCCTGCCGATCCGTTGTGTCGTCTGTGGTGGTGGCCCGGTTGACCTGACCCTCTTTTCCAAGGACTTTCCCTTCCTGGTTTACTTTCTCGGCGCGACGCGCAGAGAGGACCCGAAAAAATACGAACAGGCCTCTCCCATTACCCACCTGACGCGGGACGACCCGCCCCTTTTCTTCTACCACGGTGAAAATGACTCATTGGTTCCGCTGGAGGGTGTCAAAAAGATGAATGCACAGGCAAAGAAACTGGGAATCCGCAGTGAACTGGTCGTGGTCTCCGGCAAAGAACACCTGCTGACTTTTTTCGACCAGGCTTCCTACGACCGGGGGCTCGACTTCATCAAACGGGAATTGACCCGCTGAAAGATCGGAAAACGACGCATCTCCCCCCAGCAGGCGATCCGAACTAAACTGGGAGCAGTTTGACACGCCAACTCCTCCATGGATTGCTCCTGTGAAGATCCGAATCCCCCTGTTCCTGCTGGTTCCCCTGCTTGCGGCTGCCACGTTCGCTGACTCGCCCCATAGTCCCCCTGCGGCCAACTCACAGGAGGAACCGAATCGCCCCAACATTATCGTGATCATGGCTGACGATCTGGGTTATGGCGATCTGGGCTGCTACGGAGCAAAGGATCTGCCAACCCCCAATATCGACCGCCTCGCAACCCGCGGCATCCGTTTCACCCAGGGTTACTGCTCGGCTTCCACCTGCACCCCCACACGCTTTTCCTTTCTCACCGGAAAGTATGCCTTTCGCCAGCCGGGCGCTGGCATCGCCCCTCCCAATGCCACGGCGCTGGTCAAGCCGGGCACCGAGACGATTGCCTCGTCATTGAAAAAATCGGGGTACCAAACGGCGGTGATTGGAAAGTGGCACCTGGGCCTGGGCGCGGGAGATGCCCCCGACTGGAATGGCGAAATCAAACCGGGGCCGCTGGAGATCGGGTTTGATTACTGCTACCTTCTGCCGACCACCAACGATCGGGTTCCCAGCGTATACGTAGAAAATCACCGGGTGAAAAATCTGGACCCCAAAGACCCACTTTGGGTGGGCAAAAAAAAACCGGACCCCGACCATCCAACCGGAAAGGACCCGGAGGTGCGGAAAAAGCTCAAGATGGACTGGAGCCACGGACATAATCATACGGTCCACAACGGAATCGGTCGGATTGGCTATTATACCGGTGGTCATGCGGCGCGCTGGCGAGACGAGGACCTGGCCGACGAATGGGTCAAGCAGTCCAGCCTCTGGATGGAAAAGAACCGGGACCAGCCCTTTTTCCTCTTTTTCTCCTCTCATGATTGCCACGTCCCAAGAATGCCGCACGAGCGTTTCCAGGGAAAAACAAAACTCGGGTTCCGGGGAGATGCCATTTTCCAGCTCGACTGGTGTGTCGGTGAACTGGTCAAGAAGGTCGATGCACTGGGGCTGACGGAAAAAACCCTTTTTGTTTTCTGCAGCGATAATGGCCCGGTTTTGGACGACGGCTACCAGGACGGCGCAATTGAAAAACTGGGCAGCCACAAGCCGTGGGGCATTTATCGGGGTGGCAAATACAGCATTTACGAAGGGGGCACACGCACTCCGTTCATCGTTTCCTGGCCCGGCCGGATCAGGCCTGGAGTCTCGAACAAAATGGTCTGCACGATTGATCTGGCAACCAGCCTCAGCCATCTGGTCGGTCAGGAAATCAGCAACCAGGCCTTTCCCGACAGCCTGAATGTGATGCCCGCCCTTTTGGGCCGAAAGAACGCACCGGGGCGGGATCACCTGGTCCAGCAACCCAACAAGGGTCCCACACTGGCATTGCGAGTGGGTGACTGGAAAGTCCTTTCCTATGCGGACGCCAAGCCGAAAAAACACCTGACCTACTCCAAGGGTCCAGGCAAGTATGAACTTTATCACCTCAAGGAGGATCCGTCGGAAAAGAAAAACCTGGCAAAATCCCACCCGGAGAAACTCGAAGAGATGCTGGCTCGCCTGGAAAAGATCAAATCGGCGGGTCGCACCCGCAATTGAACCAGCCCCTCGGCAAAGAGAGTCCTGGCCGGCCATCCAGGTCCGGACTCCGGGGGAGGTCCGCTTTCCTCAAATCATGGCCGAATTCAGAATCCGCACTTCATTCAGAATCCGCACTTCGGGAACGCTGTCCTCTGCAACCAGGGACTGCTGAAACACCAGAGCTTGCTGAAACAAGGGGGCAAAAAAAACGGCTGTCCGCCATGGACAGCCGCTTGATGAATTCTGATTTGCAACCCGTATCTGATTTGCAACCGAACGGATCGCGTTTTCGATGGACGTCTATCGTTTGGAGAACTGCGTCCCTTTTCGAGCTCCGTGCAAACCGTATTTTTTCCGTTCCTTCATTCGGGAATCACGGGTAAGAAAACCGTTGTCACGAAGTGGTTGAAAGAACTCGTCGCTGTAACTGACCAGGGCACGTGCCAATCCCATTCGACAGGCGCCACTTTGGCCGGAAATGCCTCCGCCCCGCACGTTGATTCGGACGTCCAACGATTCGCGTTGTCCAACCAGCTCCAGCGCGGAAACGATTGCATGTTGATCCTGGGAATTGACAAAGAAATCTGCGATGTCCTTGCCGTTGACCGTAATTTTCCCCGAACCGGATTTGACCCGGACACTTGCAACCGAAGACTTGCGTCGTCCGGTTCCCATGGATTCACTTGTGATTGCGTCTTTTTTTACTAATGCCGTCATGTTTATTCTGATCGCGTTTTTGGTTTGATCGCGTTTTTGGTTCGATGAATCGAGCCGGCTCAAGTTGGCTCAATGAGCGAAATGAATTCAGATCTTCTTGCCCAGCTCAATGGCTTCAGGGTTCTGAGCCTGGTGGGGATGACTGTCACCAGAATAGATTTTCAGCTTGCTGAGCATCTGGCGACCGAGTTTGCTTTTGGGAAGCATTCGTCGCACGGCTTCCTGGAGAATCATTTCCGGTTTCTTTTCCAGGCGTTTCTCAGCCGTAATCTTTCGCAGGCCGGTGTACCCGGTGTACCAGGTGTACTCCTTGTTTTCCCATTTCTTGCCGGTAAAGGCGACTTTCTCGGCGTGGGTCACGATCACGTAATCACCGGTATCGACATGGGGAGTGTAGGTGGGCCGGTTCTTTCCCATCAACAGAACGGCAATATCGGCCGCCAGTCGTCCGACAATGCGGTCGGTCGCGTCTACTACGAACCACTTTCGGTCAACATCACCCGTTTTTGCCACGAACGTTTTTTGGGCAACCAACTTCCTATCCTCCAACGATTTACGCCACTCTGCCACAATTTGGCAAGAAAAGTGAAAGTTCATAACTTACTGACTCACCATGGACCCTTCAAGGGCTAAAAAAGCAGCCACCCGATTTTCGGCAAAAACGGGGAAAAAAGGGAGTTTCACAAGCAGAGTCCCTTGCTGAATCGCCCGGGCGAATCGGTTTTGGCCCCAGGGCAGTCATGCAAGGGCCCGGACAGCCATTTGTGGCCCCGGACAGCCCCCTATTGCGACGAAACCTGTCAAACCCGGAAATCAGCGGCTCCTGGCGGCCGGAATTCACCGATTGTGGGAGATGATTTCCCCACCGTTTCGGGTCGCCATCGCCCGCCAGTTCTCCAGTTCGATATTCTCGGAAATCGCCTGGACACTCCCATCCACAAAGGCAGCCTGCACGATCGTCGGGTGGTAGCTGCGGGAGGTGATCATGGCATAGGTTGGCGAGCCGGTTCCACCATTCTTCCCCTCCTGCCATGAGTTGAAATCGGCATCCCAGACCCGGTCGTCCTTTTCATGAGGCACACGGGTGTTGGGGGCCAGTGTGGCGGTAAATCCTGAATGATGCACGCGACCATCCGGCCATTCGGTATGCCCCGTGTTCTTGAATTGGGCTCCGGAGTTCACCACCGCGATCGCTTCGTCAACCGTATTGGGAATCGTGACCTGGGAAGGTCCTCCATTCCGGGTGTAGGCATTCCAGCCCTTCACCTCGGCGCAGAGCACGGTGTTACTGAGCCCGTCATGAATCGAACTCAGGCGGAGAAAACTGTTCGGGTAGAAAACGCCGTCTCCCCCCTGCCCTGTCTGCGGATCGTAGACAAACCAGGTCCCGAGGTTGAATCCGTACGAGGTTGGATAAAGGGTCACTTTGCCCTTGCCCGGGTCCCGGGGCCGATTTGCCGCCAGGTCCGACGGACAGCAAAAGACCGGGATTTTCAATCCGTCGATGGCCTCCTGGTAGTCCCAGCCAACACTGATGTCCACCTGGTCATACAGATTGCCCTGTTCGATAAAGTGCAGGATCCTGCCATGCACGCCCCACGCACCGTTATTTCCCGTGGACGTCAGCATCCTGTTCACGATGGTGCTGGGAGGGAGACGTTTGAAGGTGTCATGGTAGTTCTGGGTCGCAAGCGCCAGCTGCCGCATGTTGTTGGCACATTGGGTTCTTCTCGCAGCCTCACGGGCTGCCTGGACGGCCGGGAGGAGCAACGCCACCAGTACGCCGATAATGGCGATCACCACCAGCAACTCGACCAGCGTGAATCCTCGCTGTGTTCGATCTCCCCTGCTCATCTGTTCTCTGTCTGCTTTTCGACTTGATTGCCTGCTTTTTCAGCGTTCATTTTTTGGCGTTCCCGACGGAAGCTCGAAATGGGAGCCAAAGGGTGATTCGCCACAACCCCGGTGACCGGGGTTTCCCTGTTCGGCGACCCGGGATGCATGGAGTTGTTTCGAGTTGGCTGACCGTCGACAGCCGCCCCCTTTTCAGTTGAACTTCCAACCGGAAGCCAAGATCAACCTCACTTTGCGTTAAACTATATTCTGTATCAAGCAAAACCGATGCCATACTCTTCATTCCGTTTTGGAACGGTTTTTGGGGCTTCCGTCGGTCCTGTTATGCGAATTTTTCTACACGTGTCTGCTTTTTCGACAGGACAGACCGGTTTCACCTTCCCTGCCAGGTCAGTCGATGTTCTGGAGTGTTCGCAATCGAATCCTGGTTCCCATCTCCACGGCCGTGGGCATGGGAATCGTACTCTCCACCTATTTCAACATTCAGGGGATTGTGCAAAACGAAAACCAGCGTATCCAGACCCAGATGGACGACCTGTTCACAACCCTCGCTGGCACCTCGTTTCCGCTTCAACGATCGGTACTGGTCCAGGTAGAACAGATTTCAGGGGTTCACCTGATGGTCCTCGGTGAGCAGACGGCAGAAACGAGCTTCCGGGAGGATGAAGCTGTCCAAAAGCTGCTTGAACAGATACCCCTCTCCCCAAAGTCGTCGCCACTGCCTTCCGTCCATGTCGCCGGCATGGATTACACGGTTTTCAAAAAAAACATTCCCGCGCGGCAGATGACCCTCCTGGCATTTTATCCGCGGCAGCAACTGCTCGACGCGATCCGGCGGGCCATTTACCCACAGATCATTTCAGGTGCCATCACGCTGCTGGCAGTTTGCGGATTGGTGGTCTGTATATCGGGCAACGTTACCTCGCCGATGCAAAAACTGAAAGAACACCTTGCGCGCATTGCCGAGGGAGACTTTTCAGAATCCGTGAATGATCGCCAGGATGAAATCGGTCAATTGATCTGCTCGATCAACGAAATGGCGAATCGTTTACGGGTTTATGAGCAGAAAATCCGCTCCCAGGAAAAACTCCTTACACTGGACCAGATGGGAGGCGGGATTGCCCATCAGATGAGAAATTCCATCACCGGTTGTCGACTGGCTCTCGATTTCCACAAACAATGTTGTGATGCGGACCGGGAAAGTCTCGAAGTGGCCAACCGGCAATTGGTGTTCATGGAAGAATTTCAGAAACGATTTCTTTCCATGGCCAGGGACAACAACCGCCAACGATCCAGGATCGACCTGGGAAGGATTGTTGCGGAATACGCGAAACTCCTGCTGCCGTTTGCACGTCACGTCCGGGTTGAGCTATCGGTTACGGTTCCCGACTTTCCGGTCTGGATACTTGGCAACGAAAGCCTGATTCAGCAAATGACCAGCAATCTCGTGATCAATGCCATCGAAGCAGCCGGCTCCGACCCGGATGCTCCGCCGGGGCAAGTAGACATCCGGATCACCAGTCAATCCAGTCGAGCCGAGATGCAGGTCATTGACTCGGGCACGGGTATTGATGCTTCTGTGGAATCACAGATTTTCGACCCCCTGGTAACCACCAAGGCAGATGGCGTCGGATTGGGACTGGCGATTGTCAAACAGTCCATCGAGGAACACGATGGACAAATCGAATGGAGGCGTCAGGACGGACGAACTTCGTTCGTGATTCAGATCCCGCTTTTTGACGACCGATCCCGCGAAACCTGATGCAAAGGAGAACAACGGCGTGGCAAACCTGTTGGTGATTGATGACGAAGAGAGTATCTGCTGGGGACTGCAAAAGCTTTCCCAGTCCATGGGACACTCGGCCACCGTCTGCTCTTCGGCCGAAGCGGGTCTTGCGGAAGCCTCGCGAAATCCACCGGATCTGATCGTGCTCGATGTCAGACTGCCCGGAGTGGATGGACTCAACGCCATGGAGTCCTTCCGGCAGGCAGCACCCGGTTGTCCCATCGTGATCATGACCGCCTATGGAGAATTGGACTCGGCCGTTACAGCTATCAGGAATGGCGCGTTCGAGTACCTGCCCAAACCGTTTGACCTGGAAAGAGTTCAGGGAGTGATCCAGCGGGCACTCGCCCAGCATCGCACCAAGCTGGGCCAGCGGACAGAATCAGACAACGAGGAAAGGAAGCTGGGTGACATCGTAGGCAGTTGCGCCAAGATCCAGGAAGTTTTTCGGCGAATCGCGTTTGCGGCCACTTCCAACGCCAGCGTCCTGATCAACGGCGAAAGCGGAACGGGAAAAGAACTTGCCGCGCGGGCCATCCACCGCTATGGAGATCGGGCGGACAGGCCTTTTGTTGCGGTCAACCTCGCCGCCCTTTCTCCCTCCCTTGCCGAAAGTGAGCTGTTTGGACATGTCAAATCGAGTTTTACGGGTGCGGACCACGATCGGGTGGGTCTGCTGGTGCAGGCAAACGGCGGGACGCTGTTCCTGGACGAACTTGCTGAGATCCCCCTCCCACTGCAGGTCAAGCTGCTAAGGTGCCTCGACCAGGGCGAGGTGCTGCCCATTGGTTCCAACCAGCCGGTCAAAACGGATATCCGCATTATTTCCGCCACGCATCAGGACCTGCCCACCGCAGTGGCCAATGGAAAATTCAGGCATGATCTCTTTTTCCGGATCTGCGCTTTTCAGATTGATCTCCCTCCACTGCGCGACCGTGAAGGGGATTCCATTGAACTGGCCGAGTTCTTTATCCGGCAGCTTTTTTCAGGGTCCTTCGGTGCCTCCCTGCCCCGCCTCGATCCCTCGGCCAATGAGGAAATCAGGAAACGCCAGTGGAACGGAAATGTGCGGGAACTTCGAAACGCCATCGAGCACGCGTTGATCCTTTCCCGGGGAGGTGACCTGATGGCCGAGCATTTTCCAGAACCGATTCAGAGCCTCAGTAACGAACCGGCAGTTGAAGGAGACGAGCTTCAACTGCGAATCGGCCAGCTCTTGCGAACCTGGACTGAAAAGCGGATTCAGTCGATTGAAAAAGGGGAAGCCGCAGAACTGGATCTGTACGGAGAATTCCTGAGTCTGCTGGAACCCGACTTGCTGTCTACCGTCATGGAACATGTTGACCATCAGTACGTCGCCGCTTCCAGAATTCTTGGCATCCACCGCACAACCCTGAAAAAGAAGATGCTGGATCACGGCATGGAACGAAGCCCGGGATAACGGGTTCAAATTTTTCAAGCACAGGATGTGGCTGATGGGGCGTTTCGCAAAGGGGTGCCCCATCGTTTAAAAGGGTTGGCCTGAGAGGTTGGCCTGAGAGGTTTGTAGTGGCCTCGAAAGTCCTTGCACTGGAGTCCTTGCACTGGAGCCCCTGCCCAGTTGTCCATTCACCCAGCCGGGAATACCACCCTGGAAGCGGACCAGATCCCCCGGTTCCTGCAGGGGGAACCCGTGAAAAAACGCCGGCCTTCCTAGCCCAGCGGGTACATGTGCTTCCGCGTGATTTCGTCGATCCTTTCCAGGACGTCGGCCTCCAGCTGCAGATTGGCCGCCGGCAGGATTTCTTCCAGTTGAGAGACTGAATTAACGCCAATGATGGTAGAGCCGACAAAATCATTCTGCTTGCTCCAGGTGACCGTCAATGCGGTGGTGGTGGTGTCCAGCTCATCGGCAATCAGACCCAACTCGGCGGTGGTGGCCAGGCTTTTCTCATTGACGAACCGCCGAACCATGTTTTGTTGACGTTCTCCCATTGTCCGGTACGTGGAAAACCGGCAGCCGCTGGGCCACTGGCCGTCGTTGTATTTCCCGGTCAGCACTCCACCGCCCAGAGGAGAATAGGGGAGGCAACTGATCTGCTCACGGCGACAGACATCCGCCAAGCCATCCTCGAACCGACGGTTGATCACACTGTAGTTGTTCTGGATGGTTTCATAACGGGCCAGGCCATGAGCCTCGGAAACCGCCAAGGCCTTCATCGCTCCCCACGCTGATTCATTGCTGGAACCTATATAACGGACTTTCCCTTCGTCGATCAATTCAGTCAAAGCCTCCAGTGTCGGCTCGTAGGAAAAATCATGGTCGGGCCAGTGTGTCTGGTAAAGATCAATAAAATCGGTCTGCAGCCGATGCAGACTGCCTTCGATTGCCTTGCGAATGTGATGTCGGTCCGGCGCTGTCCGCCCATGCCGAACCGGAGGCACAAAAAAGGTGTTGCCACTACCACAGAATTTGGTCGCCAGGCAGATCTGGTCCCGGTCGATCGTTTTCAGCCAGCGACCGATAATCTCCTCCGAGCGATGGACCCACTTGGTATCCGGCGGAACCGGGTAGACCTCGGCAGTGTCAAAAAAATCGATCCCAGCCTCGAACGCCCGGTCCATGATCGCGAAGGATTCGCTTTCACTACAGGTCGAACCAAACGTCATCGTTCCAAGGCAAATATCGGAAACGCGGAGGCTGGACTTGCCCAATCGTCGATAGTTCATCGCAGTTTCGGATCCTCAAAAATGAAATCTCGCCCATCCTAGCGAAGCGGTTTCCTCCTGCCAAGCAGCGAAGACGTCCAACCGGCTCTTCTCGCCACCAATCCACAAAGCTCCCCGGTCGCCCTGATGACCGGGGACGAATTCGGGCCTCTGAATCACCTCCTTGTGGAATTCCCAACACACTTCAGGATGCCAACCCGGGTTTCCGTTTTCCAGCGCGTCCCATATGGCAGGCGTCACTGGCGAGGCGAGCAGGGCCTTTCCGAATCCAGAAAGGTAGGACACATTACCTTGCGACTGGACTTCCTTTGCCACCACCGCCGCCGCCGAAAGAGCATTCCTCACCGGGAAAAGGAACCAGCAGTCAATCCGGATCGAAGGTCCTGCTTCCACGGAAACCATCCTGACCGGACCGGATTCTCTTACCCTTTGAAAAACGCAACCTTATGCAAAGGGAACCCCGGTCATGATTTGTCCCAACTTGTGACCACGCGAAAAATGCCCGTCTGAACTTTTTGACCTTCTGGTCCAAGGGGAGAACCAGGCGTTATACTGGGACCCCGCTTCAACTCGTTTCCCCCCACGGATTTTCGAATGTCATCAACACGAATTGTCACCCAATGCTTTGTCGCCCTGTCGTCAGTAGTTCTTGCCGGAATGACCGTCTCAGCACAAAAACCGGTCGATAACAAGCCAGTTTTTGCCAAGAGTACGTTCGATCTTGGAATCGTGGTTTCGGACCTGGACAAAGCAGTGGATTTTTACAAAAACGTCGTTGGAATGACCGAGGTCAAAGGCTTTACGGCCCCGGCGAATGTGGCGACATCGTTCGGTCTGACGGACAACCAGCCAGTGATCGTACGCAGGTTGGTAATGGCCGACGTGAAGGACGCTCCTTCTCTCAAGTTGATGACCTTTCCCGAAGCTCCGGGAGCAAAACCTGATCAGCGATTTATTCATTCGTCTCTCGGCTTCAGCTACCTGACACTATTCGTAAACGACATGGATGCCGCAGTCGAAAGGGCCCGAAAGGCCAAGGTCAAACTTCTTGGCAAGACGCCGGCAAAAATTGGGGGCAACAACTTCCTGGCCGTATGCAAGGACCCGGACGGCAACTTCATTGAGTTGATCGGGCCGACCACCAGGAATGCTGCCCCAAAGCCGAATAACGCGAACGCCACATTCTTTGACGCGGCGCGGACCGGAAACGTCACAACCCTCAGGCAGCAACTTGCAAACGGTCAGGATATTGATGCAAAACAGAACGGGAATGTGCACGCCATTGGCCTGGCTGCGTTGTTCGGACACGTGGAAGCGGTCGAATTCCTCGTCAGCAAGGGGGCGGATGTCGACCAGCAGACAAAAGACGGCGGCACAGCGCTTCATGGAGCTTCGTTCCTGGGAAGGACAAAAGTCGTCGAAGCTCTCCTGAAGGCCGGGGCGAATGTAAATATCAGTAACAACAATGGAATCACTCCATTGGACGAGTGCCGTGAACCCTGGAATGCCGACATCAGCAACAAGGTCGACTTCCTCAACCGGGCCATCCAGGTTGACGTGACAGCGAAAGACGTCGAGAAAGGCCGGCCAATCGTGTTCAAGCTGTTGAAAGACCACGCGGCAAAACCCGTTCCGGATCGCCGGTAGAAGCGTCCGCGAGGCAGAACCCCCTGATTGTCAGCAAAGAAACATGACCCTGGCGGGCGTTGCCTGATTTCCGGCTGCGGTGACTGGTACGCGAGGAAGGTGCCCCAGCTGCATGAAAAATTTCTGCGGCAGATAACGAAAACCGGAATATCAGCGCCGGGAGCGGATGGGTGTTTCCATCTCAATTCTGTTGGGAACGCCCATGGCTAGCGCCTGGTGAAGCCGTCTGACGAGACAATCGCCAGCAGAATGTCGCGCAGTCGGAACTCAGCCTCAGCGGACTGCTTGTAGAGCGAGCGAAGGTTTTCACGGTCGCGAAAAGTGATCTCGCGGGCCATGGCATAAGAGAGCATGTTTTCCACGAATGCCCGGGCAAACCTGTCCTTGTCTTCCAACAGGATGTTTTTCAGACCTTGTGGTCCCTCGAAAGCCCGACCGTCCATGTGCTCCGTTCTCGCATCCACGGGAAAGCGTTCGTTCCTGTTGCCCTTGGCGGCATAGTTGCTGACATCGGTGTACTCGTCCCGCCAGCGGCCCAAAACATCGAAATTTTCCAGGGCGATTCCCAGGGGGTCCATCTTCCTGTGACAGCTGTTGCAACTGGCATTCTCCCGATGCGCATCGATCGCCTGTTTGATCGTCTCTGTCTTTGTCGGTGGATTGAGTGCGGCGATTTCCAGGTCTGACGGTGTTTCCAAAGGATCTCCATAGAAACTTTTGAGAACCCATGCACCCCGGTAAAAGGGATTGGTGTACTCACCGTTGTTGGTGGTCATCAGCATGAAGCCGGCCTGGGAAAGCAGTCCTCCCCGAAACCGGTCCTTTTCACCAAGCATCACTTTGGCGAACTCCGAAGTGATCTCCTTCGGCCTGTAATCGGTTGGCGATACCTTGCTGGCCCCGGGGCGCTTACTTGGCTTTGCCACCGGGTGTCCCTGGATGCGGTAGATATAGTTGAGTTCCGGTGTGATCATGACAAAGTCAGAGCTGATAAAGTTCACCAGGCTGAGGTTGCTTGAAAGCACCTCCCTGAAAAACTCCACCGGTTCCTCACGGATCTGGTTTCGGACAAGATCAAATTCATCAACGGAAAAGATACTCACGTCAGGCTCGATGATCTCGAGCTTTTCAAGATCGAGCCATTGGTAAACAAAGTCATTGGCAAACCGGTTGGCTCTTGCATCCTGCAACATTCGAAGGGCCTGTTCGCGGCGAACCCGGGGATCCTTCAGCTTTCCCTGCTTCGCCAACTCGAAAAGCGTCTCATCGGGCAGGGAATTCCAGAGAAAATAGGACATGCGTGCAGCAAGCGCGTACTCCCCCAGAGGTCCCGAAGCGCCTTCCTGTTTAAAGAGGAAATTCGGGGAACACAACATTCCGCGAATCCCGGCTTGCAGACTGGAGTAGATGCTTTGCCCCTTGGTAAATTCCTGCTTCGCCTGGTTGTAGACTTGCCGCAACTCAGTGTCGGAAACTGGACGGCGAAACAGTTTCCCCGCCAGTCGCTTCAGAATCCCGCGGCAAGCTTCGTAGCCGGAAGAACTGTCAATCTCCTGACAATAGTTTTTGAAAAAGGGCGTTTTCGGCGGCCACGAATCGTAAACGGGCCCCGTGATGGTCGCTGTTTCAATGCAAAACATTCGCTGACGACCGCCCCCTTTGACCGAATTGCATCTCAGAACGATGGTGTCATCCGACGTGAGTCGCGTCGTGAAACCTTCTCGGGGATCAAAATTCTGCCAGGCAGCATTCTTGGGAATCACGGTCACAATGCTCTGCCCTGCCCCGGAATTCTTTCGCAAAAAATAGCTCATCGAATGATCTGGCACCGCACCTTCGACATCGCCATCGGAAACATCCTTGACGGTCGGCAATCTCTCCTCGACACGACTGCCCGGAACAAGCTGGGCCGAAATATGGAATCCTTGCGGAACAACCCGGTAGACACCATTGGTTTTGACCGACGGGTTGATTTTTATCTGGGTGGCCGGAGAGGCAAAAACCAGTGGGCGGGAATCCCTTTCCAGGGTTGGGGCAAACGCGTTGGTATTGTCTTTATGGCTCAGAGAGTCAATATCCGTATTTTTAGTTGAATAGACGACAATACGTGGAGCAGGCCTGTCACCGACAACACCCTCGGCAACCCGGTTTGCAACCCTGAAATAAGCCTCCATATCGACAACCGACAGGTGAAGGTAGTCCGCATTGTTGTCAAAGCCGGCGTCCATGTTGTCCATTGGCAGTCGGTCCAGCAGGGAAAAGTCTGTGCCAAAGACATCGTTGACCGTATTTTGATACTCGACACGACTGAGTCTTTTCAGCATGCCGGGTTCCTGCTTTGCTGCGAGGGTCCGCAACTTCCCCGCCAGAACCTTGTGCATTGCCCGGGACCTGTCGGGTTCTGGATATTTCGGTGCATCTTCCGGGGGCATCTCGCCAAGTTCGATCGCCGTGTAAATATCATCCAGTAGCGCAGGGTCGTTCCATCTTTGCCGATCCACCTGGTCCAGGCGGAGATTTCCTTCGGCCTTTTCCAGGCCATGGCAGGAAACGCAGAAGGAGTTGAAGAATTCCTGTGCCTGTTCACGATCCTCGGCGCTGTTATCCGAAGCACAGACGCCAAAAATCAGCGACAGCAAGGCAACCCTTGTCGTGATCTTGTAATTCAACATGGTTTTACAGTTGGATGATCTTTCTGCTGTTGCCGAACTGGTCTCGTTGAATACCGAATTTCTTCAGGATCGAGAGGTAAATATCGCAGGTCGTCTCACCTTTGCGAATGACATGGCCACCATGATTGGTGAACCTTCCACCCGCGACCAGCACAGGAATTTCATTTCCGTTGTGAGGCCCCATCCTCTGACTGACACTGTTGTTGCCGGTGGCGACGGTGACGGTCTCGTCCATCAGTGTTCCACCGGATTCGGCTTTTGTACTGGAGAGCTTGTTGTAAAAATTGGACAGGAGCGAAAAGAATGACGAGTCATACTTCGTCAGGCTGGTACGGGCATCCGCCGATTTTGGCACATTATGTGTTGTGAGGTGGTGATCATTGTCGAGCCCCACCATGTAGAAATTGACCACCCGGGTGATATCAAACCTGAAAGCCTTGTAGATCATGTCGAATGCAATCCCGCGCTGAATCTGGCGGGGGTTGTCCAGGAATCGCTTCTTGTCCACGTCGGTGGCAAGGAAGTTATTCTCAAATTGCGGTGCAACCGGGAACTCCACATCCTGGCGGGGGTTGTTGAGCCATTCGATCGATTTGTTCAGTTCCTGTTCCGATTCACGTAACGCAGCGAAATACTCTTCGAGTCGCTGGCGGTCCCGGCCGGATACCCTCGCCATCAGGGATTTCGCTTCTTCCAGAGAACCGTCCAGAACACTCTTCTTATGAGCCAGCAGACGTTCCTGCGTCTTCCTGTCCGTTCTGGCAAAGAGAGTTTCAAACAGCACCCGGGTCGATTGAATTGGCATGACTGGCAGCCTGTTCCGCCAGGATGCAACGATATGGTGATGAGCATGCCCGATGAAAGTGACGACATTTCGGACTCGTGTCAGATGCCCGACGTGATCCGCAACGATCTGGTCCAGTGAGTCCGGGTTCGTTGTGGTGTTCCCGACAAAGCACTTGTGATCACGGACATGGTCTCCACCGAATTTCATTTTTGAATAGAGCGTGAAATGATCCCGGTGTTTTTTCAAAGGCTCCATGTGCTCGCTGAATGTGTAGTCCGCACCATCGGTTTGCGGCAACACGTCCGTGAAAAAACCGTACCCCATGCTGATACAGAAAAGCCGTTTTACCTCGGCTTGTTCCGGAACAAGCCGATTCTGGCCAAAGCTCTCAAGTGCCGGCAGGAAAAGCACGCAGCCGGCTGACTTTAGAATCTCACGACGTTTCATGAATCTTGACCTCTCAATTTCATTGCAGAAGCACTGTTTCGTTGCAGAAGCACGGTTTGTTTGCAAAAGCACGGTTTGTTTGCAAAAGCACTGTCGAGCCGCTGTTTCCGGTTTCACCCGACGATGGGGGTTTTCCAAATATTTTAGTCGATCGCGGGTCTCCTGTCTTTCTATACAAAAATGCAACCCGCGAAACAATGGAAAGCTGGCGAATCCCGAACCCGCCACGGCCCGATTTGGATCGGCCAGCCTGCCCGTCGACGGTGCGGAATCACCTGCCCTTCCCACGCATTTGAACCAGCGTATTCCACTGGTAATTGACCTGGTCGGGCACCGAACAGCAAGTGAAAAATGCGTACCGCGGCGTCGCTCGGCGACTACCCAAAAAAATGCAGCCGCAGACCGGAACTCCCTCATCCACTCGAGGAAAACAGGCCAAGCGTCTGAAAGCGGCCACCGAGGATTTCGCTGCTGGAAACGTCAAACCACTTTTCCAGGATCGTGGCATAAACCTGACGGTAATCGATCAGAAATTTCAGGTCACCCTGGTCTAACTGGTCGAGGCGGGGTTGCTTCCCGAACAAGCCGGGTCGCAGCTGGCCGCCCGCGAGGAAAACGGGACCCGCCGTCCCATGGTCTGTCCCCTGGGAAGCATTCTGCCTGACCCGGCGACCGAATTCCGAAAAGGCAAACAGCAGCACCCGCTGGTCATTCCCCTGGCTGACCAGGTCTTCGATGAATGCCCGCACGGCGTCGCCCAATTGGGAAAGCAGGCCCGCATGAGCATCCGCCTGGTTCGCGTGAGTATCAAAACCGTCCAGCGTCACGTAATAGACGCGTGTCGGCATATCCGCCTGGATCATCCGGGAAACGGTCTTGAGCTTGTTTGCCAGGGGTGTTCCCGGGTAGACAGCCCGAGCCGCCTTCTTTTTCAGCACCTGTTCCACACGCTCGCCCGTCCGGATTGCAGAATCTGCGGAAGACTGGATAAACGACAGCAGCTCATCGGCGGGCTTTCTTTCCTGGTGGAGATTCTCCCGGATCAGCTTTTTCAATTCGGCGTCCTGCCCCACGTTCAGGCGAAATTGTTCCAGGGAGCGTATCGATGGATAGGTCACGGATTCGGCTGCCAAGGCAAGGGGCTGCTTTTCCGCACCAAAATGGATGGCTGGTACTTCTGACGGATCACCCTTTTTTCCGGAAAGAAACCGCCCCAGCCAGCCGTTTGGAATCCGTGATTCCGCCTGATGAGCGGTATGCCACAAATCCATCGATTCAAAATGCGATCGGTTCGGATTGGGATATCCCACTCCCTGCACCACACTCAAACGGCCGGACTCCAGCAGTTGTGCGAAGCCATCCAGTGAGGGATGAAACCCTGCCTGGTCGTCGATGCGTCTGGCTGCCTCTTTTTCAATCGCCAGGGTGAACCGGTTCCGGTAGTAGTTTTCATCCGCAAAGGGAACCACCGTGTTGAGACCATCATTCCCCCCGGACAACTGGACCACCACCAGGATTCTTTCGGGACTGCCAGCGGCCATTGCCGTCCGGGCAAACAGCGTGGGTACCGACTGAAAAAACCCGATACCGGCTGCCGTGCCAGCCGAGACATTGACAAATTGCCGGCGTGATAGCGAGTGGAACATGAGGAAAACCAATCTTTAAATCAATGCAAAACGGGCTACTCAACCCAGTTGAAATTCAGGCAGTGAAGCAATGGCAACCAGCGATTTTTTCAGGCGGTCATTTCTGGATCCCCCGTTTCCACCGATCAGCGCCCCAATCCTGTCACGCGCCTCAGCCGGCAGGGGCCTTGCCAGCAGCAGGGACTCAAAAAACTCAACGGCATCGCTGCCCGGTATTTCATATTTTCCCAACCAGCTGGCCAGGTCACCCGATTTCAGGCGGGTCTTTTCATCTGTCAGCAATTCACTAATCAGGTTGATCCGTCCCAGCAAAGTTGCCGAGTTGATCCAGCTCCTTCCACCCGGCCAACCCTTGACGTTGGGTGGGAAAAACGGAAGCTGGCCCGATTCCCGCAGCAGGCGGGCCAGTTTGACAAAATTCCCCGTGGCTTCCAGCGACCGGAGAAACCCGATGGCCAGTTCGACAGGGGACCTCACTTTTTGACCGATCGACTCGTAAAAAAGCCGGCTGGTCAGTATTTTCCGGATAGCCAACGACAGGTCAAAATCACTCCGCCGCAAGGTCGTGGCCAGCGGCTCGACAATTTCCCTTTCAAGCGGGAGATCGGTGACAAAAAAGTGCAGCAGCTTACGGGCGATGAACAAAGACGCCGCTGGCTGCTGCAAGACAATTTCCACAGCCTGGTCACCATTGAAAGCACCCACAGCACCGAGGATGTTTTTTTGCCCCGAATCGTGCTGGTGCCGGTTGAAGCGGAATCGATCGTGCCTGATTTCCCAACCGGTAAACGCGCGGGCCAGCTCCTTGATATCCTGCTCGCTGTAGTTCCCCGGTCCGAGACAGAACAGCTCCATCAATTCACGGGCATAATTTTCATTGGGGCGGGTCTTCCGGCTGACTCGGGAATCGAGATAGGTGAGCATTGCGGGGTCCCGCGAGATGCCCTGCACCAGCGGCAGGAACTTCCCCAGGGCATGATCGCGCAGCAGGTCATTCTGTTCGAGCATCAAACCCGCATGGTCCACCTTGGTGGCACTGGTGGCAAAGTGCCCGTGCCAGAAGAGCGTGGACTTTTCCAGCAGCTGCTTGTCGGATTTGACCATCCGGTAGAGCCAGTAGTTCGGCAGTTGCTCGACACTGCCACCGGATCGCACCTGTTTTTTCAGGTTATCCATCTGTGACTGAAAAGGGGCGGCCTCCGCTTCAAAAAGTTGATCTACCGTGGACAGCATGCCCACCTTTCGCGACCCCAGCAATTCTTCATACGATCCACCAAACCCGGCGCGCCGATAAAGGTGTGCCGCGAGACGGATCGACCAGGGCCGCTTATTTGTCGGTTCCCACTGCTGCCATGCCTTCTCTGCATCCATGCCACTCACCTTGGCGAAGTTTGCGTATCTGAAAAATCAAGCTGAAGCCCGAAAGTCAGGTTCAGCATTTCCTTCCCTTGTCCGAGTTCCAGGGAAACCTGTTCGATCCAGTCCACCACTCCAAGCAACAGTTCAACCTGGGACTTCGCCTCGTCCCGGTCATTTCCTTCCTCCAGCATGTTCTGGGCTATCAACGGTTCACTATTCTGTCCCAGGATTCCATGAAGGTTTTTCCCCGCAATCCGGATGGAGGTATTCGTACCGGGATCGCGTACCACCTCGCCGCGGCTGGCGGCTGCCACCAGGTCACGGGCCAGTTTGCGGGTACTGGAAATCACAAACCAATCATCGGCAAAGCCGATGCTTGGAGAAAAGTTGTAATGGATCAACCCCGGGTAGCCATCCTCTTCATCCGGGAAATAGGTAGCTGAGACGATCCGGTTCTTGCCCATTGTTTCCGATTCCAGTTCCAGCTGAGGGTTGTTTTCCATGGCCAGCTGGATGTTCAGAAACCCGATGAAGCTCTGGTAGGCAATTCGCAACCGCCGTTGGATCCGATCGGACTCCTTCAGTCTCAATACAATTGCAAATTCGGGAATGCGAATGTCCGGACGGGGAGTTTCCAGCTTTGTGTAGTCCTGGTTTCGGGCCAGGATCTGAAATCCTGGCTTCGTTGATCCGAGCACCTCCTCACCGAAATCGAGCCCGGAAAACAGAGTGGACAGGGTGCTATCCGCCTGCGACAACTCGGCCAGATGGGCCTCTTCGAAAAGATCCTCCTTGGACAGCCACAGTTTGCCGATATCCCGAAAGGCATGGACCTCCCCCAGCGTTCCCTCCAGTTGCAACCTTTTGAATTTCTCCCGTTCCTGCGGACTGCCGAAAAAAAAGGCCCGCGGACCGGGAATGGCCCGCTCGTCCCAAGCGGTTTGAAAGGAAACCTCGATCCGGTCAGTTTGCAGGTTCACCCCCCCGGTCAGGGTCTCTGCGTTGCGGGTCGCCTCCAGCAGACCACCCATCAGGAGCTCGACGGCGATGTTATCCGTTTTTTCTGCAAACAGGTCAGGGGCCCACCCGGAGTCGCGAAGCGTTTTCAGGTGAGCGTAAGACCAGACGGTTCTGTCCCCGCGTGATTCCCGGGCGGCCATGAAAGCCACCCGGCGGGACAGGTTTTTCTTTGGGCTATCAAGCCAGTAGTCCGCCATCTGTTTGACCATCGGCTTTTGAGTGGAAACAAACACCCGATCCTCAAAGGGAATGAGGAAGAGCTGCTTTCCAAGGGCGTAGGCCTTTTGTCCCCGGTATTCACCCTGCTGGACGGTGCCTTCCCGGTTCGGGTCGGCCAGTCGCAGAAGCCCCTGGTAAAGTTTCGGGAGCCGTTCCGGGCGGGAGGAGAGAAAAACGCCGCCCACCGAACCGGAAGAAGGGTCCATGCCAAATGCGGCCCCCCTTCCTGCCAGCGTCTCCAGTGATGCTTCCCAGTCCATGCCCATATAAAACTGAACCAGGCCGAGACCGGCCAGGAAGCCGGCAAACTCTTTTGACTTGAGAGCGGACTCGACCGGAGGCAGGGACTCCACCCGTGCCCGCAACGGATGGTCCAGAATAAAACGGATCCAGCGGGCAGGTGCCCCGGTTTCGAGGTAGAGTGGCATCGTCTCGGGAAACACCTCGGCGGCAGCACGTTTGGATATCCGGCTGCCCTCAATAGCCTCTTCCCCCGGCCGTTGGTATTC
>JAYZFP010000165.1:0-12827 GCA_036336715.1 Planctomycetota bacterium
AGATCATTCCGGATGGATTGGAAATTTTCTGTCATCTGGTTCATGGATGCGGCAAGGTCCGCTACTTCATCGCGGGTAGAAACTTCGATCCGATGATCAAAATCTCCATCCGACACTTTGCGGGATCCCCGAATCAGCACGCTCAGCGGCTTCAACAGCCAGAAATAGATTCCGGTGGCAAGCAATCCGAGGAACACGATCGCAAGCAGGGTCATCATGCCACTCAGGAACATCCAGGTCTTGTATTCAGATCTCGCCTGTTCATGAAAGGCGGACATCCTCTGGCTGAGAAACCCTGGTAATAAAGTCACCTGGTCCTGCAACTGAAGCAGATCCTCATCCAGCGTCAAGCGGTTTGTATCATTGAATATCCAATCCACCTGGGCAAAATCAGCTGCGATGCTGGCCAGGATTGCTCGCAACTCGGAAACCGTG
Organism: Planctomycetota bacterium; assembly: GCA_036336715.1. Lineage (GTDB taxonomy): Bacteria > Planctomycetota > Planctomycetia > Pirellulales > Pirellulaceae > JABAAE01. The sequence continues at coordinate 436 of JAYZFP010000165.1, forward strand.
CTCTTTTCACGGCGGGTATCAGAGAGCAACCGGCCGGTAGCGACATTTTCATCCAACTGCTCCTCGTATTCGTCTAGGGCAAGCTGAACCTGTTCCAGGTCAAACAGGAATTGCTGCCGCAGCGATATTCCATCCTCAATAACGCCCCCGCCGCTTGGCCCGAGGGCCCCGGGACTGTTTCCGTTCGATTTCTCCAACTGTTTAAAAATAGTCAATCTCAAGAACGTGATTCTCAGCTGGGCAACTTTTTCTCCCAGGCTGGCCTGCAATGGCAGTTCACTCGAACGCGAGCGAATGCTCTTGGTGAGACCGCGAAATCGACTCGCACCGTGGAAACTGCTGTAACAGAGAACCGAGACAACAATCAGCAGAATGATGGCGGACGCCAGCAGCTTCCCCCGAATGCGCCAGCGAAAATTCATCAGCGTGAACTTCATACTCAACCCCTGACAAAAACGGACCTTCCCTGGTCGATAAAACGGCTCCGCCGAGTATTGATCACTGCACGCACATCAGCAGGTTGATGTCAGGCAATCGGTTGGACGCGGAGTGAATGTAACACGCCTTGGCGATATGGTTCAATATGAAATCCCCAAAAAGCCCCACCAGCTCGGACGGCCGGCATCGGGACACCCCTACCCGGGTAGAGCTCCTGATCCATTGGGACGCACTCGTACGATGGTCGTGAAAAGGGAGGCGAAATGAACCAGGTGCGAGGAGATTCCCGCTGGACCCGGATGACAAAAAAACAGCCAAAATGATGGCATCCCCCTGGAGCACCCACGGACCTCAAAAACCACCGGCCTGAACCTAGTGACGGAGCGCCCGACGAAAAAGAAAAATACCGATCAGCAACACGACGACATTCCCGCCCCATACAGCCACCGGGTGCATGGAACCGCTCTTGGCCCGGTCAACACCGAACAGCATCAAGGGGACGTAAACCACAAGCGTGGGAACAAAACAGAGGCCAAAACTGGGCCACATGTCAGAATTTCGCATCCAGATGGACAGGGGAATCCCGAGAATAGCAAACCCCAGGCAGCTGAATCCATTTGCCCACCTCCGGTAAGGCTCCGTTTTCAGCCGGTGAACACGATGTTCCATTTTTTTCATTTCCAGCGTCCTGCTTTCCCAGTTCTCCTGCTTCAGATCATGAATGCTCCCGGTTGTCAGTTGCAGCATGGCACTGACAGCATTCCTCTCCTTTTGCACCTGGGTCGCCAGCAATTGCTCTTCCAGCTCACGGGTAATTACCGCCAAGGGCAAATCGGAAGGCTTCCCCTGCTCCCTCGATTTCCGGGTCAAATCCGCAAGGGACAACTGCCACTGGAATTCATCCTCGAAACGGAGTTGCAGTTTCCCTTCACGGTCCCAGCTTCCGTTTTTCAACTCCAACGTAAGCTTTTCTTCTTCTGGATGGGTTTTGAAGAACGCCGACTCCGCTGAAAGGGTCACAATCGGCTGGTCTTTCCCACCGTTGACCACGAACCTTGGTCGCACCAGGCGGTTTCCGTCGACCGCCTCTACAAAAATGGAAACGCGGCCATTGTCGAATTGCCCCTTGGTCTTGAGCATCCCGAGCACCGTGTGCTCCATGGAGCCGAGCACGACCCGATAAACCCCGGCCCTGCCCCAAGAAACCGACAGATCATTAAGCCATAACGTCAGAACACTGAGACCGGCGGCCAGCAAAAGCGTGGGCCAGATGACTGCCATCGGTGAGACTCCCATCGCCTTGATGGCCGTCAGCTCATTCTCCCGTGACATCTTTCCGAACACGGTAACCGCAGCAAAAAGCGTTGCCGCGGGGATGCAAATATACAGGGCACTCGGCAGAACATAAGGCATGATGCCCAGGAATGCAGCTGGCCCGACCCCCTGATGCCTCAACTCAAAACCGAGCAGACTGAACAGCAGGATCGGAGTCATGATAACAATGGTTACCACGAAAACCCGCATGAAATCCATCAGTACATAGCGTGTGATCAGGGTCATCTTTTTGCAAGTCACTCCGTGAAAGCAGAATGATTCTAGCAAACCTGCATGATTCCCCAAAAGAGCGATCGCACCGCATTTTGTGATCGATCAGCTGAAAGGACCCCTGCTACCCCCGCAGCTGATCCATGTAGTAATTCAGCCCCATGCAAAAATAATTGATGGCGTTCGCCTCATCAGATTCCCGGGCGGAATTCTGGGCCTTGGAAAAATACTTGTCAAACTCGGCCAAATCGACAGGCAAATCGTCTTCCCGCGCCGCCTTCCTCAACTGACTGCCAATTTTTTCCAGCCGTGCCAGCAACTTGGCACCCGAAACAGAGGCTGTCCTGGTGTAGGGACCGCCTCCAAATCGCTTATTGGATCCAACGATTTTTTTGCCGGAATCCGCCCCCATCCATTTAATCGCAATAAGCACCCCGAAAACTACTGCCGCCACACCCAAAAGGCCAGCCAACAAATAACTCGAGAGCAGGCTCAGAACCGACCCGATCAATGAAGCGGCGAACAGGGAGTAAACCACCGGTCCCGGCCGGGAATTGCTTTTTCCACCTACCGTCAAGGGCCCGGCAGTGGCATTGCCGGTCTCGAGGCTCTTGTCGACCACTTTCGCAATCACGATCGTGATATTGTCAGGCCCCCCCCGAAGATTTGCCAGGTCCACCAGCGCCCGAGCTGCCCTCTCCGGGTCCAGGTGGGATAACAAAGAGGCGATCTCATCATCTTCGACTTCCCCCGTCAGGCCGTCGCTGCAAAGCATGAAAACATCACCCACCTGGATCGGCAGCGGACCTTCCAGGTCGACGTTGACATCCGGGTACGGACCCAACGACCGGGTAATTACGTTTTTGGGAATCAAGCTGGCCCCTTCCGGACCATCCGGGATGGTCCCGGCCGCTTTCATTTCCCAGACGAGGGAGTGGTCAAAAGTCAGTTGCTCAAGTCGCTGATTGCGGACGCGGTAGACTCGACTGTCGCCCACGTGGGCCACGATGGCACCGTAAGGCAGTAACGTCAGGGTACTGCAGGTCGTCCCCATGTTGTTGAATTCTTCGTTGGCCTGGCCACGCCGGTTGATCTCTGCATTGGTTTCCGAGACCGCCCTTTTCAATGCGTCTGGCGGGGACAGCTCTTTGTACTTTGTGTAGAGATGGGTCACACCATCTGCCGCAAGCTTGCTAGCCAACTCACCGGCAGCATGCGCACCCATTCCGTCCGCTACCAGGAACAGATGTCCCCGCTGCTGCCATTTCTCCCAGTCCCCGGCCAGGGAAATTTCATAAGAGTCCTGATTGGTCGATCGGCGCATGCCGACGTCAGATATTGCCGCAACCTCGATATGCTTAGACCAATCTTGCATTCGAAAAACTTCTTCCTGTTTCTGGATACTCATTCTAATATCCCGGAAAGATTCTGTCCTGCCCTAATCGCGGCCTTCTGATTGCCAAAACAGCCATTTCACCGTTTTTTTCCGCAATATCGTCCTGAAACGACCCCGGAAGCCCAAGGCGAATCTTTCCGCAAACAGGCGAACCTGAAACCAATTCGTCGAGATACCGACAGCCCGACTCTCTTGTCAACTCCTTTTGAAATCGAACCGGATGCGGCCAGCGTTGAGAAAAGAATCATCTGAAAGTCATTTGCCAATCTGATCTCGCAACGCCTTTCAACAGTTCCTATACTTCCCGCTTTCCAGCGGTAAATCGAAAAAAACGTATCCGATTCATGCAAAACATCGCGGTTTCACTGATTTGCCTGCTCCTGGTTTTGCAAACCGGTTGCATGCAAAGACGAATGACCATTCGCAGCAACCCGGCTGGAGCCCTGGTTTACGTCGATGATGTCGAGGTAGGTCACACGCCGGTCTCACTACCTTTTACCTATTACGGAACCCGAACGATTCGACTTGAGAAAGATCGTTTCCAGACTGTAGAAGTCCAGCAGCGAATCAACCCACCCTGGTACCAGATTCCACCTTTCGACTTTGTCAGCGATATACTGGTCCCCTTTGAGATCCGGGACGAACGGGAGGTCAAAGTCGACCTCCAGCCCCTGGCACCCACCAATGAATCCGAAGTCTTGAAACGAGCCAACCAGATCCGGCAAAACTCACTCCAGGGCTTTGCGGTGCCCCGCTAACCGGGCCGGACGCACCAGAAGAGGCATTTCGACACCTTCCCGCAAGGATCCTGCTCTCACCAACCTCCGGGAACCCGGAGTTCCGGGCAATTTCAGCCAACAGCTTGCAATCGGCAAACCACCTGACGAGCCCGTTTTCCATGCACTCACGTGAAGTTCGCCTGAAAACAGGCCCCGCCTGGAACCAGGGCAACGATCCATGGGAACGAAACCCAACCGGTCAACCAGGAACTAGCGAAACCAGGGGCGGGAACTCCCGGATTCTGAATCCTCATATTCGGGACCAAGAAAGCTCCCCTTGATCCCGGTTCCCGAGGGGCGGGCATCGAGCGCGCCCTTGACTCCCAACTGCCGGGGATCGGTGGCAATCTTGGAAGAAAAAACTCGCACATCCTTCAGAATAGGCTCGAGTTTGTAGGTAATCGATTCAATTCGTCGCAAACTGCTGTTCATGCGGTTGTAGACGCCCGGATCATTCAGCAACAAGCCGATCGTTCCCTCACTGTCCTTGATGCTGGAAAGAAATTCGCCGATTCCATCGAGGCTCCCCCGGAGTGATTCCACAAAACCTTCCTCCGCCAGAGGCTTGGTGATTTCACCGATTTCCTCCAGTCGGTTGTTGGCGTTGTCCGCAACTTTCCTGAATTCGTCGATCGTCGTCTGGGAAGAGAGCATCAGCTTGTCCGCTTTTTCAACCACACCGGGAAAGGATTGAATGAGGGATTTCAGAGAGGACTTGGTGCCATCGTCCCCGATAATCTCCCGCACGTCTTTAGCCATCAACTCAAACTCATTCAGCGTCTGATCCGTTTTACTGGTCAGTTTTTTGATCTCGGCAAAGAATTCCTCCAGGTGTTTTTCGGGTGTTTCACCCAAGGCAGATCGAAAATCTTCGGCAATCTGACCAATTTTCTGGGAAGTGTTGGCAACCTCGTCGGCCGCTGAAACAAAAGACCCCCGCAATTCATCCAGTCCCCCAATTACACTGACCGCCTGCTCCAGAATATCCATCGGACCCAGCATGACTTCCACGCTGTCCTCGCCCAGCTCACTTCTGTCAACCAGCAGGTTTCGCTGACGTTGGCCCCGGCCCGGAACAAATTCAATAACACTCTCGCCCAGAATGGAAGTCATTCCGATTCGAGCCACCTCATCGGAAAAAAGCCTGACCCCCTTGTTGATTCGCAACGTCATTCGGACGCCCCCCTCATCGAGGGTCTCCACGGTGTCAACCCGACCAATCAGGACGCCGTTGCGATGAACGGGTGTCTCCGGTGTCACATTGGGAGCCTCCTTGCACTCAAGGTACAGTCGGTAGGTTGGCTGAAACCCGCGGCCGAGATAAAGGATCAGGGTGGCCGCCACCAGAATGGTGGACAGAACCAGGATCCCCAACCGCCAGAGCATGACTTTATCATCCATATCAATCAGGCAGATGCCTCCTCGTATCGCATTTCCATCAGTCGCTCTCCAGCTTCGCCATTGACGAACTGCCGCACCCTGCGGTCTCGGCATTGCTCGAGTTCTTCGGGCGGTCCGTCGAACAGAATCTGAGGCTCATCCTCTTCCAGGCGGGAGAGAGGAAAAACCATCACGACCCGATCAGCGACCTTTTTTGCAGTGTGCATGTCATGCGTCACCACAATACTGGTCACCGGGTAAGTCCTGCGTGTCCGCAGGATCAGTTCATTGATTACATCACTCATGATTGGATCCAGACCAGTCGTTGGCTCGTCATAGACGACCAATTCCGGATCCAGCATCAAGGCCCTTGCCAACCCAACCCTTTTCCTCATCCCGCCCGACAATTCGGCCGGCTTCTTGAGTACAACGCCGGGGGGCAAACCAACTTCACCCAACTTGGAAACAACCAGCTCTTCAATCTGAGCCGGACTGTAAAGGGCATGTTGCTTAAGCGGAAAAGCCACGTTCTGACCTACGGTCATGCTGTCAAACAGTGCCGCGTTCTGAAAAACAAAACCAAACCGCTTTCTTTCCTGGCTCAGTTTCCTCTCGCTCATCCGGTTGATGTCCTGCCCATCAAAAAGGACACGTCCCTCAGTTGGCTCAACCAACCCGATAATACTTTTCATCAGGACCGATTTTCCGCAACCGCTTTCACCAATCAGGACAAGTGTTTGACCACGCGGAATGGACAGAGTTACATTCCTCAGAACGCTTTGCTCGGCAAAATCAACGCTCACATTTTCCACGCTGACAAGGATTTCCTGCCCGTCCTTTTCGTCGGAATTCGAAATTTCACCCGTTGAAAGTTCGCTCAAAACAACCTCGGACCATTTGGCCAGATGGATCGATAAATGGACTCCACAGAGACACCAATCAACAGGTCGAGGATCAGGATCACAATGAACGAATAAACGAAAGACTTTGTCGCAGCCTGCCCCACCCCTTCAGCCCCGGGAGCCGAATGAAATCCCTGGTAGCAACTGACCAGCGCGATTGCGGATCCGAAAAAGATGCTCTTTACAATCCCGGACACGATATCAAACACACCAACAAAATCGCGTGCGTTGGACCAGTAGTGGTGGGAATCCACTCCATAGACAAACACGCTGAAGAAGTGCCCGCCGGCAACCCCCATGAAATCTGCCATTACCGTGAGTGCGGGAATCATCAACAGACAGGCGAGGAACCGGGGAACCACCAGGTAATGAACGGGATTGGAGCCCATGCTCGAAAGGGCATCGATCTGCTCGGTCACCCGCATGGTTCCCAACTCCGCAGCCATGGCACTGCCAACCCGCCCCGCCAGCATGACCGCTGCCAGAACCGGCCCCAATTCGCGCACCAGGGTCATGGTAATTACGGCCCCCATCTGGGACTCCAGACCGAGTTGCTCAAACTGGGAAAAACTCTGCACGGCCAAAACCATCCCAATAAAGGTCCCGGTCAGGGCAATCACTGGCAGACTCTGAACGCCAACCTGGTAAAAGTTGGGAAGCAAGGTCTCCCACTTGGGAAGACGGGTAAAAAGCCAGGAAGCAGTCCGAATGACAAACAGTGCAAATGCACCAATTGCCGTAACCGTTTCAACGACCACCCGCCCCCAATCGCGAATCCAGTCGTTAAACGCATGCTGTGTTCGACCAATTACAGAAATTGGCTGAGACATACCACATCCAGATGGGAAAATCCTGTGCGGATATACAGGAATTCAGCAAACTTGACCATAGATGCTTGCAAAAAGAGGCTGCTTTTCCGGCTCGCCGCCCCAGCCCAACCCGCCAGGCAACCCCTCCACACTCAGCCTGCCAAAAGAACCGGAAAAAAGACCTCACTCCCTACCCCATGCATCCGCTGACAACGGGTCCAGCGGCAGCCCCCTCGAATCCCCCTGCCAGGTCCAGCGACCTGATTGAAAAGCCCGTCCAAGGACGAACCTGCTGAATCCTCCATGTGTTACAAAACAGACACTCTTGTTGTATAAAAATATTAAATTGACTCTAATAGTTAGGCTTTCACTCTCGCCAACCAATCAGCTGTCCAGCGAATACCTGCAGCCGAATGATTGCAGGCCAATTTCAAATCTGGATTTACAGCACGAATTATGGCATCATTGATGAGCAGCCATCGCATTGATCAAGCCTTCGAGAATGACGACTTTGTCGCTTATGTAGTCGACGACGCCCCCCTTGTCGTCCGTTCCATCTGCACCTTGCTAGCATCGCAAAACATCAAGACCCTGGAGTTCACTTCGGCAAAAGACTTCATTTCGAATGTCGAGGTGATGAAACGGAGCTGTGTTATCTGCGATTACAAAATGCCTGAAATGGATGGACTCCAGGTACAGGAGCACCTCATCGCACACGGCATCGAGATTCCTCTCATTTTCCTCAGCGGTGAAGCCAACGTGCAGATGACCGTACAGGCATTCAAAGGCGGGGCGGTAACGGTTATCCAGAAACCATTTGAAACCGAGGTTTTCCTGCAAGAAATCCGGCAAGCTTTTCACGCCAGCGAAAGCAACTGGGAGCGACGTGATGCACTCGATAAATTTGAGGATGTCACGGTGAGTGAATTGCTGGTTCTCAAGCACCTGGTTGCGGGAAAAATCAACAAGCAGATTGCCCGCTTGATCGGCCAAAGCGAACGGACCGTAGAACGCCGCAAATATAAAATCCTGGAAAAGACCAGAACCTCAAGCATCGTCGAAGCAGCCGACACCGCCCGAAAGGCGGGCATCGACCTGTCGCTCCCGGAAGTCTGAAAACTGCAGTTAGCTTAAAAACTGCCAGGAATCCTCCGCCTGCCCACCCCCTCAAACGCAGGTGCTCGGCATCCCCGAAACGCACCTGCCAGGCGACACTGGTTTCAAGGCGACACCGGTTTCAAGGCGACACCGGTTTCAAGGGGACACCGGTGCCAAGGCACCCCCTCAAGCCATTCCAGCGAAGAGGCCTCTGCGGCGTTTCCGAAAAATCAGCTTTCGGCTGTCAAGGCATCGGTTGGCAGTGGAATTCCCTTGATTTTCCCATCACAGACCATGGCCTGATCCACGTACCCCTGGAAATAGCAGATGATCATTGCTCCATAACGTACCTTTTCCTGTCGCAACATGACCACAAAACGATCCCCGGGGCGGACCACATTCCGAAAGCGGATCTCCTCCAGTCCGCCCAGACCGACAACTTCGGCACCCAGAAAATCATGCTTGGTACACAGGTAGGAAGACAACTGGGCTGCTATTTCACACATCACAACGCCAGGCATGATTGGCATACCGGGCATATGTCCGCTGACCCAGAATTCACTGTCGGTTGCATCCTTGTAGCCCACACACAACCGCTCGTCGGCATCCTCGTAGAGAATCCCGTCCAGCTGCTGCATTTCAAAACGCTGGCGATTCACAGCCAGGATCGCGTCCTTGTCAGCGATTGGATGATTGATGTCAAATTCAGAAAAATCGATAATGGGATCTTTCGCCACGGAACTCCCCGTTGAGATGAATGTCGAATTGATGAATGATCAGCCGAGAGACTCCAGAAACGGATCCTGGCCCATCTGGACCTGAATCTTTCGGCGTTGTTTGTCTACGTAAAGCATTTGCTTACGGGCCTTGAAGTGTTTCCGTTCGATATTGTTCTGCGCTTTCCTGAAAAGGGGTGCATAACTGTCGAATCTCTCCCCGGCCCCGTTCCCCAATTCTACCAGAGATTTGTACCTTTCCAGACCATGACCTTCCCGCAGGATGTCATCATCCAGCGATAGAAAAATCTGAAAACTCCCCGGGTCTCCCTGCCGCCCGCAACGACCGATCAACTGCCGGTCAATCCTCGCCGAATCGTGCATTTCAGTGCAAATCACGTGCAGACCACCCAACTCCAGGACATCTTCGGTCGGCTGAATGTCAGTTCCCCTGCCTGCCATATTGGTTGCCACCGTGACCCGGTTCAACTGCCCTGCCTGGGCAACAATCTGGTTTTCATCGGCAGTATGCCGTGCATTCAGGACCAGGTGCTCGACCCCGGCAGACTTCAGTTTCTGCGACAGGTATTCTGACTTGTCAATCGAACGCGTTCCCACAAGAACCGGCCGTCCCATGGAATTCAACTCAACAATTTCCTCAACGATTGCACTCCATTTGGCCTCCGAGTTGCCATAGACCTGGTCCGGCTGCCGAATCCTTCGTGGAGGCCGGTTGGTGGGAATGATCGCTACCCTGGTGCCATAAATCTTGTGAAGCTCCACAGCCGAGGTTGCGGCCGTTCCGGTCATTCCGGCAAGACGATCATACCGCAGAAAAAAATCCTGGATGGTGACCTTGGCAGCATCGCCCGTCTCGACAGAAACAGGGACTTGCTCCCGGGCTTCGATCGCCTGGTGAATACCGGCACGCCACTTACGCCCCTCAGCAAGCCGGCCCGTGAATTCATCTACAATGACGATCTCGTCATCACGGACCACGTAATGCCGGTCTTTCTGGTACTCATGGGCAACCAGAATGGCCCGTTCCACCTGCTCATAAATGTCCAGCATTCCGAAAAGATCGAGCTCCGGCGGAAACTTCAACGATCTCAGGAGCTTGCGCCCCTCCTCATTGAGATTGATCTGTCGCGGCTTCTGCTTGGCTTCAAAATGTGTCTCCTCAATGAACTGACTGGCAACTTTCGCGGACCAGCGATACAGCGCCTCAACAGATTCCTCGGAACCTCCGGGCATGGAACTGACAATCAGGGGTGTCCGGGCCTCGTCGATCAGGATGCTGTCCGCTTCATCCACAATGACATAATTCAATTCCCGCTGGACCGGACGCGACTCGGCTGGGGACTCCGAATCAGAAGAAAGAGAATCCAGCACCAGTGTCGAACCGTCCTTGATCCTTCGCAGCAAGAGGCGATCCCTCAAGAAGTCAAACCCCAACTCTTTGGCAGTCGAGTAGGTAATATCGGCCTGGTAGGCTTTCTGCCTTTGGGGACGGGGCGTCTGGGACTGAACCACACCAACCGACACCCCGAGACCACGATACAATGGACCCATCAATTCCGCATCCCGCCCGGCGAGGTAATCATTCGCGGTTGCCAGGTGGGCACCGTTGCCCGTCAAGGCAGCAAGGTAAAGCGGCAAGGTGGCCGTCAAGGTTTTACCTTCACCAGTTTGCATTTCGGCAATGCAACCATGGTGCAAAGCGATCCCTCCCAGGATCTGCACGTCGTAGTGTCGCATCGAAAGAAAGCGTCGTCCTGCCTCGCGGACCAGGGCAAACGCTTCGGGCAATATCCTGTCAAGCGACTCGCCACTGTTGACACGGTAACGCAGAGCCAAACTGGTTTTCCGCAGCTCCCGATCAGACAAAGCCTCAAATTCGGCCGCCCGCGAATCGACCCCCCGGGCGATCGATCGCCAACTCGAGAATCGGCCTGACTTGGTGGCTAAAAGGGTGGAAAACAAAACGGGCCCGGTACTAGTAAACAGAAACGCGGCAGGAAAACCCCCAACATACCGGAGAATGCGATTCGGGAAAATTCCCGGAACCAACCAAAGAAGGCAGTCGCCTGCCCCTGCACCCCATCAGTTCCCGCGACCAAACCCGTCAAAACCTGACCGGGTATTGAGTGCGACCCGGGGCGATACCCCTCCGGGCGTCGCGTCCATTGCTGTTCGACTGTCATTTGGATTGTCAAGAGTTTTCCAGTTCCCCTCATTCGAAGAAACGCGAGCACTGGTCCCAACAGCACCGCTCTCAACCGTGGGCGACTGGATGCCATTGGAGGCCTGGGGAGACCAGGTTCTCTGGGAGGTCGAACTGCCAACCCCCGGTTGTGCTGGCGGATAACCGGGATATTGGTAACCCGGTGCATAGGGATTTTGCGGATAGACACCGTTGGTCGGTGCACCGTAGTAGGGGTCTGTCCGCCCCGTCGCAGGGTTATAGGTCCCGGTTCCCGGAGGATTAATGCAAGGTTGACCGTAAAATCCGTAGGGATTGTAGGTCGGGTAAGGTGCCCGACAGCCGACGGCAACCGAAGCAAGCAACAAAAATGACATCATCAAACAGGAAAGCCATTTTCTGGGCATAATTCCATTCCTTCTCGGTGCGACGTTTCTATCAGCAGCGATTCGCATGGCAGCACCTTGTCCCTTGGCAACGAACCGTCTACTTCATTTTTCAGGCGGCGTAGACTAGACAACTTTCCCATTCACACCAATACCTATTTCTTTAACTTTTTTTGAAAACCGACCTCATCCAGGACGTTTTTTCTTCGGGGATCCCTCCGAACGCAGGTAGCATGAACAAACGGCCGTTCCCTTGTTGCAGCCCTGGGGATTTACCGGCCTCCGGCCCTGGCGGAAACCGAAAAGCCGAATTTTTCCAATTGAATTGGCAACGAGGTGGCCCGGCTCACCAACACTCTCCCGGAGCAACCGCCTTGCCCTCTTTCCCCATCCCAATCCCGAATTCAAAACTCCAAAATGCCCCGGAATCAAAGCGAGACCTCCGCTGAAAAACGGACTGTGGAGCTGACCACTTCACTCGACTCTCTTCATTCCAGCATGGACGAGACGGTCGAACTGGCGGAAGAGCTTCACCAAATCCCGGGCTAAGACCTTCTGGCGGAGCTCGGACGGGGGGCGATGGGCTTTGTTTATCGTGCCACGCAATTGAGCGTTGGTCAGGAAGTCGCAATCAAAACCCTGCTGGACAACCGGGGACCGGAATACCGGGAAAGATTTCGGGCCGAAGCTGAATCGGTTGCAAAACTCCAGCATGCCAATATCGCCCAGCTCTATGATTA
>JAYZFP010000166.1:0-7338 GCA_036336715.1 Planctomycetota bacterium
AAAGACATGCGATCCATCCTCCCCGCCTGCATCCTGTTTTTTTTCCTCGGATTGACCGGCTGCCAGTCCGCCAGCCAAACCTCTGCACAGGAAGGGGAGCAGCAGAAAAACGGGAAAAAGGAAAAACCGGGAGCAACCGACACCGGTGGAACGCAGGAAAAAGCCGGGGGTGTCAAAAGAAAGCCCAATGCCCTGGCTCGCGAAACCAGTCCTTACCTGCTTCTCCACGCCCACAACCCGGTCAACTGGTATGCATGGAATCCGGAATCACTGAAAAAAGCCAAAGAGGAAGGCAAGATCATTTTCCTTTCCATTGGTTATTCAAGCTGCCACTGGTGTCATGTCATGGAACGCGAATCCTTCATGGACGAAGAAATCGCCAAATTCCTCAACGAGAATTTTGTCTGCATCAAGGTCGACCGGGAAGAACGCCCGGACGTCGACTCGATTTACATGAACGCCCTGTACGTGGTGAGTCGCGGACGAGGCGGCTGGCCCCTTACTATGTTTCTCACCCCGGACGCCAAGCCATTTTTTGGCACCACCTACATGCCGGCACGCGACGGCGACCGTGGCAACCAGCCGGGCTTTCTTCGATTGATCCAACAGGTTGCCCAAGTCTGGAAGGATGATCCCAAGACACTCCTTTCCGATGCCGAGACGGTGACCAAACTGGTCCGAGAGCGGATGGAAGCCAGTTTCACCAACACGAACGTGGCCATCAGCAGCTCCTGGGGAGAGCAGGCCCTCAAGGATCTTACCGAACAGTTCGACCCCGAGTACGGGGGATTCGGCTTCAACCCCTTCAATGGGAATCGTCCGAAATTCCCGGAACCCTCCAATCTCGAGTTCCTGCTGGACGTCTGCCGCCGGGATCCGGCCAACACCACTGCCCGAAACCAGCTCTTTAAAACCCTGGACCGGATGGCCCTTGGCGGGATCCGTGATCACCTGGGCGGCGGTTTTCACCGTTACAGCGTCGACCGTTTCTGGAAAATCCCCCACTTCGAAAAAATGCTCTACGACAATGGCCAGCTGGCATCGGTCTACGCTGAAGCCTACGAGCTGAGCCAGCGGGAAGACTACCGTCGAATCGCCGTGGAGCTGCTCGATTTTGTACTGGCCGAATTGACCCATCCCGAGGGAGCCTTCTACTCGGCGCTCGATGCCGAATCCGAAAATGAAGAGGGAAAATATTACCGCTGGACCCGCAAGGAGATCGAAGAACTGATCGGTGACGAAGAACATTACGAACTGTTCAAAAATGTCTACCAGATCGACCGGGAGCCAAACTTTGAGGAAAAATATTACGCACCCCAGTTCAGTCGACCGGCCCGCGAACTCGCTGCAGAACGCAAGGTTTCGTTTGAGGTGATGGAATCCCGACTGATGCCTCTGCGTCAGGTCCTTTTCCAGGCCAGGAAAGAGCGGGCCCGCCCCCTGCTGGATACCAAAATCCTCGCCTCATGGAATGGCCTGATGATCCGCGGGTTTGCCGATGCTGGCCGGATTTTCAAGGAACCGCGATACGTCAATGCAGCCGAAAAAGCAGCCAATTTCATTCTCGCAGAAATGCAGCGGGAGGGGCGCCTGTTGCGGACCCACAGCGCGGGTGAGTCCAAGTTGAATGCCTACCTGGACGATTACGCCTTTTTGATCGACGGTCTGATCGCACTCTACAAGGCGACCCGGGAAAAGGAATGGCTGAAAAAGGCGATGAAACTGCAGGAAAAACAGATTGAACTGTTTTGGGATGAAAAGGGAGGCGGTTTTTTCTTTACCTCCAGCGATCATGAATCGCTGCTGGCACGGGCCAAGAATGCAATCGATGGTGCACGCCCTTCCGGTATTTCCGTTTCGGCCAACAACCTGATCTACCTGGGAATCATGGGGAACCGGAAAGACATGAAGGAGAAATGCAAACTCACCATTCAGGCGGTTGCCAACCTCCTGCAGCGTGCACCTTCGAGTGCCCCGAGAATGCTCGTAGCGGTCCGGGCCTACGTCGAGTCGAAATAATCCCCCGGCAATCCGCAGGTGTCCGCTCCAGCAAGGGCAGAAGCAAGACGGGGTCCCGGGGCCCGGGATGGACGTGGGCGGGCCGTTTCAACTCCGCCAACTTGTCCCGGCAACGGCCGGGCGACCGGAAAAACAGACGCTCCAACAAAACAGACGCTCCAACAAAACAGACGCTCCAACAAAACAAGGAAAACAGGAATCATGGATCGCAGCAAAAGCCACCAGCTATATACACGTGCCAAGGAACTGATGCCGGGCGGTGTCAATTCAGCCGCCAGGGCGTTTGGAGCGGTCGGCGGTGAGCCCATTGTCATTGAAAAAGGAGAAGGTCCCTTTCTCTTCGACGTGGACGGTAATCGGTACATCGACTACATCGGTTCCTGGGGCCCGATGATTCTCGGGCACCAGTTTCCGGCAGTCACCGGGGCTGTGGCCAGTGTGATTCAAAACGGAACCAGTTTCGGTGCGCCAACGGAGGCAGAGAACCTGCTGGCCGAACTGATTATCGAGGCCGTTCCCTCGGTGGAGATGGTCCGCATGGTCAGCAGTGGAACCGAGGCCACCATGAGCGCCATTCGACTCGCCCGGGGCTACACCGGACGGGACCTGGTGGTCAAGTTTGCAGGCAACTACCACGGGCACGTTGGCAGCCTGCTGGTTGCCGCCGGCAGCGCTGCAGCCACCCTTTCGGTGCCCAATTCCCCCGGGGTCACCGCCGCCACCGGAAAGGACACGCTGGTGCTCGAATTCAATGACATCGAGGGGTTTGAATCGGCTGTCCAGGAACATGGCGACCGCATGGCCTGCGTGATCATGGAAGGGGTCTGCGGCAACATGGGGTGCGTGACCCCGAGTCCTGAATTCCTTGCCAGGGTTCGTGAATTGACCGCGCAGCAGGGGATCCTGCTGATCTTTGACGAAGTGATGTGCGGATTCCGGGTTGCCTACGGTGGGGCGCAGTCCCTGTTCGGTGTCGATCCGGACCTGACGACAATGGGCAAGATCGTGGGGGGGGGGTTGCCGCTGGGCGTGTTTGGCGGAAAACGGGAAATCATGCAGCAGATCCTGCCAGCTGGTAAGGTTTTCCAGGCAGGCACCCTTTCCGGGAACCCGGTGGCCACCGCGGCGGGTATCGCCACGCTGACCGAATTACGGGACAACCCACCGTACGAAAAACTGGAAGCACATTCGAAACGGCTGGCTGACGGACTCTGTGGAGCGGCCGACAAGGCAGGGCTCCCCTACCAGCTGAACCGGGTTGGCAGCATGCTGACACTGTTTTTCACCTCGGAACCGGTCACCGCCTGGGAATCTGCGGCAAAATGCGACACCGCTCGCTTTGCCAGTTTTTTCTGGGGAATGATGGACCGGGGTGTCTACCTCCCCTGCAGCCAGTTCGAGGCCCTTTTTGTCTCCGCCACCCACACCGGGGAACTGGTCGATCAGACCATTAACGCGGCCGAAGAGGTGCTGGCCGAACTGGCGTCGGCCTGACGTTGGGGCACCCGGCAGTTTTCAGTCCCGCAACCACAAGTGAATACTGCCATCCCATCCGGCGGAAGCCAGGATTTTTCCCTTGGGTGAAAAACAGACCTGGGTGATCATCTGTTCATGGGCTTTCAGCACCAGCAGCGGCTCCCTGTTTTCCGTGGCTTTGATCAGCCCGTTCTTGTCCCGGTCGAGCTTCCAGAATCCGAGCCTTCCGTCTCCGCCAGCCGAGACAAGGGTTCGACCGTCAACGGAAAAGGCACTCGACATGGCGTCTCCCGAGTGGGCCAGCCAGCGGCTTTTGGGTTCCCAATTCCCCGGTTGCCTCCCATCAACCGCGTGATCAAAGAGCATCACGTTGCCCCCCGCAGTGGTCGCCGCCAGCGTAGTTCCATCGGCATCAAAAACCAGGCTGGTGATTCGATATTTCGCATTGTACGAGCGGGTGATTCCCCCTTTCTTCGGATCGTGGTAACGGATGACGTGATCCGTCCCGCCGAAATAGATCCCCTCGCCATTGGGTGCACAGGCAACCGCCCACAGCTTGTGATCCTCCTTCTTCACATCCTCAAGCACCGTGGGCGTGCCGCTGGCGGTATCCCAGAGCACCAGCTTGCAATCGTCTCCCACCGAAGCAATTTTCCTGTTGCCCAAGTAGCTGATCGCGTTGATAAAGCCCGTGTGGACACGGGGCTCCCTGTTGAGAACCCTGGCTCCCCGGTTCGCAGGAAAACGGGTCAGGCGAATGGTCCCATCCCGGCTGCAGGACGCCAGGATGTCTTTTCGGGGTGAAAACCGGACGCTCTGGACGCTGGCGTTCGACGGGTTCAATTCAAATTCGAGCTTTCGTTTGCTGACGTTCCAGACCTTGACCTGGCCACGATCGTACGATGATACCAGGTACTTTCCATCGGGGGAAAAAGCGAGCGACCAGATCCAGGCAGGCTCGCCCGGGGGACCGTGGGTTCCGAGAATTTCGTAATCGCGTCCCAGGTGGTCATCCGATTTCCGCACCCGGTAATCCCTCCCACCACTGAAAACCTCCCCCCGTGTGTTGATATCCAGGGCATAGACTTCATTGTCGTGCACCCGGATCTGCCCCCGGCTCTCCCCCTGGTGCGACCAGAGGTGAATCTGGTTGTTGTCGCCGATGGAAAGGAGCTGGTTGTTCTTTTCATCCCAGACCTGCCAGCGGGCAAACTTTGCCGGCTCGAACAGCTGACCTGTACGGCAGCCCCGTTGAATGTCAAAAATCTCCGCCTGTTTCTCCTTGATGACGACGAGGAACTTTCCCTTTCCGCCGAGAAAAAAGTACCTGGGCCTCCCGGTGGTCGAATCGACACCCAATGGCCAACCTTCGGTGGCCCTAAGGTCCATATTCCAGCCGACCGTCAGAGGCTGCACCCCGGATTCGGTGCAGAGCAGCAGCCCGGGCTCTTTTCCGGGCTCCACCCGTTTGTGCAGGATCTGCAGGCAGGTTTCGTTGAAACACAAGGGCTTCCCCCGCGGGAATCTGTCACCCGGCTCATAGATCGCCACCCTCCCCGTTCCCTCACTCCCCAACTCGGCTTCCCAGCGGCTGGCGATCGCGATCCGGAGCGGCTTTCCCTCCAGGATGCGAAACGCTTCCAGGGGACGATCGAGACCGAAATTCACTTCCTGTTCAGCGGGCTGCCGGAGGTTCATGTCCCAGATGGACAACTGTTCCGCACTGGTCTGGCACACCAGGAACCGACTGTTCCCGCAAAACTGGGACCGGATATCGCGGCCAATCACCCGATAAAAAGCAGGAGGCCGTTCGAGCCCCACGAGCGCATGGGACAGGCAGTGCCGAAACCCCATCCCCTGGCGGACCCAGCAGACCACGTGGGAATGCGATTCTGCGACCAGCATCCTTCCGTCTGGCGAATAGAACAGGTTGTGGATGGCACCACCGGAGACCTGCTGGGGGATCTCCAGCACCTGTTTGACACGGTTCTCGTCCAAGGACCAGATCCTGATCTGTTTGTCATCACCATGAACTGCCAGCTCGGTTTGATCGGGCGAGCACTTGATCCGCACCACGATCTCCTTGTAATCGAAAATCCTGGTCGCCAGCGCCCGCTTGGCCAGGCGATCCAGAAAATGCCACTCGAATCCCCGCAATTCCTCCTCGCCCTCTTCCCGGGGCTTCAGGGTCCCGAGTTGCTTCGAAACCGAGGTCACCATGCCTGCATTCCACTCCTGCTGGCTACTGTACATGCCGGCCTTGTAAAAATTCCGGCGCGCCTCTTTTGCGTTCTTCTCTGCTACCGACCGAGCCGCATTCACAATCACAAGAGTCACAATCAGCCCCACCAGGAGCACGGTACTCAGGGTGGCCACCACAGGATGTCGCCTGCAGAGCCTCCACCCGCGGACCAGGCGGGAAACCGGCCGGACCACGATCGGTTTGCCTTCCAGGAAGCGGTCCAGCTCGTCGATCACTTCCGCTGCGGTGGCATAACGGGACTGGGGATCCTTCTCCAGGCATTTGAGCGTGATCGTTTCCAGGTCAGCCGAAATACTGGGCTTGAGGTTTCTCAGCCTCGGCGGTTCCCGGGTCGCGATCTGGTGAAAGAAGGCCTGGCGATCACCGCGAAAAGGGCGTTCGCCCGTCAGCATTTCAAACAGGATCACACCAAAAGCATAGACATCGGCCCGACGGTCAACCCGGTAACTGTTGCCCAGGGCCTGCTCGGGAGACATGTAGGCAGGCGTCCCCAGGATTTCTCCCTGTACGGTTACCGGCTGCTCCCCGATCTCCCGTTTGGCCAGGCCAAAGTCCATGATGCGGGGTGCCCCATCGGAATCCATCATGATGTTGGCGGGCTTCAGATCCCGATGAATCACCCCCGCCTCGTGCGCGTGCTCCAAACCGGAAAGGATCTGTTTACCGATTTTCGCGACCTGCCGCGTTCCCGGATCATTCAGCTGCAACCACTCCCTCAGGTCCATCCCCTGGACGAACTCGGTCACCAGGTAAACGGAGTCCTCCGATTCGTCCACTTCGTGGATGCCGACAATATTCGGATGGTTGAGCTGCGCCGCTGCCCGGGCTTCCCTGAGGAAAAAGGACCTCACCGAATCATCGACAAACTCCTTGGGAACCTTGAGAGCCACCTCCCGCTCCAGGCGGGTATCACGCGCCCGGTAGACGTTGCCAAACTGCCCCGCCCCCAGGTGGTCGAGAATCGTAAAATTCCCCAACGTCCTCGGCGGGCGCTCCCGGGTTTCGGTCGCTTCGCCTGGCTCCAACTCCGGTGGCCCGGAATCGGCAGCGGGATGGAATTCCAGCGTCCCCTCGTCCTCCACGGTGTCGCTCCCACTGGCGGGCGAGTCACCACGCTGCCGCAGGGATTCAATAATCGATCCATCGAAATGGCGGTCGCAGCTGTGGCAGAACCAGGAATTGGAATCGGCCGGATCCTCGACCAGAAGTTCACTGTTGCAATTGGGACAGCTGACTTTCATGGCAACGATTCGAGATGGGGCAGAAGCCATCCAGCCTAACAGGCGCTACCCGCCGATTCATTACTGAACAAATGTCTAGCTGCACCCGGACTTGCAGCGCAGCTGGCAGCCTGCCGGGTCTTCCTCCTCTTGGAAATCTGCCGATGACAATCTGCCAATTCCCCAGCAGATCCAACCAGGGAAACAGCCGGTTCCTTGACGAAAAAATGCCCGACCTTTCCCCGCCTCGATGCGAGGACCGAGGATAGCCTGCAGGAAATTCATGATATCGAAATCCGGAAAGATCCCGCGACATCGGAAACCTGGACAACTTTCGTTTTCAACAGGCGGCAAACCACC
>JAYZFP010000167.1:0-40131 GCA_036336715.1 Planctomycetota bacterium
CTGCTGACTCATGGGCCACATCGCCTTCATGCCCCGAGGGCTGTTGTTATTGGCATGCATATCCCAGCCGCAATCGGAGACTGTCACAAATCCGCACCCAGCCTGGCAGAGTCTTCGGGCCATCAACATCTGTTGACCGAGAAGATTGGTGGCCCTTTTCATGTCGTTGTAACGCTGGATATCCCGGTTTTGAAACAGGTGGCTGGTGTCATAGGACCTTCTGATTGACTCTGGTTCCCGCGAAAGGTCAAACGCCTCCCCGATTCCCTTGTGAATGATTTCAAAAGCCTGGCGACGATACTGTTCCTGTTGCGTGGTCACCTCAATCCTGTCGAGCTGCCGCCGCTGTGAATCGAGTTGCCGCAGCAGGCTCTTGCGATCCAGAAAGTGGTCGCGTTGGATCTTCAGCCGCATGTTATCGGAAGCCTCACCCCCTCCACCCGGGTCAAAGGCTTCATACATGGACCCGAGCGATCCAGCCGCGGTCACCGAAGGCAAGGCATTCGATTCAAAGTTGCGTCCAAGCTTGAGGTCCCTCTGGATGGCCTCCGGTTTGACAATCACATTGTTGGGAACACCCGTCTGGCCGTTGTTGTTACCTGCCACCCTGCTGTAGATCGCGCTCATGGCAGCTTTGAGCCGGTTGTTGCCGCTGGCCACTTTTTCATAGGTGTGACCGGAGTTCTTCGATCCATAGGAACGGACGATCGACAGTTGGTCAGCTTGGGAGGCCAACTTGCTGAAGGTTCCCCCAAAAGTCATGCCCGGTATCCGGGTGGGAGTCTCTCCGGTAATGCTGCGGATTTCGCCCGGCGCTTCCATGCTCGGGTCAAAGAACTCTATGTGAGAAGGTCCACCATGCAGAAAAAGCAGCACCACGGAGCGATCCCTGACATAGTTTCGCAGCTGGCCCAGTTTTTCCTTGCCGGTTTCGACCGGGTTTCTTGCGGCAGCCACGGCGTTCAGCCAGGGAGCGAGCTGGGACCCGAGCAGGCCAAGCGATCCGACACGCAACAACTCTCTTCGCGAGGTCCCCTGGCAATTTTCAGCTGGAATGGAGTCCACGATTGACAGCATTTTTGACTCTTGTTCCACCGGGGCTGGCCCGGGAAAAACACCTGAAAAAGGGACCATCCGTCTGGGGCGGCCACCAGCGGTACACCGATCCTGCAGGGATCCTTCCATTGTACCTGTTTTTTTTTCGTCAGATCAAGTTTGTTTCGATGATCGAAATCGTGTCGAATCCGACCGGAACATCGCAATATGGCCCATATCTTCCGTTCAAACGCCATTTGCCAAATACGACCGTGTGACATCGGATCCCCTGAACTCATGCCGGGGGAACCTAATCTTGTGGAAACCGTCGGTTACCCGATATCCTAGGGCGAATTCGCATGCCGGGAAGTGCTGATTTCCCCGGTGGGAATCATCCCGGAGGGCATGCCCCCCGATGCAAAACCTGACGCAAGCGGCTTGTTGTACATTCGGTCATTTGTAGCGACCGAGGGCTGATTTGCAGTGTAACGAAGGAAAACAATGGTCTCTGTTCGGCTCCCCGATGGCAATGTAAAAGAATTTGAAGGATCCGTTACCCCCGCCGATGTTGCGGCCGACATCGGTGCCGGTTTGGCCAGGGCAGCCATCGCGGCCGAGGTCGACGGACAGCAGGTCGGGCTGGATTACTCTCTGCCGGCAGATGGTGAAGTCGAGCTGAAACTCTTCACCAAAAAGAATTCCGAGGCCCTGGGGATCATGAGACACTCCGCGGCCCACGTCATGGCCCGGGCAGTCATGCGCATCAAAAAGAACGTCAAACTCGCATTCGGTCCCGTTCGGGGTGATCGCTTTTACTATGACTTCGAGGTGGATGAACCGATCACCGAAGAGGACTTTCCGGCGATCGAAAAGGAAATGAAGGCAATCATCAAGAAGAATGAACGCTTCGAACGGATCGAAAAATCTCGCGACGAAGCAATTCAGGTCTGCGCCGATCTGCAGCAGGAACTCAAAGTCGAACATATCGAGACCGGTTTGGCCGATCACCAGCAGCTCTCATTTTACCAGCAGGGCGAGTTTCTCGATCTTTGCCGTGGCCCCCACATCCCCTCTGCGGGAGCCATCGGGGCCTTCAAATTGCTGTTCGTGGCCGGTGCCTACTGGAAAGACGATGCATCCAACAAACAATTGCAGCGCCTGTACGCCACTGCGTTCTTTGACAAGAAGGACCTGGAGGATTACCTGGAGCGACTCCAGGAAGCCCAAAAGCGTGACCATCGTGTCCTGGGACGCAAGCATGGCCTGTTCCATATCGATGAAATGGTAGGACAGGGCTTGATCCTCTGGACGCCCAAGGGAGCCTTCGTCAGGCAAAAACTGCAGGAGTTCATCCTCTCGCACCTGCAGCGCCAGGGTTACGACCAGGTCTTCACGCCGCACATCGGAAAACTGGATCTCTACAAGACCTCCGGACACTTTCCCTATTACCAGGAAAGCCAGTACCCTGCCCTGATCAACCGGGACCACCTGAAAAAGCTCTCGGATGAAGGTTGCAGCTGCAGCGACCTCTCCAATGCCATGGCAGAAGGAGAAATCGATGGCTACCTGCTGAAGCCCATGAACTGTCCGCATCACGTTAAGATCTATGATTCCCAGCAGCGAAGCTACCGCGATCTGCCAATTCGACTTGCCGAATTCGGAACCGTTTACCGGTGGGAACAATCGGGTGAAATCGGAGGCCTGACCCGCGTACGGGGCTTTACCCAGGACGACGCTCACCTTTTTGTCACCGAAGATCAGATTGCTGATGAACTGGCCGGCTGCCTGGAACTGGTCAAAATCGTATTCGCTGCCGTCGGCATGGAAGACTACAGCGTTCGCGTGGGGTTGAGGGATCCTGATTCCAACAAGTACGTTGGAGAACCGGCAAACTGGGACAAAGCGGAACAAGCCTGTCGCGAGGCGGCGGCCACGTTGGGAAAACCCTTCGTGGAAGAACCCGGGGAAGCAGCTTTTTACGGACCCAAGATTGATTTCGTCGTCAACGACTGTATCGGCCGAAAGTGGCAACTCGGCACCGTCCAGGTCGACTACAACCTGCCCATCCGTTTTGACCTCTCCTACGTGGGCGCAGACAATCAGGCCCATCGCCCGGTGATGATCCACCGGGCTCCTTTCGGTTCGATGGAACGGTTCATCGGTGTCCTGATTGAACACTTTGCCGGGGCATTCCCCCTCTGGCTGGCACCCGAGCAGATTCGCCTGATGACCGTCAGCGAAAAATCCGAGGAATACGGGCGGCAGGTCGTTGACCAACTCAAGGCGGCCGGCCTGAGGGTCCATGGTGATTTCCGCCCCGAAAAACTGGGATCGAAAATCCGGGATGCTCAAATGGAACTGATTCCCTACATGGCGGTAGTCGGACCCCGGGACGCTGAAAACGGGACCCTTTCACTCCGTGACCGGGTGGAGGGTGACCTGGGCGCCCTCTCCATCGATCAGACCATCACCCAGTTGCTGGAAGAAGTCGAAAACCAGGTGGTCAAACAGAAATTCAGCAACGCCGGCGTCATGGCCGAAGAGGGCGAAACCGAGAACGAGTATTGATGAAAAGGGTGTCCCTTCCCGAGGCATGGGCTGGACGGGCACCTTGCACCCCCTGATTCGGGAAAAACCTGCCTTTGTTCAGAACCAAAATTTGCGGCATCACAAGTTTGAAGGACGCCCAGGCCTGCCAGCGAGCGGGAGTTGGGGCGATCGGCCTCAATTTCTACCGGGAAAGCAGGCGTCGGGTCAGCCGCGAGTCGGCCATCGAAATCGCCCGGGGTCTCGACCAATCGGTGCTCAAGGTAGGTCTGTTCGTAAACCACCCGCCGGCTGCCATCCTGGAAGAAACCGAATTGATCGGTCTCGATGCGATTCAGCTGCACGGAGACGAACCGCTTGAGGTCCTGGACGCACTGGAAACGCTTCCGGAAAAGACCCGGATCATCCGGGCCATCCGGATTTCCCCGGAAACTGAAAAAGAAGCCCTGGCGAGGATCGATTCCTGGCAATCCCACCCGCGAACGGGTGCGTTCCTGCTGGACACCCTGGTCACCGGGTCCTACGGGGGCACCGGAAAATCCATGGACTGGGACTGGTTGGCACGAATCGACTGGCCTACCGACAAACCGGTCATCCTCGCCGGAGGTCTGCAGCCGGAAAACGTCCGCCATGCAATCGAGACGGTGAAGCCGCAAGGTGTCGACGTTGCGGGCGGAGTGGAAAAATCCCCCGGCATCAAATGCCCGGACCGGATTCGTGATTTCGTAGAGACCGCCTGTCGATCATTCGATCGGATTTAGGAACCAATTGGTATCCCGTCGCCTGAACGGTTCGACCACAGGAATGGGGCGTCCGTCCATCCGGTTCAACGCCCAGTTGCAGAAAAATCCAAATCGCGAATTTGGACTGACTGACTCGGCGTATTTTTCGATATCGGGAATCGCTGCCCGGGTACCCGTCATTGCAAACGTGTAGGCGCACATCGATTTGACAAATGTGTGTTCCGGATTCATCGGATCGTCATCGAGGATCCTGGCTCGCAACAGTACCTGGAGATCCTCTGGCAGCACGCGGCCGCTGTAGATCTGTCCCAGGCTCCAGATCGCGGCGGGACGGATGGGATATTCGTTGACCCTCATGTCTTTTGGAATCAACGTCTGGATAATCGTCTTTTCCATTTCGGCAAACCTGTTTTTCCCCAGCAACTGTATCAGGTGTCCCATGCGTTCGAACTCCGATTCCCTCAGGCCAAGGTACTTACCGGAACCAACCAGCTTTTCCAGGCGCTGAAACACGGGATTCAGGGTTTCGGGGACCGAAAGGTTCTCCAGCGTCCAGCCGGCGGTCACGTGGACCTCGGCCCGTTCATGGTCAAGCAGCGGTAGCAATCGCATCGCGACCGGCTTGTGATCCAGGGCCTGCACAATCAGCAACCCCTGCTGGATGCCCTGCCAATTGGTTTCCAGCGATCGCTCTGCCGCCTGGAGCACCGGCTTTCGCAGAGCATCGTCTCCTGCGAATTCCAGCAGCTGTTTGCGGGCAGATACCCGCACCTCAGGATGAGGATCGCTGAGCAGTTGTCCGATTTGCCGGGTGGCGGATTCATCTCGCCACAAGCCCATCAAGCGGATCGTTGCCAGACGCACCCCTTTGCCCCGGTTCTGGCGCCCGAATTCGGCATGGGGGTCGAGACCCCGGGGATCTGCTGATTCAAGAATCGCATTCCAGGCGATCACCGCAACGGCCGGTTCCGGATCGATCGCCAGACGCAGTCGCTGCGCCGCGGACTCATCCAAAACCTGGTTTCCAATCAGCCAGGCCGCGAGGATCCGTTCTGCAACCTGTTCCGAACCTGCCAGCCGGGCAGCCGTTTTTTCGAGCCCCTTCTTCATGGAGCCACCGAGAGCCCGCGCCGCCGCAAAACGAAGGCGGAAACTCCGCGTTTCATCCTCAACGATTTCCAGTAGCTGATCAACCATTTCAATCTTCCCCAGCCGACCCAGTCCCTGGCACGCCAGGCATTTTTGCTGCAGGCTTGCCGAGGGGCTTTGAATCATCTCCTTCCAGAGACTCCGCGCCGCTTCCACTTTCCAGTCCGCCAGCGCCGGGTGGAGGATGGACTGAAGCTCTTCGTCCCGGTCGCTGCTGGCGATCTGCAGGAAGGAATCACTGGCCTCCCGCAGGTCGAGGGCAACGATGGCCTTGGCCACCGCCCTGAGAACCCGCCGGTCCAACTGTTCCGAGCCCAGGGTATCCAGCAGGACCGCTTTCAGCTGCTGCAGGTTGTTCATTTTTCGCTGCCGTGCAATGACCACGGACTCGGCCACCTTTCGCTGGAGATTCACATCGTCAGACTTGAGGGCTTCGATCCAGGCAGGCAGCAACCTCTCGGAAAAAACGACCACCGGTTGAACCTCGGTGAATTTTGGATCCTGTTCCATCCGACGGGGCAAATCGAAGGGATCCTGTGCCGGAATGGAAACAACGGCCAAACCCGGGAGCACGATCGTCATCAACAACGAAAAGACCGTGGACAACCAGTTTCTCTTTCGAATCATTTCATCTTCCTGGGCGGCTTGGGTAAGGATCAGGTGATCGCACAACGGTTCTACTGCGGCCTCGAAAGCCGTAGGGTCTGGACGACCAGGATGACCAGGGAGAGGCCACTGGCGATCCCCATCAGCAACCAGTTGGTTCCAACCAGATCATAGGTTTCAAATCCGGGGGTTTCGATGACCTGGATGGCGGTGGCTATCGGATTCAGACTCAGCATCGATTCCACCAGTCCATGGCCGAATGGTGCATCGCGGAACAACCAGAAGAAAAATGTCCCGATACAGACCCCCGCCAGGATCGCGTAGGAGGTAACCGTGGCCGCCGCAGTTTTCCGGAACAGGCTGCTGACCGCTGCGCTTACCAGCACGGAAAAAACGGCAGCCCAAACCAGGCAAATCAGAACCTGGTTGATCTGGGACCATTTTTCCGGGACGATCCAGCCCATCACCACATAGCCGGGCAGGGTAGCGCAAAGCACCAATGACATGGTCCAGAAAACACTCAGCAGTTTCCCGAGGACAATCTGGTAGGCCCGCATCGGAGTCATCTGCAGGAGCTGCCAACCGCCGCTTTCAATCTCCCCACAGATCAGCCCGGCGGCAAGGCTTGGAGTAAACAGGACAATCAACGCCGCCTGCAGCATGATCATGATTCCGCCGATCACGTCAGGCCCCCAATCCAGTGTTCCCATAGTGGCCAGGTAGGCAAGGATCAGCGAAGCAATGGAACAAAAGGCGACGATTCGCATCAGCCAGTGGGATCGGCCAAACTTGCGGGTACGAAATTCCTTGATCAGTACCGGGTTGACCAGCGGCAGAATTCCGATGGACCTTTGCCGGGGATCAAAAAAGAACATGAACAGCAACCGGCGACCGATCTGGGTCGCCACGTTCATGTCGTTGGTCATCGTGCCGCTGGCACGGACTCGGTCAAAGATCTTGTGGTTGAACCGGTACAGGGTGTCGACCATCAAAGCCAGCGTCAGCATTCCGTTGACCAGGAAAAAGCGGCCCGGAGCATCCAGCTGGGTGGCTTTCTCGACCCCCTGGGAGCCGATGAACCCGTGCCCCAGGATTTCCATGACCGCCGGAATCGGCGAGACACTTCTCATCCACCAGCTCAACGCGGTCAACAGCGATTCGGAACCCTGGAACAAAAGGTAGGGGACCAGGCTGAGCACCGTCAACGCCAGGATAATGAGGTAGGTCGCCCGTAGAGCTCCGTCGGATGAATTGGAGAGACTGCTGACCCACATCCCCAGTACCGCGTAGTGCAGCGTGAGCAGAAACAGTACCAGGTAAAGGGGCAGAAGCTCCTGGGTCAGTGAAATCCCTCCCAGGCAGAGACAGGCCATGGCGGATGGCAGGCTCATGATCAACAGCAGGAACAGGAACCCGCTGACACCGACCAGTTTGCCAAAATAGATTTGCCAATTCGGAATGGGCGAATTGAAAAGCAGCGCTAGTGTCCCCTTGATTTTTTCCCGAACGACCGTTGCCGCAGGAAAAGCCGGCGCCATCAGAATCAAAACCGTCAGCAGACCGTAGCCGAAAATGCGAAAGACCTCCTGTGCTCGCTTGCCGGAAAGATCAACCTGCGATTCGGTCGGCCATCTGAGCAGCAGCAGCAGTGCAAACACGACCGCCAGGGTAACCTGCATCGCAAAGGACTTTTTTGTCCGAAAGACATCAATCAGCTCCCGCTTGATGATCGCATTCATGGAGAGGCCTCTGCGGTCGGGGGTTCCTTTTCTCCGGCAAGTGCGGCCTCCGATGCCGTGGCATTCTGTGTCACCGACAGGAAGGCGTCTTCGAGGTCCGTTTGCAATTCACGAAACTGGGCCACCCGGACCCCGTTTTCGATCAATTGTGACAGGATGCGTCCCAGGCCATCATCCTGTTGCTCTGTCTGAAAACGGACCATGGATTCCGTCGGCGACGCGGTGACCTCGGGCGAATCGTCAAGAATCTGCTGCAGGCTCGTCCCAGCCTTCTCCACGTCTGCCCCGGAAACCAACTGGATCTCGACGGTCCGTTTCTGGCTGACGGTTTTCATGATTTCTTCCAGCGGTCCATAAGCCCTCAGCTTGCCCTGAGTGATGATGGCGACCTGGTCACAGATACGTGAAAGCTCCGGCAGGATGTGGCTGGTAACGATCAACGTTTTTCCGGCAGCCGCAAGCGAAAGCAGCAATTCCCGCATCTCGATGCGAGCCTGGGGGTCCAGTCCGTTGGCCGGTTCATCCAGAATCAGCACACTGGGATCATGCAACAGTGTTCGGGCAATTCCCACCCGCTGTTTCATCCCGTGGCTGAGACTCTCTACAAACAGGTCCTGCATGTAAACGGCATTGGTTATTTCGAGAACCTCATCAATCCGCTTGCTTCGCCTGAGCCAGGAAATCCCGAAAGCTGCCCCGAAAAAATCAAGGTACTCGCGTACCCGCATGTTGTCGTAGGACCCAAAAGTGTCCGGCATGTAGCCGACCAGCCGCTTGATCCTCTTGGCTTCCCGGAAACAGTCGTAGCCATCGACAAAAGCCGATCCGGAGGTTGCACGGGAAAGCCCGACAAGGATTTTGATCGTGGTCGTTTTTCCGGCACCGTTGGGACCAATGAACCCGAGGATCTGACCTTTTTCCAGGGAGATGGAAAGATCATCCAAGGCAACAAACTCTCCGTAACATTTGGTCAGGTTAACAGTTTCAACAACTTTTTCGGACATCTTGTCTGGTCAGGGGTTGGATATACAGGATCAGCGGGGCGAGTCGGAAACCGAACCGGTGACCGAAAGACGGATTCCGGAAATCTCCTCACGCTTGAGTTCAATTTTTTCCAGTTTGATTTCTTCAGCGGGCTGCCCCTGTCTTTCGAGCTGCTTGTTCCGTTGCTTTTGTGAACGAATTTCCTCGTCCACCTCTTTTTGCCGCACGTAAAAATCGGGATTCACAAAGATATCAATATCAAAGAACAGCTCACCGCTTTCACTTACCGAAAGCTGGTCGACCGCCGTAAATTCCCTGGTAAAGGCCCCCGCGGGATTGCTCAGTGTTTCCACGATGGCTCGCTCGCTACCGTCCACCCGCTTGATTTCAACCTTCCGGTCCGGAGCCCGGATCGAGTCAAAGCTCAAGGTTGCGGATTGGATTTCCAGCGGTAGCACCTCTCTTGGCAACTGGAACCGCAACCGCGTCGTGGATTCACGGGAAATCGAACCGACCCACTTCCGGGATTTCGAATCAAAGTTTGCTGACAGCGCATTACGGGAATTGATGGCGTTGGAAACGGGGATGAATGCAGCAGGAATGAGGACCTTTTCTCCGGGTTCGGTCCTCTGAAATTCCAGTGGTATCCTGTGCAGGGCACCACCTACCAAGCGGAAATCTTCCGGAAAGCGGACATCGGTTTCCAGCGGCGGGGTCCAGCCAAACAGGGTCGGCCGTGCAACCCAGTTTTCCCATTTACCGTCAGGGAATTGACTGGCATAGATCGATTGCCGCCATCTTTGCACATCATCCAGCAAATTGCTTTGCAGGAACTGGTTTGGCGGAAGTTCGTTGCCGGAGTCAAGCAAAAAATCATCAGCGTTGGTCGGTACCTCCATGAACCTGCCACCGGGGAGTGCGAGTACCGCCTCGGACAATTCAAAGGCTCCCGAATTCATCTTGCCTTCCAGACCCCGCGCTGTAAAAACCGCCGATGCGGTGATGGGATCGGCGGCTGCCACATTGCCTTTGGAGAGAAAGGCGGTCAGGCCGGGCTCAATTGTCCCGTTCACATTCTGCCAGTGTCCCCGGGTGTCCCACGCCGTTTTCTCGAGCGTCGCCTCCTGACGCTGGGGGGTCGGAACCAGTTCTCCATCGTTGGTCGCCATGACGGAGTATTCCCGCTGATCCCGGGAATATAGAATGGTCATCCCATCCACTTGCAACTCGTCTCCCCCGGCAATCGGCTGGACTTTTTGAAACGTGGCAACCGTGGGGGGTGCTGCCTGCTGCCTGGAGACGCCCGCGAGGTAAAACACAAGAGCAACGAGCATCGCCAGTCCGGGGCCGAGAAAAAAAAGCCGGTCCAACCTCCTGAGCCGGTTCAGCCACCAGCCGAGCAAAACCAGGATGCCAGTGTAGCTCGCCAGGATCAGGATCACGGTGTTTCGCCCCAAAACCCGGTAACCGATCTGGTTGACCAGTTCCGATTTCAAATTCCCGACATCCAGACCATCACCCGGCTTTTCTTCCACGTAAAGCTGGTAGCCGATCTGCTCCATCGGATCGGTAATCGCATAACGGGTCAGTCCCAGGCGTTCCTTCTGCGGCCCATCCACACGACTGTTGCGGTCACGAATCCAGGCCCGTGCACCGATCGTTGTAAAAAACACTTTCCCTCCGTTGGAACGGGTCCAGAAGGACGCCGGCCAACCGTCGTGGGAATGAACCAGGTTTCCGCCGGTAAGAACCACCCGGGCGAATTCAACCGGCTCCTCGAAAGACCTTGGCCGGGGATCTGCGGCCTGGGACTGGATGTCCGCATCCTTGATCTGGACGGTGTTCAGGCTGGTCCGGTCGATGAGCTGAAAGGGAATGTCATCGCCAAGCAAACGCCGAACCGTCTCCTCGGAGACCAGGTCCAGCATGACCCAGAGATTTCCACCACGGGCCAGCCACCTGCGCACGGAGTCCATGCCAGCGGTGTCATTCAGCAGGTGGTCGTTGTGCAGAACAATCTGGTCAACCGAATCAAAGGCCCGAAAAGACTCAGGCAGAAACATCGTGGTCGAGTAACCGACACGTCCATTGTGGTTGAATGAAATCCTGGCAGCAGAAACAGTTTCCAGGGCCATTTCCTGGTCTTCGTCCAACGGTTCCAGGACCGACTGAAACATGGCAGAGGACCGATAGTTGGAACCGCCTTCACCAAATAGGCTGTTCCGGACCGAAATGGCCGTATCGTAGGATCGCTTTCGATCCCGAATCAGGAGTACCGGTTCTTCCCCGGAAAGGTCGTACAACTGGACCTGAACATCAATTCCCCGTCGGGCCGTCCCTGGTAAAAAAACCGGAACACTGGTGCGCAGTGTTGTTTTGGCAGGAACCCTGACCCGTTTGGCAAATTTTCTGTGCTGGGCGGACGCGAAAAAAACGACCACCTCAAGATGGGCTTCCCGGTTGGAGGGATTCCTGATTTCCGGATTCAGGTAGGACCAGTGCCCGGGACGATGCTCCCGGAAGCCAAGTGAATTGTTGATTCCCCGGATGGATGGAACTTCAACCTGCCCGTTCAGCAGGCGGGGGCACCCGCTCAACACCGCCAACAGGATGATTGATGCTACTGCGGCTCCTCGGGTGGAGTTTATCGGAGAAGAAGGGGGCATTTGTTTCAGGTAACAAGTTGTGACCTGCCGGGGAACAGAGCATGACGATTTGACAATTTACTTGAGCGGATTCGGTTGGTCAATCAACAGCCAAAACTGGCATCGTTAACTGCGATCCTCACAAAACGTTCGTGTCGAAAAAGCTGCAATTCCTTCTGGAGTTTCCGATGAGATTTCAATCGAATCACCGGACAAGTGCCCGGTTGTTTCGGTGCAGAGGTCGAAAATCAAGCGACCCACGCAAGAGGGATCTAGCGCGGAAGCCTCGGGATAATCGGGAAGAACCCGTCTCAGAAGTGGGGTTTCCACCGCTCCCGCCCGAACAGCGAAACACCGAATTCCACGGGGTGCAACCTCGGAGGCGACGGCCCGTGTAAAGAGCTCAACAAAGGCTTTGCAGGCGCCGTAAACCGAGAATCCTTCAAAAGGGTCAACAGCCGCCATGGAGGAAAGATTGACAAGCGTGCCACCTCGCTGCGGGTCGAACCTTTCAATGGCCGCTCGAGTCCCCTCCAGCAGGGCCCGCAGGTTGACATCAAGGGACCTTTGAACTTCCTCACTTGAGAACTCGACCAGCGGTTTTCGAACCACCGCGGCGGAGTTGTTGACAAAGACATCCAGCCTGCCCGACTCGGCAGTCACCTGATCAATCCAGTTGATCAGATCCGAAGTGACTGCCACATCAAGCGTGCGAAAAAGGATTCGTTCGGCCAATTCCTTTCCCAGCAACTCTTCAAAGTCGAAGGGCTTCCTCGCACAGGTAGCCACGCGGCAGCCTTCGGCAGCAAACCTCCGAACCGTCTCCAGACCAATCCCGGACGTGCCGCCGGTGATCAGCACAACTCGGTCTTTCATGAGATTCCCCCGCGGTAATTGGTTGTTCAGGTGCCGCTTTCAACTTCTGCGTCGAGAAATGACCGCAAATCCTGTTCATTGGTTAACGGTTCACCCGGGGCCACGTTATCCAGTTTCCCGGCCCTCAGGTTCGCTTCCAGGTCATCAACCAGCGAAAAAAGGTGATCAAAGGAATCAACGACAAACAGCAGGGGCTGGTAATGGTCGATTTCAAAATACTGGTTCACCACCCATTCCAATTCGAGGTCATAACGCTGGACCTTCGGTGATTCGATACAGTATTCGATTTCACCGGCGGAACTGAGCAGCCCACTGCCATAAACTTTCAGCTCGCCCCTCTGCTTCATCAGGCCGAACTCGACGGTAAACCAGAAAAATCTGGCCATGGCCTTGATGTTGCTGTCAACAATCCGAATGGTTTCCGTTTCATCCTGCCCCAACGACCTGGCCCGAACCGCGGCAAACTGGGCGACCTCACCAAACCGAACCAGTACATCCGAGAATCTTCGATCGGTATGCATGGGCACATGCCCGGCCACATCATGAAAAATGTCCGGTTCGGGCAGGTAATCGAGTTGTTCGCCACCCCGTATGGTGATGGTCGTGGGAAAACTCCGGTTGCGAAGGCAATCAAAAAACATGTAGGCGGGTACATATCCCGAAACCGCCCTGGCCTTGAATCCGCTCAGAGGAGAAAGAAAACGGTTGATGTCACTCAGCACCGGGATGGCATCCGGTTGGAGCATCAGGTTCTCCACCCCCTCCATGAACTTGCTGTTGGCGTACTTCTCCCATTTCGGTCGCAGGTGGGCGTACAGGCTTTGCCAGGTTCTCTGGTTTGCCTCGCTGTAGAGTTCGTAGGGCTGGTGGATGTACAATTCACCTGCTGCCTGCGCCTGTTCGATAAATGCGGCCCGGGTTGTTGTCAGCCCGTCAATCGGCCCATTTTCCGTTGATGCTGTCATGCCCATCCCCAAATTGACTTCCGCTTTCAAATGGTATCGCTAGAATTCAGGCGGGACAACAGCAGCCTCGGCAACGTTATCAATCCATAAAGGAACCTAATGCTTCTTTACGGCTGATTTTTACCGTCCAGCGGTCTTGTCGAATCGCCAAAAAAACGTTCAGCTGAAAAGCTCTTCGGGGATCTGGACACAACTGAAAATCCCGGGTCCGGGGTGAAACCACCTCCCCTTTTCCAGTTGACTGTCTGCAACACTTATCAGGAGTCCAAAATGTCCTCTGCATCGGCGGAAACCTCTACCTCCACAACCAACCCCCTCGGTATCCGGGTGATCGACCACCTGAAGTTTTACGTCGACGACGTTGAAAAGTGGGCCGACTTCCATGAACGACAACTGGGGCTGTTTCGGCGGGCAGTCGGCAACGCCGAAACCGGGTTACCCGGTCAAAAGGCGATTGTCTGCGGACAGGGACGAGTCAATTTTGTTTTCGTCGAGGCGGATGGCGATTCCGAGACCGCACGTGAAATCCGTTCCTTCGTGGATAACCACGGTTGTGGTGTCAGGGACATCGCGTTTCGCGTCGACGATGTCCAACAGGCGGTAGGTACCGCCGTCAGAAGCGGGGCCCGGCAGGATCGGGAGGTTCGTACCGAGGGAGGTTTTGAGCTGGGCAGTATCCGGGCCTACGGTGACACCGTTCACACCTTCATTCGACGGAATGGCAGGCAGTTTCTTCCCGGTTTTCGCAATGAAGCGGGCGGCGTCGAATCAGGGGAAATCCACCTGATGATGATCGACCACATCGTCGCCAACGTGGAAGACATGGACCAGTGGGTCGACTATTACGCAAAGGTGTTTGGCTTTGATGAAACGGCACACTTTGATATCAAAACCGGGCGGAGTGCCCTGATGAGCAAAGTCGTTGGTGACGTGGAGGGTTACATTCGTCTGCCGATCAACGAACCCTCCAGCGACAATTCCCAAATCCAGGAATTCCTCGATGAATTCCGGGGAGCCGGTGTCCAGCACATTGCCCTCCTGACTTCCAACATCATCGACACCGTGCTGGCCATGAGAAAGCAGGGAGCTGAATTTCTCGAAGTCCCCGATACGTACTACGAGGCCCTTCCGGACCGGGTGGGAACGATCCGGGAAAATCTGAAAGAGGTTCAGCGGGCTGCAGTCCTGGTGGATCGCGACCGCGAAGATGGGTACCTTTTACAGTTGTTCACCAAACCCATCTTCGAGCGCCCGACCCTTTTTTACGAAATCATCCAGCGTCACGGAAACTCGGTCGGTTTCGGCGAGGGGAACTTCCAGGCGCTTTTCGAAGCGATCGAACGGGAGCAGGAAAAGAGGGGCTCGCTCTGACCCCGACTGTCGCTGGTTCGTCTCGCTCCCACACGCCGAATGCCGCAACTGCGGACAAGTCGATTTAACCTGCTCTTTTTTTCACGGAAAACGAATCTGTCATGCCGGTCTATCGCAGCCTCGGATCCATTCCGCCCAAACGCCACATTCGGTTTCCGGTAGAAAAGAAACAGAGCTTTCTCGGAGAGGGAATTGCCTACGAGCATGTCGTGACCACGGTCGGATTCAGCCGAGCCTACAGCATTCTCTACCATAAAAGGCCGCCGACCCGCTGTCGCGGAGTCGAGTACGAACGATCCATTTCCCTTGAACCGGTGGGAGGACTGCCGCTGCAACCCCATCATCTCCGTTCGCAGGAACTGCCTCGCAGCGGGGACCCTATTGCGGGACGGGTTCCCCTGATGTTCAACCAGGACCTGGTATGCTGGCGGAGCAAACCTGCCAGCCAGCAACAGACGCTTTATCGGAACGCTGCTGCGGACGAGATCCTTTTTATACACAACGGTTCGGGGACCCTCGAAACGCCTTACGGCGTTCTCCCCTACCGCAGGGGAGACTACATCGTCATCCCCCGCACCACTACCTACAGCCTTCAATCTGACGATATCGAAGCCGAGGACCACCTCGTACTGGAGTGCATGAGTCCGGTAGAAATTCCGGCAAGGTATCTCAATGCCGATGGACAGCTGCTTCTGGGCAGCCCTTACGGGGAAAGGGATTTTCACGCTCCAGGAGAACTGCTGACACGGGACCAGGAAAGCGATACACAAATATTGGTCAAGGACGGCAACCGCTTTTCCAGGATCACGATGCCCCACCATCCCTTTGATGTGATTGGCTGGGACGGCTTTCTCTACCCCTACACTTTTAATGCCTGGGATTTCGAACCCCTGACCGGGACGGTACATCTACCACCTCCCGTTCAACAGACGTTTCAGTGCCGCGGTTTCGTGGTTTGTACCTTTGCCCCCCGCTACCTCGATCACCATCCGGAGGCCATCAAGGTGCCCTATGCACACAGTAACGTCGAGGCCGATGAAGTCCTGTTCTATGTCGACGGTCAGTTCGGTTCCCGGCGAGGGGTGGATCTCGGGTCACTGACCTATCACCCCGGCGGGATTCCCCATGGACCGCACCCGGGAACCATCCTGGCAAGCATGGATGCCCAGCGAACCGAGGAAATGGCAGTCATGTTCGATACCGAACGCAAATTGCACCTCACTCCCCAAGCCCTGCAACTGGACGACCCGGGCTATCCTCTGAGCTGGATGGAAAGCTGACCGAATCACTGAGCCAACCCACAGCCTGAAGCAATTCGGGGAAATTTGGCCCATCGGCAGGGCACCTTTCGGGAGACCCTGAAATGCCGGAATCCGGCACACCTGCATCCTGGAAACCGTTGACCGCGGTTCACCTGGGCGGAATCTTGGTTCTCAACAGCGGGATGATTTCCCGGGGCACAAACCGGGACAGTTTCTCATCGCTGGCCAGCGGGGTGATCTGTTTGATCAGGGTACTCGAGACATGAGCGTATTCCTCATCTGCCATCAAAAACAGGGTCTCGATATCTGGATCCAGCTGACGGTTGGCCATCAACATCGTGAATTCCCCCGCAATATCTGTCAGGGGGCGCACGCCCCGAATCATGACCTGCGAACCGCAATCACTGACGAAATCCACTGCCAGGCCAGTGAAGGTGCGAATTTCCACGTTTGAAAAATCCCGGGTCACCTCGCGAAGCAGGTCCAGGCGTTCCTGCGTGGTAAAGAGCGATTTTTTTTCAACGTTGATACCGATACCGACGATCAAACGGTCCACCAGCCGGGCAGCACGTTCAATCACATTGACGTGCCCAAGGGTGACGGGGTCAAAAGAACCAGTGTAAACGGCGGTTTTTTCGGACATGAAATTCTGGTGGGACCAGGTCAGGGGTGACGGGATTCTGAATCTCAAATTCTGTTGTAGTCGATTTCCGTCGATGGGAAAACTTGATCGCCGTGGCTTGAGCCTCACTCTCCGCCGGGTCGCTTTCCCCCAACTGCCGGGAAACTTGCCGGCTATTACAGCACTTTGCCTGCCTGCCGTCAAAGGTCACGCAGGGATTCGATGGTTAACTCGATATCCTGTTCATTATTGTAGGCATGAGGACTGAAGCGGAGCAGGTTTTTCCTGACACTGGTCACAGCCCCCCTTTGCAAAAGGTGAGCCCGCACTGCCGCCGGATCAGTACCCGGTTTGGAAACTGACAGAATGCCCGAGCGATGAGCGGTTTCGGTCGAACAATGACTTCGAAACCCGATTTTCTCCAGTTTTTCCCCGTAGCTGCGAGTCAGTTCGATCACCCTCTCTCCCACCGGTGACTGGCTTGCAGTAACCCCCGTCCGCACGATCAGGTCCAGGCTTGCTCCCATTCCCAACAGGCCCGACATGTTCTGGGTACCCGCTTCAAACCGGCTGGCCGATTCCTTGAACCGAAGCTCGCTCTTGCCAAAATCGTACGAATTCTGCACGCTGTTCCAGCCCACCACGCAGGGTCGCAGTTCGTCCAGCAGTTCGTGGCGGCAAAAGAAAAGGCCGGCACCTTCGGGGCCCATCAGCCACTTATGTCCATCTGCGGAAAAAAAATCGACACCCGATTCCCTGACATCGAGCGGGAACACTCCCAGTCCCTGGATAGCGTCCAGGAAGAAGTACGCGCCATGGGCATGGGCAATTTCCGCCAGCTGACGTGGGCAGATTCGATACCCAGTGGCATAGCCGACCCAGCTGCAGGCGACCAGGCGGGTCTTGCGGTCGCAGGCCTGGTCAATCTGTTCGGGTTTCAACTCACCGTGCTTGCCCGTTTCCACGATCCTCAGCTCAACACCCCGGTCCGCCAGGTGTTTCCAGGGAAACAGGTTGGAGGGAAATTCCCCGGAGGGCAGGACCACATTATCGCCCCTTTGCCAGGGGATCCCCTCCGAGACAATCGAAATCCCGAAGGTGGTGCTGGGGACAAAACCAATCTCCGAAACCTGGGCATTGACGAGGTCTGCAGCGGTCTGGCGGATGACCTCCAGGCGCCTCGCCCAGTCGGGCCAAACGGTATCCCCACATTCGGTCGCCTCGGTGAGCCAGTTCCTGATTGCGTCATGGGCGGGCTGGCAAAGGGGAGAAACCGCCGCATGATCAAAATAGCGCAGCTTCCGGGCAATGGGAAAATAAGCAGCTCGGTAAGCCTCCCAGTCAACGCTTGGCTGGCTGGCGGAATGCGATTCTCTGGATAGGATGGACATCTGGTATCAACCAATCTGTGTTCCTGCTACGATCGTTGAGCTGGCAGGAAACCTGAACAAGAATATTGGAAAAACCGGCAAGATCGGGCCAATTTGGCTTCAAATCCGCATTTTTCCGACAATGAGGGCCGATCGGGACCGATGGACGTGACACGGGTCAAGCCTGAATTATACTAACGAAATACCTTCGGCATTCCTGCCCATGGTATGCATCGTTGAGGATACACCTAATGCAAAAGGTTTTGTGCATCATCGGGATGGTTTGTGGCATCCTGGTTTTGTTGCTGTTTCTGTCAGATCTGGTCCTGGGTTTCGCAGGCATGAACGAGTATTCCCCGCTCAAGGGATATTCGATGTTGCTTGATACGGTCTTTACGCTCGGTGGCGGAGGCTTGGCCGTTGTCAGTTTCTATACCTTTCGGGAACAGGTTTAACCCTCACCGCTCATCATGAGTCGGAACGACACTGGGCGTCCCTGTATGACGCGCGTCCCGATCCTGCGGTTTCCACCGGGGGAATTCTTTTGCCCGATTCATATCTGGTTCGATCTGCTATAGTGCAGGGCGTCTCCTTCAGTTTGAATCCGTTCTGAATGCACCGCCGCACTTTTCACCTCCGGTCGCTTCGTCAGCTTCCCCTCTGCCTTCCAGTACTTTCCCCGGCTTTCAAACCGTGTGTCCTGGCAGACGATTTGCCGATGACTGCCTCCCTGAGAAAACAGGTGGAGAGTGCCAGGAAGAAAGGCCTGGACTGGATCGCTGGCACGCAGTCCCGACTGGGGCACTGGAACGCAGAGGGAACCTACTACGCGGCGATGACGGCACTGGCGGGCCTGGCATTGACCTGTTCCGGTTCCACAACCACCCAGGGTCCCTACGCGAGGCAAATCAGCCTGGCAGCCGATTTCCTCCTTTCCCAGGTCAAAACAAATGGTCTGATTGGAAACCCGAAAACCGATGATCGCTATACCTACGGTCATGGCTTTGCCATGCTTTTTCTTTCCCAGGTCCTTGGTGAAGAAGAATCCCAACAGCGTCGAAAGGAACTGATCGATGCACTGCGGGCAGCGGTCAGGTTCAGCGTCAACGCGCAGACCCGGGCCGGCGGCTGGGGCTATCTCAGCGCCAAGGAGGGAAATGATTTTGATGAAGGCTCTACCACCATCACACAGGTCCAGGGACTGAGGGGCTGCCGCAACAGCGGTATCAAGGTGCCCCGTTCGGTCATCGACAATGCCATCAAGTACATTTACGCCTGTAAAAACAAGGATGGCGGAATCGCCTACAGCTCTTCCAGGGAACACCTCGGTCGCTCGAGACCGGCGATCACCGCCGCTTCCCTTGCGACCCTCTACAATGCCGGGCAAGCTGATAGCGAGCATGTGCCCCAGATGTGGAAATATGCGAAAAGAAACCTGCATGCGTTGTCCGACGAGCAGACCTGGGGTCACTGGCACTACACCTACCTCTACTACGCGCAGGTGGTCTACCGCCAGGGCAAGCAAGAATGGGCCCCGTTTCGTGACCGCCTTTACAGCAGGCTGGTCAAGTCGCAGCGGGGCGATGGTTCCTGGGAGGGAGAGGTGGCCCCCATCTATGTCACCTCCTGCTGCACGATCATGCTGCTCCTTGACTCAGCCTTTTTGCCGATCTTTCAAAGATGATCCACCGTCGCAAACGCCTGCCCTCCGGCGATACCCGGTCGCATTACCTTTGTCAGGTCAACTCATCCGAACAGGGTCCGTCCAACTGGCTGGACGGCGGCCAAGATGTGAATTGCTCCCATTGAGAGCATCCTCCCCGTCCGGGGCAAACCAGGGTCAGGATTGACTAGCGTGACAAAACCAGCTCATCCCGCGTGGAGACCGGGCTGTGCGCAAGGCGGACAACCAGGGCATGCGCTCCGAAAAACAGGGAGCAGAAAAAAAGATCCCCCATGAGCGTGTAACGGAAAAAAGGGAGTGCCGCGGTGTAGCACTGGAGGAAACCGTCCGGCGTTCCGGGGTACCAGTACAACCAGGAGGTGTAATTGGTGACCAGGAAAAACAGCAGCGAGCCCACCAGCGAACAACCAATCAGTGCGGGTAAAGGAGCGGCCCGATTGGAAGCGGATGGCAGGAATTTTCGTGCCACAAAGACGGGCAACAGCAGGCAGGCGTAGACAGAGATCATCACCGCCCAGCTTTCGTATCCTCCCAACTGGCTGTTGGTGATGGTCAAGACCGCCAGCGGTGCTGCAACCGCAACCAACCAGTGGCGATAGAGGAAGCCGGCAAACAGGGCAATCGCTGCAACAGGAGCAAAATTGGGCACCTCTCGAAACCAGTACCGCAGGGCCACGCCCAGCATGACCAGGAGAAAGAAAAAAGTGATTTTGATTCGATCAGACATGTTGAGCCTGGAGTCCAAGTTGGGATGAACGCTTTGACGCAGGGACGGTTCAGGCGGTGGCTTTGAAAGGAGATCCCTTCAGGTAGTCGATTCCTGCTAGTGGCCGATTCCTGCTGGTGGCCACCCTGGCTGCCCGTATCGACTCGTCACCCGCTGGTAACCCGCACAGCAGGTCCTTCGGGTCACCCGTTCCGGCGACTGTGACATTTTCCAGCCACAACGCCATGGTAATCTAAGGGCGATACTTTCCGAAAGTCCACGTGACTTCATCGTTCGCTTTCAGCGTGGAAATTGCGAAGCTTTTGTTTCCCAGCTTCCGGTTGATCCGAAAAATCCAGTTGTCTCCCCCTGCTCCCCGGTTCTTGATTCCATTGATCGAAGTCAGGAAAGCGGTCGTATTTTTACCGCGATAAACGAAGCGAATCTTCTTTTTTTCCTTGGCATGGTTGAGCACGTCCAGCACCGTCATCTTCTCCCGATGGGGAATATCGTCGACCAGGATCTCCTTGTTGCCAGGTAACTGGATTTTCAGGGTCACTTTTTCCTGCGGCGCCTGTTCTTCGCCAACCAGGGCCGTCGAACGTCCAGCGGACAGGAGGAGCAAACAAGGCAGCAAAAGGAGGGCGTATCTCGTGAGGTACATTTTTTTGTATTGATTTCCAGGGAGTTTTCGTAATTCAGGGGTCGCCTCAGCCGCAGGGTGAACCCAGCGATTCCAGCAATTGACGGGCTTCTTCAAGCCTTGGTTCCCGATCGATCGCCTGCTGCAACAGCTGCCTGGCCTCGGGACGGGTTTTCTCATTCCTGGCCAGAATTTTGCCGAGCAGGAACAACACCTCCGCGGATTGCGGATCCAGTTTCAAACATTGCCGGTACGCCTCGATGGCTCGCGGTTCATCGCCGGCAAGTTCCAGGGTAAACGCCTGATTGAGATGGGACTTGAGGTTGCCGGGAAGGATGTCGATTGATTTTTGCAGGGCCGTCAAAGAGAGGGAAAGCTGCTTGTTTTCCCGGTAGGCAATTCCAAGGTTCAAGAGCGCCACATCATAGTCGGGCTTGATGCTGACCGCTTTTTCCAACTCTTGGATGGCTTCAACGTTTTTGGCCTGGTTCAGGTAAACCAGGCCCAGCGTGTAATGCAAAACCGATGATTGCGGGTGCAGCCGCACGCCGTTTTTCAAGACCTTTTCGGCTGCCGCAAACTGCCTGACCTGCAAAAGCGATTGGCCGAGAAAGCCGTGCCAGTTGGGCTCCTGGGGCTCTTCTTTGACCGCATCTGTGAGGATGCGAATCCGTTCCTCGATTTGCTGGGGCGGAAGCTGCAGCGCATCGTTGACCAGCTTGTTGACATCTTTTCGCAGGTCGAAAATCTTCTGCCTGATTTCATCCTGCCACGCCCGATCGTAGCTGCCGGGCTGATTCGCCCTGACCGCGAACTGATTGGCTCGGGCAGAATCCCCGAGTCGTGAATAGAGCTGGGACAACAGCCTCAACGCTTCCTGCCGCTCTGGCTCCCGGACGATCACCCGATCGGCACAACTCTTGCTCTTTTGCACCTCATTGGCACTCAGGTAGATGCGGGCCAGCAGCATGTTGGCACGGGGAGCGTCCGGTTCGTTGGCCAGGACTTCGTGAAGCAGTGATTCCGCCGCAGAAAACTCGCCGGCATCAAACAGCGTTTCTGCCAGAGCGCATTTGAGGGTGGAGGCATTGGAGTCCTGGCAAAGCTGGATAGCAGCTTCCAGGTTGGCTCTGTACTGTTCTTCGGACTGGCCTTCCGCGGCCAGGGCCTGGCAGTAAAGCCACTCGTAATTCCCGGGATCCAGTTCCGAAGCCACTCCGAAACACTCGCCAGCCGGTTCCGGGAAATGGTGGGCCAGGCACACCCGCCCCATCAAGCCCCAGGCGGCCGGATCGCGGGGATCCCGACGAATCGACTCCACACAGGAGTCAAACATTTTGCGGGCTCGCCCGGAAAGCAATGAGGTATCCACCTCGGGCATCCGCCCAAACAGGTTCTTATTCTCACCACCTGCCGAGAAATAAAGCCAACCCACCATGGCGATGGTGATCACCCCGATTGCCGGGAGAACCACCTTGATCCGCCCTGCCCTTTGCTTTCCCGATTTCTTTACAAAGATCATAGGTAAATCGGATATGACGGTGGAGGAAAAAATCTTCTGCAGCCAGGAACCGGTGAATGGACCCAATATGAATCAACAAAACAGGAATCAACACACCGAAAACATCTGTCGCTGCAACACAAACGATCCAAGCTGAGCTTACGACCGCGGTCGGGGTTTCATTGCAACCTTATCATTGCAACATCCTGCCGGAACCCTTGGCCAGGGTTTGATAGGTGTTGATCTCTATTGTATCGAAAGCCTCCAGCTTTTGGTCGGGCCAGCGAACCCGGATTTCCAAAATTGTGTCAGCCGAAGCAATGCCAAAATGAACCCGTGTATCCCCCGCGGACTGGTAACTGCCATCGGAATGCACGATTTTTTTCCGTACCGGTCCCCCTTCGGTAACCAGCTCGATTTCGGCCCCCAGGGCAACTCGCCCCCCCTCGGCGGGCAGCACGGCACGGACCCCGACCCAGTTGAGCGAACTCCCGTAAACATTCCGGTACAATCTTGCCCGCCCTGACGTGTTGGTGACCAGGCAATCCATGCGGCCGTCATTATCGAAATCCAGCAGGCACAGTCCCCGGCTGACACCCACGTCAGCGAGGTAGCCGTCACCGTCTGAAAAATACTCCTCGAACCTTCCATCCTGGCTGAGTGAGATCTGGTTGCGTTCCGCGTAATCACTCCAGAAATCACCAG
The DNA here is from genome assembly GCA_036336715.1 of Planctomycetota bacterium. Lineage (GTDB taxonomy): Bacteria > Planctomycetota > Planctomycetia > Pirellulales > Pirellulaceae > JABAAE01. The sequence continues at coordinate 23,154 of JAYZFP010000167.1, forward strand.
CCGGCTGGCGATTCCGACGAGTCACCCGTCCGTTGACCGTCAACATGTCAACATCGCCATCGTTGTCCAGGTCCGGCAACCCGATACCAAACCCGGTCATGGGCCGACTGATCCGCTGCACGCCCCGGGACGATGCCGATTCAACAAAAAACAGGTTGCTGTTCGCGGTCCGGTTTCCCAGGTAGGTCGCATTGGTTTCTCCACTCAGGTGGGTCACGACAATATCCAGCACCCCGTTGCCATCGACGTCCTCCGCAGCGATCCCCATACCAGCCTGGGCCTGACCTTTGAGGCCCATCGCGCAACCCCGCTGGCCAGCTTCCTCGGAGAATCCTTTTCCGGAATCATTGATCCAGAGAAAGTTCTCGTGACCATCGTTGGCAACGTACAGATCGGGAAAGCCATCCCCGCTGAAATCCCGCGCAATCACACCCAGGCCGGGTCCTTTTTTTTCCGCGATCCCCATCTCCCGGGTCACATCCTGGAACCGGATTTTGCCAGCGGCGGAAATATTCCGGTAGAGCTTGTCCACCGTTCCCTCAAAGACCCTGGGGCTGCAGTAATCCTCGGGATCCCCGGCGTTGGCGCAATTGGTCTCCGCGATGTAACTGACATAGTTGGTGACAAACAGGTCCAATCTGCCGTCCCCGTCAAAGTCAAAAAAAGTTGCAGAGGAGCCCCAGGACGAGTTCCGCAGGTTGGCATCCCGGGTCACTTCACGAAAGGAACTCCCCTGTTCGTTGAGAAACAGCCGGTCCTCACCAAAGTTGCAAAAATAGAGATCGTCGTACCCGTCATTGTTGACGTCGCCGATCGCCACACCGCAGCCATACCCCAGGGCGGACAACTTGACCTGCCCGGTCACATCGGTGAACTTCCCCGCCGGGTGCTGACGATAAAGACGGTTCCTTCGGGTCCCCCTGTTCGTCCGTTGCCCGGAAAAAACCGTGTCGAGGTCACCACTGTCCACCAACAACAGGTCCAGCAAACCATCTCTGTCGTAGTCGATAACACCGCACCCGGCGACCATGATATCCGGAAAATGGTATTTTCCGGGCGTTCCCACAGCATGCTGAAAATCGAGACCCGCCAGGTCGGTCACGTCCTGGAAAAACGGGGGTTGGTCAGAATCGTTGCTGCCGGACTTATCCGTCGCGGATCCCTGGCTGGTTGAATTTTTCGGAACGTCTCCCTTTTGTTCACAACCGGCAGCCAGCAACAGCAGGAAGGTGGAAATCGGCAGGATCAACCATTTGGGGAGGTTCATGATTCGGGACAGCGGCATTCCAGGCTTTTTGGTTTTAAAAGAAACGGATCAATGGTTCCTACGCTGCCAGAACGGCCGTGGATCGGAATCCCTGGTTAAACAGGCTGGTCCGTGTCACTTTCGCCAGGCCCGGGTCGAAGGACATCCTGGCACAACTGACGAAAATCCAGCATAGGCCAGTCCCCTCGAATGCTCAATCACGTGCGGGCACTACCTCATCAGGCCAGCCACGATGTCCAGGTCAAGTTCTTCGAAAAGTCCAGCCCGGTATCGCTCCACGGCAATGGCTCCCATGACCGCGTTATCGGTACAGAGATTGAGCGGCGCGATGTGCAACTCAACCCCTTCCTCGGCACAACGGCTCTCCAGTTCCGATCTCAGGTACCGGTTGGCGGCCACCCCTCCTCCAACGCAAAGGCGCTGAAGACCGGTTTTACGAATTGCATGAAAGGCCTTGCCAACCAGGCAATCCACAACCGCCTGCTCAAAGCTGGCGGCCACGTCCACACGCTGCCGGTCATCGATGTCGATTTGTGAAAGATCCGACTGCCCCGGGCCAAGCAACTGGTAGAGTACAGCCGTTTTCAGCCCGCTGAAACTGAACTGGATTCGCTCCGGGTCATTCAAAAACGTCCTCGGGAACCTGAAGGCCTTCCGGTTCCCCTCCGCAGCCGCCCGGGAAACATGCGGACCACCGGGATAGGGAAAACCGAGCATCGTGGCTACCTTGTCAAAGGCCTCTCCAGCGGCATCATCGATGGTTCCCCCGAGATGCTCGAACTCAATGGCCGAAGTGCAGTGAAAGAGATTGGTGTGTCCTCCGCTGATGATGTACCCCAGGCAGGGAAAGATCTCTTTTCCGGCTGCAATTCTGCAGGCGTAAATGTGGGCATGCAGGTGATTGACTGCGATCAATGGCAGGCCAGCCGCGAGGGCAATCGACTTGGCCGCCGACAGACCGATCAGCAGGGAACCTGACAAACCGGGCTGGTTGGCTACGGCGATGGCCTCCAGGTCCGACCATTGGAGCTGGGCCCGGGCGAGGGTTTCATCGATCACCGGCAGGATACGCTCGACGTGTGCCCGCGCCGCAATCTCGGGCACCACCCCGTTAAACCGTTGATGCAGGTCCTCCTGTGAGGCCACAACCGATGAAAGGACCTCCAGCTCGTCCGTTACGATGGCAGCCGCGGTTTCGTCACAGGTGGTTTCAATGGTCAGGAAATTCATGTTTTGAGGTAAAGGAGGGTGAGATGGCATGGAAGCGGTCACCGGCTGCGCTTGGCCAAACTGCTGCCAGGACTGGATACAGGAACCACAGGATTGACGAATTGCAAATCTCAGCAACTTTTGCGAAGCAGATCGGCCACCCTGTCAGCCTGCCGGGCGGAAACGCTGTCAGCAGGTACCGCCGGTGAATCCGCGGATGATTGCCGGACAACCCGGACGGGTTTCATTTTTTAACTTTCTGCAGGATAAATTCAACCGCCTTATCCAATTGACGATCCCTGAATTTTTCTTTTGGGTCGACTGCCTCTTTTTTTCGAATCACATCCCGCTCCTGTCGAAAAAGAAAATATTCCCTCTGCTCGGTGTCATCCATCACCACCTCGTAGCCGGGTGAGGGACGCACCCCCCAATCGTCTTTCCCGGTATGCTGGGGCAACCGATTGATGTTCTTGCCATTTGGCCGGTAATAGGAAGCGGTCGTCAGTTTCATGACGCTCTTCCCTTTTTCCAGCTGAATGATGTTCTGCACGCTCCCTTTTCCGAACGACCTCTCCCCAACCACCGGTGCCCGGCCGGAATCCTTCAGGCAGGCTGCCACGATTTCACTGGCGCTGGCGCTCCGATCATTGACGAGGACCACCATGGGGAAACCGGTTAGCGTTCCCGTCCGTTTGGCCATCCATTTTTTGGGTTGGGCATTTCGACCCTCGGTCCTTACGATCAGTCCCCGGTCAACAAAAAGATCGGCAACCTCGATCGCCGCAGAAAGCAGACCACCGGGGTTGAAACGCAGGTCGAGGATCAGGCCCCGCATTCCCCCCTCCTGCAACCAGTCCAGAGCGGTCCGCAGTTCGCGGCTGGTCTGCCGCCCAAAACTGTTCAGGCGCACGTAGCCTATTTTTTCTCCGGCAAGTCCGGGACGATCCCGAAGAAAATAATCCCATTCATCCGTTGCCAACCTCTGGTCACCAAGCACCGTTCTGACCTGCACAATCGCACGGCGAACCCGGAACTCCCGTTCCTCACCATTTTGTTTGTCGCGGGTTGTGATCCGAACCTCCGACCCGATCTCTCCCTTGATTTTTTCGATCGCCTGTTTCACCGTGATCCCAGCCGCCTCCTTTTCATCGATCCGCACCATCCAGCTGTCCGCCGGGATTCCCGCTTCGTAGGAAGGGGAACCAAGGATGGGTGTGATGATCGTGAGAAATTCGTCTTTCGGCTTTTTGACCACGCGAATCCCGATTCCCCCGTACCGGGATTCAATGTCGGTCTGAAAAGCCGACAGTTCCTGCGGCGGTATGTAATCCGAATAGCGGTCAAGGTCACTGAGCATGCCGTCAATGGCTGCCTCGATCAATCTTCGCCGATCGACTTTCTCGACGTAACTCCGTTCGATTTCGGCGAGTGAACTGGCAAAAAGCTTCAGCAATTCCAGCTCCTCTTTCTGTTTTTTGATCCTGGCCTCCAACTCGGAGACCATTCGCCGGGCCTCCACTTCGGCAGTTGATTCCTTGCCGGACCCGGAAGAAGCTCCGGCCGCAGGACGATCCAAACCCGGTTTTTTTCCCTGCTGGGTCAAACCGGGAACCGGTGCTCCCGCCAGGCAAACCGGTATCACAAGGCCAATCAGCCAAAATCTGTGAATCCGTCTGAAATTCAACATCGCTTCTTTTTCCCGGGTTTCATCTTGGAAGCAAATCACTTCTTCCATTCTAACGCTCTGCAGAGATGCGAGAATCGTTCGGTTCGCTTAAGATTGTCGGTTTTCAAGTTCTTTTTTCCCATTACCGTTCCAAAGTTGCATGAACCAGTCGACCCGGTTTGATCATCAACAATTGTTCCGTTTTTCCAGAAACGTTTTTCTCCGACTCGGTTGCAGTGAACAAAACGCGAACCGGGGAGCGGAGGTTCTCAATGAAAGTGACTTGCGGGGAATCGACTCGCACGGTATCGCGCGGCTCTGGATCTATGTGAAATGGCTGAAAAACGGGTTGGCACCTCCCAATCCTGAAATTCGGGTGACCCGGGAAACCGGTTCCACGGCATTGGTGGATGGAAATGGAGGCCTGGGTATCATGGTCGCACCAGTGGCTAACCAACTGTGTATCCAAAAAGCGGCTGACAACGGAACCGCCTGGGTCAGCGTTAGAAATTCGAATCATTTCGGCATCGCCGGTTACTACACCAAATTGGCATCGGACCGGCAGCTGGTGGGTTGGGCAATGTCCAATGCCACGTCGCAGGTCGCACCCGCCCGCTCCAGCCAACCGATGCTGGGTACCAACCCCTTTTCCGTTGCGATCCCCAATCCGGGCCGTTTTCCGATCCTGATCGACATGGCGACCAGTAATGTTGCCTATGGAAAAATCGAGATTGCCAAGCGGGAAAAACGGGACATCCCGGTCGGGTGGGCGCTCAACGAAAAGGGAGAGCACACCACCAATCCATTTGATATCGGGGGAGAAAAGCCGTATTCCATGCTGCCGATCGGATCACTGGAAGAACATGGTGTGCACAAGGGTTACTGCCTGTGCGCGATGACCGACCTGCTTTCCGGTGTGCTGGGCGACTCGGCCTTTGGGCCATTTGGGCCTCATTTCATGCTGCCCGAATCTTCTCCCCAGCCCCTGTTTGGCGGCGGTCTGGGACATTTGTTTGGTGCCTTCCAGGTCGAGGCGTTTACCGATCTCCCGACCTATACCGAGCGAATCCGGTCCTGGGTCGAGACCTTCCGCGGGGCCGATCCGATCGATGACTCGGCTCCCGTTCTGGTACCGGGGGAACCCGAAGAGCAGGCAATCGAGGACCGCAGCAGAGATGGGATCCCGCTGAACCAGGAAGTTGTCGAGTCCCTGGAAACGATCTCGAGAACCGTTGGCGTCAGCCTCTAGGCAAGCCGCTTGACCGGGGGTCCTTTTTTCCAGGGCCAACCCGACTGCAAAAAAAAGGCCAGGGAATTCCCTGGCCTGCGAAAAAGTGTGCTACCTGAGTCAACGTCCTACTGGGCCGACTTTTGTTTCTGTGGCTTGGCAACGCCAAACTGCAGAATCGTCTGGGACTTGTATTCCGAGCCCGGTTTCAGGACCGTGTTGGGGAATTTGGGCTGGTTGATGGAATCAGGATAATGCTGGGTTTCGAGGCAGATGGCGCTGCGATGAGGATAGGCCATCCCACCTTTTCCCTTTTGCCCCTTGAGAAAATTGCCCGAGTAGAACTGGATTCCCGGTTCGGTGGTCTGGATCCGGAGGGTCCGCCCTGATTTGGGATCCCGCAAAGCTGCTGCAAATACCATTTTTTTGCCTTCACCGCGTGGATTCAGAACGTAGTTGTGGTCATAGCCGATGGCAGGAGTATCATCGTAATTTTTGACCCTTTTTCCGATGCGGGTCATTTTCCGGAAGTCCAGATCGGTTCCTTCCACGGAAGCAATCTCTCCGGTAGGAATCAACGTATCGTCAATCGGTGTGTACTTGTCAGCATTCAGTCTCAGTTGGTGATTGAGAACCGTTTTGCTGCCCGCACCTGCCAGGTTGAAATAAGCGTGGTTGGTCAGGTTGACCGGTGTGGCCTTGTCCGTCGTCGCAGTGTAGGAAATGGAAAGCTGGTTCTTGTCCTTGGGAACCGAGTAGGCCACCTTCACCGAAAGGTTCCCGGGGTACCCTTCCTCACCATCCGGACTGGTGTAGGTAAATGTCACGCCGGTCCCGTTCTTGCCTGCCCAGGGGCGAGCCTTCCAGACCACCTTGTCGAGGCTTTTTTCCGCACCACCGTGCAGGTGGTTCGGATCATTGTTGATGGCGAGGCTGTATTCCTTACCCTCAAGTGTGAACTTTCCCTTGGCAATTCGATTACAGACACGCCCGGTGGTGCAGCCGAAATACTGGTTATCTTCGGATTCATAACCGGAAACATCATCAAAACCGAGGATCACGTCAGCAGCCTTACCGTCCTTGTCGGGCACATGCAGCTCAGTCAGCGTTGCACCGCGGGTCATGATTCGGGCAACCAGTCCCTTGTCGTTTTTCAAAGTGTAGACTTCGACGTCGGTGCCATCTTTGGTTTTGCCAAACGGCTTGGCTTCGGGTTTTTGTCCGTTTGCCTGACCTGCAAGCAAAACAAGAACTGCGGCGATCGCTGCAAATCTCATAGATTCAATTCTCAATGGTTGGAGTGATACGATTTTGGGACGGTTCCGGGAACCCTCCCATGTCCGATTATCCCTAGAACCGGCAATGGTTATCAAGTGTTGATTTTGACGTTTACAGTCCGGTACCCATCGGATACGTCGTGGAACACGGTGATTTCGCAGAATCCGCACCCGTTGGGAGGCCAAAAATGGTAATCCCTGACGGCTGGGCGCTGTTTGGCTGTCGGGACAATCTCTTGGAATCTGCCGACTGACAGGGAAAATCCAGTTTTGACTCCCGGCGGTTCAAAAAAAAAATGTCTTGTTTGTAATCCGCCAAATTCAGATCCCCATTCCGTTAACGGCCTTCCGATAAAGGTACGAGTTCCTTTTGGGTTCAAATCAGAGGACAAGGCCCCGTTTTCCAGTCGCCTGGCGACTGTTTGATGCCGCTGTCAACAGGCAGCTGAAGAGTGCCATGGATGATCACCCTTCCCGGATGTCCGGCAATGGTTGTTGATTTGAAAAAAACTGGTATGGAGAATGAAATGAGTGCAGACCTCAGATTAAGCGATTTGATGAATTCCGATTTTCAGCAAAACACTGAAAAGCAAACCCAACCGGTCCAGCAGGGGCTGACGGGCCGAATGAAGTGGATCCTGGTGGGAATCATTGCCGCCGGTGCCCTCGGCGGATCGGTCATCGCCTACCTGATGGTCTCGGCCCCGGATCGTCCCGAGGTTGACACCTCGGGCGTGACCATGGACTTGATCCTGGAAGAGGTTCCGGAAACTCCGGCTGTCGATCGTCAGCCGGTCACTGCCAATGATCCAAAATTTTCCAATCCGAATATCATCTGCAATTATTTCAATGACCATCCGCCTGAAACGGCAGACCATCCCCTCGATCCGACCATCACCGTCGCCAAAATGGGACTGGAACATGGTCGCGAAACCATCCAGGACTACTCGGTGGTGATGCACAAGCGGGAACGAATCAACGGCAAGCTGGCAACCAAGGAAGTCATTCAGCTCAAGATCCGCTACAACGAGATTGCAGAGGGAATGAAGCAATCACCCATGAGTGTCTACCTGAAATTTCTCGCACCCGAGGCGATGAAGGGGCGGGAAGTGATTTGGCAAAAAGGCCGCAACAAGGACAAACTGACGGTCCATGAATACACGGCCCTTGGCAACATTCAGCTCAATCTACCCGTCGACGGCATGCTTGCGATGCGGGGCAATCGGTACCCGATGACCGAGATCGGCTTTGAAACACTGGTTCTGCGAATGATTGAAAAAGGAACCCGGGATCGCCAACACAACGAGTGCGATGTCAAAATCAATCGCATGGCCGAGGTCAGTGGTCGGGAATGCACCATGATCAGGATTTCCCACCCGGTGAAGCGGGACCATTTCGAATTCCACATGGCAAAGATCTTCATCGATGACCAATACAACATTCCACTCCGCTACGCTGCCTACTCTTGGCCCGAGGAAGAAGGTGGGGAGCCCGTTCTCGAGGAGGAGTACACCTTCACCGACATCAAGATGAATGTTGGTCTGGAAGAAATCGATTTCGACACCAGCAACCCGGAATACGACTTCCGAAAATAACTGGCAGCTGGATTGTCCAATCCATCAAGGCTCATCCCCGGATGAGCCTTTTTTCATTTGCGGGTATTCGGTCCGTCCTCACCGTTCCCTTCCCGGTCCGGAAAAGCGGCAGGTTCCTTTTTGGCTCCTGCCTGAAAACTCAACCGGCAAGGGTCTTATTTTCGGGTCGCGGACCAGGCCGTTTCTGTCCCCCCGGCGGCATGATTCAGGGATCGCCCCAGAACAAAAAAGAAATCCCCCAAGCGGTTGACGTACTGAAGCAACTGGATCCAGCCAGGCGAATCGACCGTGCCGTCGGAAAAATCACCCGGTTGAACCGAGACCACGGTTCGCTCCGCGCGTCGACAGACCGAACGGCAAACGTGAGCCTGCGCAGCGGTGAGACTTCCCCCGGGCAGGATAAACTGACGCAGTGGCGGCAAATTGGAATCCATGCTGTCCATCATGGATTCCAGGGGGGCGGGGTCCAGGTTTCCGCTCAGTTGCTGGAACTGCTCCCGGTCGAAAACCGAAGCCAGCAGGGCACCCGCGTCGAACAGTCGGCTCTGGATATCTTCCAGGTCTGCCGACAGTGATTCAAAAGGCATCCCGTTTGACGCTTCCACGTTTCCCGATCCCGGGTCCTGTTTCAGGAAGGCCCCCAGCAACCCGATTGCAGAATTCAGCTCGTCAACGCTTCCAATCGCCTCCATCAGCGGGTGGTCCTTGCGGAGTCGTTCCCCCTGGTAGGTGCCCGTCCATCCATCATCGCCCGTTCGTGTGTATACTCTGGTCATCGTTTGAATTTTCAGTCTCTATCAGGAATTTGAGCATCTCTGGCAAACGGGTTGGGCAACCCCGGGACCGGTCATCCCCTTGCAAACTCGCGGTGCAACACCTCCTCAGGCGCCGAACCACTCGCCCCATTACTGGCGACTACCATTATTGACCCGCAAGGGCTTGCCGAAAAGGAATGCAAATGGACAAACAACCCCGCTCCAGTGGATTTCTGATTCTCTGTCGCTCACCGAAACCCCGTTTTCTACTCATGAAACATGCAGACCGACTGGACCTTCCCAAGGGCCATGTTGATCCGGGGGAAACGGATTTGGAGGCTGCCTTTCGCGAACTGGAGGAAGAAACCGGGATTCTCAAATCGGAAGTTGAACACGATGCCTCCTTCTGCTTTGAAAACCGTTACCCGGTTTCAGCCAGCTATTACAGCGGCGAAGCAAACCGTACCGTCACCAAGACGCTCCTGGTCTTTCTCGGTTACATCGATCGGGAAAAACCGATTCAACTGACCGAGCACCCTGGCTACCTGTGGGTCGACTGGGATCCACCCCACAAGCTGCAGGCCAACACGATTGATCCCCTGCTGGCACAACTCGCCAGTCATCTCGCACCCCGGCAATGAATCCCGATCAAAACCACCGGACAACCGGACTCCACCCCTCGGAAGGCCTGGAAGAGCCGGGCAGGGAACGTATCCCCAACCGGCAGGAGTCCACCATCCGGGTCAGCGGGTCTGCCCTTGGCCCACACAGATGAATTTGTAGGTCGTGAGTTCCTTGAGTCCGCAGGGACCCCGGGCGTGAAATTTGTCGGTGCTGATTCCGATTTCTGCCCCCAGTCCGAATTCACCGCCATCGTTGAACCGGGTGCTGGCGTTCACCATGACCGCCGCGCTGTCGACCTGTCGCGTGAACTGACTGATGGCCAGTGTGTTTTCCGAAACGATGCAGTCCGTATGCCCCGATCCATAGCGGTTGATGTGATCGATGGCCGCCTGCACCGACGGCACTACCGCCACCGACAAAATGGCATCGAGAAATTCCGCCCGAAAATCCTCCTCACTTGCCGGTTCCGCCCGGCTATCCAGCCGGCAGACCTCTTCGTCTCCCAGGATTCGAATGCCCTGTTCACCCAGGCGTTTCAGCAGATCGGGCAGCAGCTGCGGGGCAACCTGTTGGTGAACCAGCAGGGATTCGGCAGCATTGCAGACACCCAGTCGATGGCACTTGGAATTGATGACGATGTCCATCGCCTTGCCGGGGTCGGCGAACTGATCGACATACACGTGACAATTCCCGGAAAAGTGCTTGATGACCGGCATCGTCGCCTGTTCCGAAACACGACGGATCAGGGCCTCACCTCCCCGAGGTATGGTGAGGTCAATGTACTGGTTCAAGCAGAGGAAATGATCCACGGCGTCCCGGTCCGCGGTCGCTACCAACTGAATCGCGTTTTCGGGAATGGCAAATGTGCGGGCACTCTCTTGCAGGATCTCCACAACCGCCTGGCTTGAACTGGCTGCCTCCTTGCCCCCCCGCAGGATGATCGCGTTGCGACTCTTGATGGCGATCGCTGCAGCGTCCGCTGTTACGTTGGGTCGCGACTCGTAGATGAAAAAGATCACACCCAGCGGGACCCGGACCTTGTTGACCAGGAGCCCGTTGGGACGAAGGCTGGATTCAAAGATTTCCCCCACCGGGCTGTCCAGATTGGCGATATTCCGCATTCCATCCGCAATGCCGCTGACCCGCTGCGGATCCAGTCGAAGACGGTCCACCTGGGCATCACTCAGGCCCAGCTCCCCGCTGCGGGCAATATCAGTCCGGTTCGCTTCACAGATCCGGTCCACCTGTTCCTCCAGTTGACTGGCTGACTTTCTCAACCAGTCGTCGATCCGCTGCCCCTCCAGCGAGGTAAGTTGCCGGGAAGCCACCTTGGCCTGTTGGGCGATTTGCTCACAGTAAACGGACAGTTCCGTTTCGGCGATCCGGCCATTTTCAGGTTCAACAGAGGCGGTCATATGGAAATACCGGCGGGGGTTGGCAATGATATCAATAGGATGAAAAAGCCACGAAGACTCAGGAACATCTTTCCAGATTTTAGCACGACAGGTAAGGCCATCATGAATTTCCCAACCCGGTTCCTTTTCTTTTTTCTGCTGCTGGCGTTTGCAGGGCAGATCCACTTTTGTTCGGCAGAGGAAATTCGATTTTTTGTCGGAACTTACACAGGGGGCCAAAGCCGTGGAATCTACAGTGCCACCCTGAACACCGAGACGGGTAAAGTCTCCAAGCCCGAGCTGGTTGCCGAAATGACCAATCCCTCTTTCCTGGCCATTCATCCCGGAAACGGTCATCTCTATGCCGTCGGCGAAACCACCGATTACGGAGGTCAGAAAAGTGGCTCGGTAGCGGCCTTCTCGATTCAACCGGAAACGGGAAGGCTTACCCTCCTGAATGAACGGCCCTCCCGCGGGGGTGCTCCCTGCCACCTGGTGGTGAACCGGGAAGGGACACAGGTGCTTTTCGCAAACTACGTGGGCGGCAATGTGGGGACCCTTCCGATCCTGGCCAATGGCTCGCTGGGCGAAAAGAGTTTCCTGGTTCAGCATCAGGGGTCCAGCGTTACTCCCCGGCAACAGGGACCCCATGCCCACTCCATCAACCTCGATGCCAAAAACAACCATGCGGTCGCGGCCGACCTCGGACTCGATAAGCTGATCACCTACCGCCTGACCAATGCCGGAAAACTGATTCGGGTTGCCGAGCACAGCGAAACCCCCGGTGCGGGGCCACGGCATTTTGTTTTTCATCCCAATGGACGATTCGGTTACCTGCTGAACGAGATGAATGCAACCGTTTCCGCCCTTTCCTACGCCCCGCAAAGCGGGAAATTCGAGTCGTTGCAGACACTACCCACCCTGCCTGGCGAATTCAAAGGGCGAAAAAGCTGCGCGGAAGTCCGGATTCATCCCACTGGAAAGTTCCTCTACTGCAGCAATCGTGGCCATGATTCGATCGCCGTGTACCAAATTTTGGACAGCGGCAAAATGAAGCGGGTCGAGATTATCAAAACGGGTGGCCAGGAACCCCGCAATTTTGTCCTCGACCCCTCCGGAAAATTCCTGCTGGCCGAAAATCAGAAGTCCGATTCCATCACCGTCTTCAAAATCCACCCGACAACGGGTCGCCTGACAGCCAGCGGTCAGCCGGTCTACTGCCCGACACCGGTCTGCATCCGATTTCTGAACACCAAAAAAACGGACTAACTCCGGACTGCCGGTCAGCGAGCGGAAAAGCCGGATCGTCGCCCGCTGCCGGATGGCTGGGGGACCGGGTTTCCAGCAGGCCGGGTTGACAGGGCTCTCAGGAATCCGCCTGCTGTTCAAATTCGAGAGCGGACTTCAGGGCGGCCTCCCAACCCTCTACATATTCCACCGGGTCCACCCTTCCAATCTGATGAAAGGCGAGGATCCGTTCCACGTCAGAACCGGTTCGGCCGTGGGCGCGTCCCTGTTCATCCGGTTCATAGCTGGTGTTCGTGTTGCGAAAGACGGTATCGAAATCGAGCCCAAGTTTTTCAATGCAGATCTCTGCATCCCGCAAAATGGTCGTCTTGTCCCCATTGAGGTAGGGCAGGTAAATCTCGACCTGTTCGGAGTCCCAGTTTCCGATTGCAAAAGCCTCATGGACGGCCGAGTAAAATTCGGGTCGACAGTCCGGGTAGATCGCGTGATCACCGCTGTGCACGCCAAGACTGAGAAAAGTGCGGGTCTTTTTCCGGGTGGCGATCGAGAGAGCATACCCGTAGGCGATAGAGGAAAAGATCGCGTTCCGGTTGGGGACGACGGTCTCTTTCATGTTTTCCTGCTCATAAAAACCATGGGGCACGTCCCAATCCTGGTTGATCAGGGCGGAATGGAACAGTTTTCCAATCGAAGAAAGATCGACCGTCTCATGGGCAACCGGAAACCCCCGGTCCGCGAAATAACGAAGATTGGTTCGCAACCGCTCCAGTTCCAGCACATGCTTTTGCCCATAATCGAAACTGATTCCGTGAACCGTGCACCCCTTGGCGAGCAGGTGGACCAACAGGCTGGTGGAATCCATTCCTCCGCTGAGGCTGACCACGCAAGTAGATTTTTCTGGTAGATTTCTGGTTTCAATATTCGTGGTCATCGTGAAATTTTCTGAATCGGTCAAATGAAGGCGATTGTCGTCGGCAGCGGGAGTTTCGGCAGTTGGAGCGCACTCAAACTGCAGCTTGCAGGACACCAGGTCACGCTGGTCGACGCCTGGGGTCCGGGAAATTCCCGTTCCAGCAGTGGCGGGGAAACCCGCGTCATCCGCACGGTCTACGGAGAAGATGAATTCTACGTGGAAATGGCCCACCGTTCGATGAGGCAGTGGGACGAACTTCAGCAGCAGGTTGGAAAATCGCTGATGGAATTGACCGGAAGCCTCTGGCTTTGCGGTGAAGACGATTCCTACCTCACCGCCGCCCTGCCCGGCATGGAGTCACTGGGGCTGAGACTGGAAGAATACAGCATCCGGCAGGCCTGCGAAAAATGGCCCCAGGTCAATTTCACCGGATTGGCCCGGGCGGTCCTGGAACCCACCTCCGGTTTCCTGCGAGCCCGCCAGGCTTGCCAGGCGGTAGCAGAACAGCTGGAGACAGTTGGTGGAAAACGGATTCAGGCCCGGGTCACCCAGCCGGATATCAGCCAACCGGTAACAGGCATCCAGCTCCATTCAGGGGAAACCCTGTTTGCGGATGTCATTGTGTTTGCCTGCGGTCCCTGGATGGGGGAGCTTTTTCCAGGACTCCTGGAGGAGACGATCCAGGTCTCCCGGCAGGAAGTCTATTACTTTGGAGTCCCTTCCGGGCGGAAACGTTTTGAAAAGGGGCACCTGCCGATCTGGCTGGAACTGAACCAACCGATTTACTACGGTCTTCCATCGATTGACCAACGGGGTTTCAAGTTGGCAAGGGATGAACGGGGGCCGTTATTCGACCCGACCACAGACGAACGAATCTGCACACCGAAACTCGTCCAGCAGGCCCGGGAATACCTGGCGATTCGTTTTCCAGACATGGCTGACGCACCCCTTGTTGAATCCCGTGTCTGCCAATATTCCAACACGCTTGACGGCCACTTTATCATCGATCGACACCAGCCCTCGGGCCTGGTGATGGTGGGCGGAGGGAGCGGGCATGGTTTCAAAATGGGACCCGCGGTGGGTGAAGCGGTGCTGGACATTGTCAAAAATGAAAATACGATTTCCAGTTTTGGACTGGAACGGTTTGCCGGGATCGACCGCAAATCGACACAATTCGATCATTCCTGATGGCAGGTGGATCGAAATTCGGACAAGGATCGAAAACGCATGAAAATTCTGATGATGGGAACCGGGCCTTTTGCGGTGCCTACTTTTGAGGCCCTGGTGGATTCGCCACATGATGTCTGCGGACTGATCACGCGGCCGCCTGCCGGATCGCACCGCAAAAAAAGAAAAGACATCAACCCGATGCGGGAATCTGCCGAACAACGGGAGATCGGGATTCTTGACCCGGTCAGTGTCAACGCTGCGGATTTTGCACACCGGTTGCGTGATTTTGAAGCCGACCTGTTTGTCGTCTGTGATTATGGACAGATCCTGTCATCGGAGGTTCTCGGTTATTCGCGACTGGGAGGAATCAACCTGCATGGCTCCCTGTTGCCAAAGTACAGGGGCGCTGCGCCGATCAACTGGGCCCTCTACAACGGGGAGTCCACAACCGGAAACACCGTGATCTGGATGACCCCCCGACTGGACGGTGGTCCCATCCTGGATCGTTGTGAACTCCCGATCGAACCGCAGGACACGGCAATCACCCTCGAAGAAAAATTGTCGCAACTCGGACCGGCATCGGTTTTGCAATGTATCGAACGACTGCAGGACTGGGACGGCCAGGAGGTCATCGGGACCGAACAGGACCCGGCGTTGGCCACAAAGGCTCCCCGTCTTCGGAAAGCGGATGGACAAGTCGACTGGAATCTGTCCGCCGAAAAGATTGCCCTCCAGGTAAGAGCTTTCCAGCCCTGGCCGGGCTCGTTTTCCAGCCTGCAGCGAAAAGACGCGCCTGGCGTGGAAACCAATCGCCTGATTCTCCTGGCTGCCGCAGTCTCTGAATCCGTTTCCGGAACTGGATCTCCGGGTGACGTGGTCTTTGCAGACTCCGGAAAGCTCGTGGTTCAGACTGGCGACGGACAGCTTAAAATTACGGAGGTGCAGCCCTCCGGGAAGAAAGCAATGCCTGTGGCGGATTTCCTCAGGGGCAACCGGGTATCGATTGGCGACTCGTTTCAATCCACCTGATGCCTGGTCCGGCCTGCTTGCCGCAGAAAAAGGCATCCATAGCCTCTGGGTGCTCTGACGTTTTCAAGGTCTCTCTCACGTCATTCTGCCACGAATCTGCTACCCGCCCTGGTTATGGCGGCAACCGCCGAATTGCTCATGGAAGGGCCCAGTGGCATGATCAGTGGCAGGATCAGCGGCATGCCCAGTAGAAGTGCTCCCCAGGAAGCCCTCCCACGGTCACCCGGTAGTACGACAGATCCGGCGGAATCGGCAAGCGTTCTATTGGCAGCAGCGGCGGCCGAACAGTTCCCTTAGCCGCGTCACCAGGCGACCGCCGAGGCCTTCCTGGCAACCGTTATTGCAAGCGGACTCCTGGTCACCCTGACAATCGGGCTGGGCAACCTCCGTTCCTTCGACAACTGGCTGTGGAGCGTTCTTTTTGGAAGCAGCGGCTTTGCCCTGCTCGGCCTTTTGTTCGGCTGCTGGCTCGGCGGCCGCCTTTTTTTCCTGGACCGCCTTCTTGATTTCGTCAACGGAAATATCGGAGGGAGAAGCAGGGCTCCCTTTTTTCTCCTGGGAGAATCCGCTGGCACTGATCATCAACACCAGGGCAACGGCCATTACCAAAAGTCGCTGGTTCATCATTTTTCCTTTGGTCAAAAACGCAAATTGGATCGGGAAAGGGATGCCGGGGCAACTGGTTTCGCTCCAGCTATCTCTCGCCATCCCTGCACCCCATTATAAGGTCCGCCGTCGAAAAGACCTTGTAAAAAAACGCGGAGTTCATCAAAACGGAGGGCTCCCCACCCACCGGTCATCCGATGCAAGTACGAGAAAAACAGCTTCGAACCAGCCTAACGCGAAATGCCGGGAAAATTGTAGTCAAAGTCGGCTCCCGGCTGCTGAGCCGGCAGGGGCGGGTCGACGTTCAACGGATTCAGCAACTGTCGCAGCAAATCAGCTCACTGGCGAACGATGGCCGGCAGGTCAGCCTCGTCAGTTCCGGAGCGGTAGGAACAGCAATGACCTTGCTGGATTCGGATCGCCCTACCGGACTGGGCCTCCTGCAAGCCTACGCAGCTATCGGCCAGGCTGAACTGATCCAGCAATACAACCGCGAATTTGAAAAACACGGAAAACGCGCGGCGCAGGTTCTATTGACGATCGACGACATGGACGACCGTCAAAGGTATCTGAACCTTCGCAACACGTTCATCTCCCTGTTTGAACTGGGAGCGATTCCGGTAATCAATGAAAATGACTGCGTGGCAACCGAAGAAATCTCGGTGACCTTTGGTGACAACGACCGCCTGGCGGCCAACGTCGCCATGCTCGTAGATGCCGACCTGTTGATCATTCTCTCCGATGTCGACGCACTGTACGATCGAAACCCCTGCGAGGCAGACGCCTGCAGAATCGGGTGGGTGGAACAGCTCGATGACCGGACCCGGAAAGCGGCTGTCGATCCGGGTGGAGAAGAACGCTCCTTTTCCAAGGGGGGCATGTCAAGCAAGATGGAGGCCGCGGCCATGGCAGCCTCGGTCGGAATTCCAACCCTGATCGCTGGTGGCCACGTACCCGATATCCTGGAAAAGATCATGGCAGGAGAAGAACAGGGAAC
>JAYZFP010000168.1:0-10401 GCA_036336715.1 Planctomycetota bacterium
GTTCGCCTTCAGTTCCTGCTTGAATTCACTCACGGGTTTCCCGGACCAGTCCAACTGCAGACCCTTGGTAGCCGCCACATTGACTGGCATGGCCTGAACGGCTCGCGATTCAAGGTCAATTGAGTAACGGGAAGACTGACTTGTATTCGTGGACTGGTTGTCCATCCCCCCCAGGGCCGTCCCCGGAAATCCGAACCAGGAACCACTCCGCTGATCCCGTTGCATCGTTTCACCGGTCACCCAGTCAATGTCATATTTTTGCGATGCCGGCGAATAGAGGTGGGCCCACACAGTCCCCCTCGCGCGATTGGTCGCCACATCAATGTCGACAATCTCGACCTGCCTGCAGGCCAGGCTGTCCGGCTTGGTGGATTTATGAATCAGGTAAATGGAACCGCAGGCAAGCAGCACCAGCGCCAGGAACGAAACCCAAGTCCACTCCATCCGTTTGACAATTTTTTTCAGGAATAAATAATCCGCCGGACCGATCAGGCAAATGAACAGGATCGCAATAGCAGCCACCACCGTAAAATTGACGGCGGAAACCCCCGAGAAATGATCCAGTGCAGTCCTCAGTTGGCCGCTCAGATCCTTGTAGCCCGCGCGACCACCACGGAGCTCGCTTCTGTTCCTGTCATTTCCGGAATCCACCAGGATGGAGACGACCTGGCCGGTCAACTTCTTGCGGTCACTCCAACTGGCCAGTGGGTCGTCCGCCAGGTTAACGGTCACCAGCACCACCACGCCAAAAGCGACATTTTTTCGAACAACGATCGGTCGGCTGTCTTCTTCCAGAAGAACATCCCCCTCGAATTCGTCCACGACCGCCACAACCAGTCGCCCCCGATCGTCGGGAATACGGGAGTCCGCCTTGAGAACCCTTTCCAGCGTGTCGGTAGAATCGAGGGGCTTTGCTGCGCTGAACTTGACAGATTGTATCGAGGCCAGAACAGGATGGGCGGCGAAAAAACCGGCCAGATTCTCTCCCCCGGTGATCGCCAACCGGCCGCCTTTGAAAACCCAGTCGCGCAAGGCCACCTGCACACCCTTGGGCAGAGGTTTTTCGAACAGACCGGAAATTTCCAGAACGAGGCCATTGATCGATTCATAGGCGATGGAAGTCTCGGGCAGGAAATCCGCATTCTCCATGACAACCGCTACAGGGGACGCGTAATCAACGTTCCCGCCAATCGCCACGCCACTGTTCATTTCAATGGAACGCCCAACCGAAACGAACATTTCGACCAGTGAATCCACTGGTGTGCAGACTGCTTCCAGCCTCGATTGACTGGAAGCGATTTCCTTGCCCATTCCTTCATTTTTTTCCGACAGCAGACGGACCAGCACCTGGCCGCGGGATCGCCCCAGCTTGACAACGGTCTGAATCCATTTCCTGCCCGATCGCATCTCCACCCGGGGAGACCGGTCCACAAAAACCACGGGGACACCATCGGTGTCAGGCAGAGTGAATTCGACCGCGAAATCCGCTGGCAATTCACCTTCGTACTCAAATTGGGCCGGAGTCCAGTAACCGAGCTTGCATTGCCCCTGCCAACCGAGCGTGACGTTTTTGATCTGACCTTCCGCTGGACAACAGATCCCTGCCAGGACCGTCAGGAGCAACAACAGGCCAGCCGGTTTTGTGTAGAGATTTATCACGGGCGACAGAGAGGAAAAAATGGATGGGTACGCGAGCAGGAAAGCCCCTCGCGGGAACTTCCAGAATAATCAACCCGGAGCCAATTGCCGATGGCCAGCCGGGAGACTAGGGTTTTTCTTCGTCAGGACAAACGCAGACAAGCTTATTACAACCGGGACAACCGGTACCGTACTTACGCAGGATCGCTTCATTTAGATCGATTTCGGCCACATTGGCGATCGTTGCCAACCAGGCCAATACATCAGCAAACTCACCCAATCGCTCTTCCCTGTCCCCGCTTCGGAGACTGGTCGCCAATTCGCCGATTTCCTCCATCAGCCACATAAATGTCCCATCGATGCCTCGCGAAACGTCCTTTTCGAAATACATGTCTCGAATCAGTGCCTGAAAATCGGCCAACGTGATGGAAGAATCTGATGATTTCATGGGAACATCCGGTTGAATTAACGGGCAAAATCAGGGAGAACCACAAATTACCAGAAACGCCTTCCTGCCTCCACTTGCCCCGGCCCTTTCATCCTGCAGAAACGCATGAGCGAATTCGAATTAATTGGTAAAGCTACCGATATCCAGCCCGGCGAGGGTCAAAGCTACACGGTGGGAGAAAGAATCATCGGTGTTTTCAATGTGGATGGGGATTTTTTCGCCATCAACGATCTCTGCCCACACATGGGAGCCTCCCTCTCTGCCGGGTTTCTCGACGGATGCCAGGTCGCCTGCCCCTGGCATGCCTGGAGGTTCTCGGTGACCGAGGGAACATGGTGTGACAATCCAAAACTGAGAATTGAGACTTTTGAGACCCGGGTCGAGGGTGACGATCTTTACGTGGCGAAGGAGCCTACGCCTGAACCGGACTCCTCCGCGCCAGGGCCAACTGGCAAATCGCCGACTCCACCGACCGAAGGGTAGCCAAAAGCTGGCAGGCCGCGCAAGCGGGAGCTGCAGCTCTCCGTAGTCGAGGTTCCACACGGAAGCCCCTCCAACTGCCAGCGTGGCAGTACCGTCTCACTTGATCAAATGCCAGTCGGCACCGTCGTCCATGACACTGCGATTTATCTCCAGCAGTTTCTTTTTCATGGACTCAAGCAACTCCGGGCGCTGCCCGGCCAGATTACGGGTCTGTCCCCGGTCAACACTCAGGTCATACAGTTCAAAATCCTTGTAGGTTCCGCTTTTGATGATCGGAATCCAATCCTCACGAAACAGGTTGGTACTGGGAAGCTGATAGTCCCGCCGGGCCACCAGCGAATAATTCCCATCTCTCATCGCTACCACCGGGATGGAACGCTGCAAGTGCCAGAACAGCGGCTGCTGCCTCTTCACCGTCCTCGACTTTCCCAACAGCAGGCGGCTGACATCCGTTCCGTCCAGGTGAACTTTTGGGGGCTCAATCTCAAGCAACCCGCACAGGGTCGGCAATAGATCGACCAATCCGGACGGGACCGAAGTAACCTGATCGGTGGCGATTTTTCCCGGCCAGCAATAAATGCCCGGAACCCGGATTCCCCCTTCCCAGTTGGCACCCTTGCGGCCACGCAAGCCACCGGTCCGATCCTCGCGATAGCTTCCATTGTCCGATCCGTAGAAAATGAGTGTTTCCTGCGGAGGATAATTCTCCCGCAGCCAACCCAGAAGCCGTCCAATTGCCCGATCGGTATTTTCAATCGTCCCCGAATAAACGGCGCTCTTGTCGGAAGAATCTCCATAGCCGGAGACAATCTGCTTGGGTGCGGCAATCGGGGCATGCGGCTCATGAAACCAGAGGTTGAGGAAAAAAGGTGGATCGTCCCCAGCATTTTTATGCTTCCCCAGCCACTCGATTGCCTCGTCAACCACAATCTGGCAGGAATATCCTTTGATCTCTCCGACAGGTCTTCCGTTTCGGATAAAGTTGCGTGGATTCCGGTGACTCGGTTCGGCGTTGTTCCAGGTGGCAAACCAATCATCAAAACCGTGTTGATCGGGAGTCGGCTTTTCCCTTGTTTTTGTCGGCAGGCCGAGATGCCATTTGCCGATGTGGGCCGTCCGGTAACCGTGGGACTTGAGAATTTCCGCGAGGGTGATTTCACGTTCCAGCAGGTGGGACGCCTGGGAAGCATCGTGGATCCAGCTGTAAACGCCGGCCCGGATATGATGACGACCGGTAAGCAAAGTCGCCCGGGAGGGGGAACAGACAGCACAGCCGGAATAAAAATCGGTAAACCGGGTACCTTTTTTGGCCAGTCCATCAAGAGTGGGTGTTCGCACGGGTCCTCCGTAACAACCGATGTCCCGGAACCCAAGATCGTCGGCCAGCAGGACGACGATGTTGGGGCGGGGCTTTGAGTCAGCCCCGCAAGCAATTTCAGCCGGGGAGGATCCCGCCAGGCAACCTGCAAGGACCCCCAGGCAAACCCTCCAAAAGCGATCCATTTTTTTTTCACCCATGTCCAACTGTCCTTCCTTTTTATTGTCCATTAAACGCCTGCTTGATAAGGAAGCCAGGTCGCCGCCAGGGATTCATCTTAACCTTGATCCCCGCAGATCCCGAAGCCGAAACGAATCCAACCTGCCCTGCCAACCGGTTTCCTTCTCCCAGGATTCGGTCAGCCAACTGGTTTTCAGGATTCGAATGCGGCAAAATGGGCGGAAAACAAACGCAACAGGGGACGATACATGAAAACAGCAGAGGGCTACCTGGTTATCGAAAATGGTCAGGTCATCGATGGGACGGGAGCCGAGCCTGTCTCCAATGGAGTCATTCATTCCCTGGACGGTTTGATCACCTATGTAGGTGGCAGTGAGAATGCCCCACCGGTACCGCCAGAGGCTTCCACCGTGGATGCCCAGGGCGGTTCCATTCTCCCCGGCCTGGTGGAGGCCCATTTTCACCCCACGTATTTCAACGTGGCGGAACTGGAGGACCTGGACATCAAGTATCCAGTGGAATACGTCACGATCCTGGCTTCGGTAAATGCCCAACTGGCCCTCGAAAGCGGGTACACCGCCGCCCGCAGTGGCGGCAGCCTCTTCAACATCGATGTCTGGATGAAAAAGGGTATCGAAAACGACCTGATTCCCGGTCCCCGTCTTTCGGCCAGTGGCCGCGAGATCTGTGGGGTGGGCGGTTTGATGGACTGGAACCCTGATTTCCGCAGGATTGGCATGGAGGGATTGATCCTGCTGGTCAACGGACCAGAAGAGGCCCGGTCGGCCGTTCGCAAGCTGGTCAAGGATGGCGTGGAATGGGTCAAGACCTATCCCACGGGTGATGCTGCCGCCCCCGACACCAACGATCACCACACGCTCTGCATGACTTTTGATGAAATGCATGCTGTTGTTCAGACAGCTCACAATCACTCGATGAAAGTCACCGGCCACTGCCGTGCCACTGAAGGAATCAAAAACGCATTGCTGGCCGGTTACGACTGCCTCGAACATGGCACGTTCATGGATGACGAAACAATGGACCTGCTTCTGGAACGGGACGTTCCGGTGGTTCCCGCACTTCAATTCGAGTGGGCCAGTATTGAATACGGTCCCGAATTCGGCATGTCCCAGGCCGTGATTGACGGTCACCAGGAAACACTTGACGGGGGAGCGGAAAGCGCTCGCCGGATTCTCAGGGAAGGGGGAAGATTGGGAATGGGAGGCGATTACGGTTTTGCCTGGACCCCTCACGGAACCTATGCCAAGGAATTGACTTTTTTTGTCAAGCACGTCGGTTTCTCCCCCCTGGAAACCATCAAGTGCGCCACCAAGCATGGGGCGGAAATCATGGGTCGGGGAGACGAATTCGGTACGCTCGAGGTGGGCAAGCTTGCCGATATTCTGGTCGTGAATGGAGACGTAATCTCCGACATCTCGATCATTGAGAATCGGAACAATATTCTCGCAGTCCTGCAGGCGGGTATAATCAAGGCAGGTACTCTTGTCTGAATCAGTCCATGTCCAAACAACCATGCATCCCTTTTTGATTCCCTGGAGCCTGGCGAGAACGATCGCATTGTCAATCCTTCTCCAGGCAATCAGCCCGGCAATCAGCCCGGCAATAGCGACTGCCAGTGGTCAGGAAAAACAGCCAACGCAATCCGAAAAACTGTTCGCGCTCAAGGTTCAGCCCCTCTTTCAAACCCGCTGCCTCCCCTGTCATGGCGAAAAGCCGGATGAAATTGAGGGTGGCTTTGACATCCGGTCACGGGAGTCCTTTCTGCGGGGAGGAGATGAATTCGGAATCCGAATCCTCGAGCCCGGTAAACCTGACGGGAGTCACCTGCTTCTGCTGATAACGCGTGAAGAGGAGGGTTATGAAATGCCTCCCAAGGAGGCAGACCGATTGACCGATTCAGAAATCAAGGCGGTTCGGGAATGGATTCAGGGAGGAGCCCCGTGGCCCGACCGAAAACGTGTGGCGAGAATTTACAGCGAGCATGCGGAAGGCATCTGCTGGAAAACTAGCGGGGGCCTGAGCCAGGAATGGAGCCTGAGGAAATACCGGCCGGAGGACCTTTGGGCCTACCGCCCCCTGAAGCAGGTAAAACAACAGGAACCCCCGGGGGGTGCAAAAAACACGATCGACGATTTCATTGACCGGAAACTGTCTGAGGCGGGATTTCAACCCGCCGCCATTGCTGACCGAAAAACACTCATCCGACGGGCGACTTTTGATCTTCTCGGACTCCCCCCCACTCCGAAACAGGTTTCTCAATTCGTAAACGATCCGGAGAACGACCAACGGGCTTTCGCAACGCTGGTGGATCGATTGCTGAAGAGCGGCCATTATGGGGAACAATGGGGGCGACACTGGTTGGACGTGGTTCGCTACGCAGACAGTTCCGGGTTTGCCAATGATTTCGAGCGACCCAACAGCTGGAGGTACCGTGACTACGTGATTCGTTCGCTGAACCAGGACAAGCCTTACGACCAGTTTGTCAGGGAACAGCTTGCCGGAGACGAAATTGCAGCGACGCTGGAAAACCCGGACCCGAAATCAAACCCGGTCGCAGCGGAGCTCCTGGTCGCCGCGGGATTTCTGCGGATGGGCCCCTGGGAACATACCGGGATGAGTGTGGCCCGGGTCACCAGGCAACAATTCCTGGACGACATCACCGATTCGGTGGGACAGGTATTCCTAGCCCATCCACTGCAGTGCTGCCGCTGCCATGATCACAAGTTTGACCCCGTCCCCACCCGCGATTATTACTCCATCCAGTCGGTTTTCGCCACCACCCAGTTCGCGGAGGTTGATACCGCCTGGATTCCGGGTGAAAACCGTTCTTTCATTGAGGATGCCTGGAAATACAAGGATCGAAAAATCGAAGCCAATAACCGCCTGAAGCAGCAACTGGAGGAGCGGCAGGCAGGCTACATACGGGAGTGGTTCCAATCCCGCAACCTCCCCTACCGAACCGTTTCTGAGGCCCGCAAGGCCGGAATCTCCCCGGAGCAACTGCCACCGCGGCGTTACGGTTGGAAACCGGACGACTATGGGCAGGAACGTGTCACGCGGAAATGGAGCCAGCGATTGACCTGGGAAAAAGACCGCTATCGCCCGATCGCGTTTACGGTCTATACCGGAAACACCACTGTCAAGAATTCCAATAGGGGACGACTGCCAAAACCGGCTCGCCCCTTCGAGGGAGGCTACCTGGAGAAAACCGCCATCCTTAAGGGAGGCGACGTCGGTTCGCCTGGCGAATCCGTTGCGCCGGGCATCCTTTCAGCAACTGGCAACAGCCATGACCTGCCCAAACAGCCTCAGGGCCGAAGGTTGGCATTTGCCAATTGGCTGATGAAAAAGGAAAACCCGCTCGTCGCCCGCGTGATGGTAAATCGTATCTGGCAGTACCACTTTGGTCGCGGACTCGCCGGCAACCCCAACAATTTCGGTGCCACCGGGAAAAAACCGACGCACCCCCTTCTGCTGGACTGGCTGGCGGGTGAATTCATCCGCAGCGGCTGGTCCATAAAAAAAATGCATCGGCTGATCATGAACAGCAGGACCTACCAGCGTTCCCTGGTTCACAAGCAAAAAAGAAAGCTGATGGAAATGGATCCCGGGAACAGGCTGTACGCCTACTTTGAGCAACGCCAACTCTCGGCCGAAGAGCTGCGGGACTCGATGCTTGCCATCACGGGAGAGTTGAACCGTGACCAGGGAGGTATTCCATGCCGTCCCGACATTCACATTGAGGCCGCCCTGCAGCCGAGGCTGGTGATGGGCACCTTTGCGCCCTCGTACGTTCCCAATCCCCTTCCTGCCCAGAGAAATCGCCGAAGCATCTATGCCCTCCGCCTCCGTGGCCAGCGGGATCCTTTCATGGAGCTTTTCAACCAGCCCGGAAGTGAAAAATCGTGCGAATTGAGGGACCAGTCGATGGTTTCTCCCCAGGCCCTGACCCTGCTCAATGGTGGCGAATCCAATGAGCGGGCAATCGCCCTTGCGGTTCGGGTCTCCGGGGAAGCGGCGACGGCAGCCGAGGCCATCCGGCGACTTTACCAATTGGCCTATGCCCGTTTACCGGAACCATCGGAACTTGAAAATGCCCTGTCTGCATGGGACAGGTTCACCGAAATTGAAAAACACATCCGGTACCAGGCCGATACCTTTCCACGACGCGTGACCCGCGTGGCCAACGAGGAAAACACGGGAGAAGAATTTTCGTTTACCGAAGAGCTTGTGGAGTACGAGGACTACGTAGCGGACAGGCAGCCGCACGAAGTTGATGCGAAGATCCGCGGGCTGGCCAACATCTGCCTCGGCATTCTCAATTCCAATGAGTTCCTGTTTATCGACTGAGACAACAGGTACCGATTCGAAACATCAGATCGACGAAAGATGGACATGTGGCGACGTGATTTTCTCTACGGCATGGGGGCCAGTATCGGCAGCATTGCCTTTTCTTCCATGGTGGGAAATGAAAACCGGTTGGCCGGCAGGGAATTCCCCCGGGCAAACCGGGCAAAATCCGATTCACGCGTTCATTTCCCCGGTGCAAAAGCCAAGCATTGCATCTTCCTCTACATGGAGGGCGGACCTTCCCACATCGACACGTTTGACCCCAAGCCCAAGCTGAGGGATTTGCACCTGAAGGAATTCCGGCGATCCGGTGCCGAACAGTCGGCAATGTCAAGCGGAAAGCGGTACTACGTGCAGAGTCCCTTCGAATTCAACCAACAGGGAAAGTCGGGCGCGGACATGTGCGACCGCTGGAAACACCTGGCGGGTGTGGCTGATGAAATCTGTTTCTACCGTGGCTGCCAGGTGGAATCGGTCAACCACCCAACCGCCAACTACCACGTCAACACGGGCAACCGTTTCGGTGGCGATCCCTGCCTGGGCGCCTGGGTCAACTATGGGCTCGGAACCGAAAACGAAAACCTGCCCGGCTTCATCGTCCTGCCGGAACTTTCCTTTCCGCAGGGTGGATCGGCAAACTGGTCAAATGGGTTTTTACCGACTTCCTTACAGGGAACCGCCCTGCGGGCCCAGGGCTCTCCAATCCTCGATATCGCCCCACGCAGGGAAGTGACCCGCGATCACCAACAGGCGAAACTGGAATTCCTGCATTCCTTGAACAGGCGACACCTGCAAATCCATCCGGACCAGGAACAGTTGGAAGCCCGGATGAAATCCTACGAACTCGCTTTCAGGATGCAAACCCAGGTACCTGACCTGGTAAACATCGATGACGAAAGCGAGGCAACACTGGCCGCCTATGGCATCGGCAACAAAACAACCGGGAGTTTTGGCCGACGCTGCCTGATGGCCAGAAAACTGGTTGAAAAAGGAGTCCGCTTTGTGCAACTTTATGCCAGCACCTGGGATTCACACGACTATCTTGCCAAGGCTCACGGGGCGTTGATCCCAAAGGTCGACCAGCCGATCGCGGCACTGATCCGGGACCTTCGCCAAAGAGGCCTGCTGGAAGAAACATTGATCGTCTGGATGGGAGAATTTGGCCGCACCCCCGACAATGGAGTCCGCGGATCTGGTATCGCCTATGGCAGGGATCACAACCCGAACGCCATGACAGTCTGGCTGGCCGGGGGAGGCTGCAAGGCGGGACACACCATCGGAGCAACGGACGAAACCGGTGCCCAGGCGGTGGAAACGGTCCACCAGCTTCGTGACCTGCACGTGACTCTGTTGCGACTCCTGGGACTGGATGACAACCGTTTGACTTTTTACCATGCCGGTCGCTTCAAGCAACTCAGCCAGTTCGGTGGCAAGGTCATCAGCGAACTGATCGCCTGAACCGGTGTGCATTTTTCTCTCGCCCAACCCTCTCGAGTTCAGGAACAAAAAACCTCACGCACCTGCTGAAATGCCAGGCCGTTCCAGTTTTTTTCGGCCTCACCGGCTGGCCCCGGGAGAAACTCGAAAACGGAATAAGAAGCGAAAAATGGATTGCCAGCGATGCATCCCACGAGATCTTTTTCAAATTCACCGGTGACTTCCGGACAAAACACTTGAGAGCGATGAACGCCCCCAGCGTGGATGGCCCCGCGGCCGAATCCCCGCACCCGAATCCCCGCACCCGAATCCCCGCACACCTCCAGCCAATCAGCCTTCCGCATTCGCCAATGGGGGCGGCCCGGGAGCACCGCGCCCCAGCCAAACGAGGTAATCCATCGCAAAATATCCTGACAGGGTTCCCTCGATGGCTGTCGCCGCCGCCTCGCTCCCTGCCGACCGGTAAACCCGCTGGATTTCCTCCTTTTCTTTTTGCATCTGGAGTTCCTGCACAGGCGATGGCGAA
>JAYZFP010000169.1:0-5265 GCA_036336715.1 Planctomycetota bacterium
GATCACCGTGGCCGGAGACTATATGGTCATCAACGAGGTGGGCGAGACCAAAAAGTATAAGAGCGCCCAACTGGGAGCTTACAAATTAACCCCCGAAAAGGCTCAGCACCTTTGGACCTTGCCCCCGGAGTTACGCAATAGTAATGCGACTTCACCACGCATCATCTACAAAGACCGGGTGTACGTCCGCCGAGCTGACGTCAAACCGCTGTCTGAGAGCGTCCTGATCCTCGACTTGCAAACGGGTAAACTCCTGGCCGAGACGGAAGCGGACCACAAGATAAACGGATGCCAGATCATCGCCAACGACAAAATCTACTACGAATGTGACGGCGACCATAACTCCGTTTCTATGTTTAGTTCGTACAGCACAGACCCAGCGGATTTTCGACGATTGAGCCAATGGACGATGCCGAACAGTCCGACCAACGCCTACGAAATTCCAATGGCTCGTCCCATCGTCAAAGGAAAGATGTACGCCCGCCACAACGACGGGCACATCCGCTGCTATGACGTCACCGCTCCCAAAGCCGACACCAGGAAGAAATAGCTACGCAAAAAACGCGAAGTACTATCATGACCACACACCGGAGGGTGTTTGATGGTTTTATTCGTTTCTCCATCGATCGATCACCCACCTGGCCTCGGTAACGCTTAAAAACAATTTTCGGCTGAACAGCTCGTCTCTGAACCGGACGCTGAATGACTCAACGGATCTGATTACCCAATGACTTGCCTTGGCAAAAAACGACGGCCCACCTTCTGCCTGCTTGAGGACTTCGCGATCCTCGAACTGGCCAGTCAGGCGACAGAGCTCATGGAGAAGAGCTCATGGCAAAGCAGTCAGGCAGTGAGAAACGCCGATTGCCCGATTTCGTACGATCGAACTCGACTTGGGGCAACGGCGAACTCAGGGTCATATTTCGCCAACCCTTTGATCTCATTGCACTTGGGACGACCGAACTGGAACAGAAAAAGGCCGCCGGAGTGGGTTCCGACGACCTTGATCAATTTAAGTACACCTCACTGGATTCGAACCAGTAACCTTCGGTTTCGTAGACCGATGCTCTATCCAGTTGAGCTAGAGGTGCTTTTTTCTGATACCTGGCGATTCCCGCACCAGGATTGTTCCCGTTGACGACACCCAAGTAACTTTCGGACGGAAACGCCCGACAGTTCACTCTTTTTTCTGTCGCCAGCATTCAAATTGTACCACAATGGTAAAAAATAAAAAGTTACGCTGGGGAAGTTCCCTGCCAGAACCTGTACCGGGTTCGCCGGGACAGGGAGAATCCGTTGCCGCAACGGCCCATTTTGACTTCAGACAGGGGATTCGGATGCAGCAAGCAGGCGAGCAAAACTGTGCCACCCTTTTCAACGGGCGACGGCTGGCATCCCAACAACTACAACAATCGAACCTGGTAAACGCCCGGAACCCAAACGATTTCTCGGGAGAATTTCCGCATGCAGGAAATTTCAGAGAACCGGCCAACCGATTGCCTTTGCCCTGGCCAATTCCATCCAGCTGGTCCACCGAATTCTCCCACAACCAGATTCCGCATTGATCATAAAATCCGTTTTTGATTGCTGGGAATCCGCTCGTTCAAACAGCAAGTCACCGCCCGGGACTGCTCAGCCAGAGTTCTCGGGAGCCCTGGAAAGGCGGCCATTGCAGGAACCCTCTCAGCTGCCACCGTGGCGATGCCTCTCCCACGGGACAACCCTGGCAACCATAAAAAAATCCGGCAGCCGATTGACTGCCGGATGATTTTTTTAAACGACCTTGGCCAGGTCAGTGAACTGCCGAATCGGTCAGAGGTTCTGACCGGGAATCACCGTACCGATCAAATCGACTGCTGCTGGTCGGTTTCCGACCCTTCACCTGGCGATTCCACCGGGGGGCCCGATGCCGGCTGGCCCCGTTTGACCAACTGGTTTTTCAGACTTTCCCCGGAACTGGCAGTAAAGCGACCCTGTAACAGGTCCCAGTCCACGTAGAGGCTTCCGCCGGTGCCCTCATGCTGCTTGGCCCAGTTCATCAACAGCTCCAGGCAGGCGTGGTCGATGTAACTCAGGTCATCGAAATCCACCGTCAACTCACAGCCGGGTTCAACTTCCTCGAGCTTCTGGGCCAACATGGGCAGCTTGATGAAAGTTGCCGCTCCCAGCATTCTCAGGCGGGCCGTCTTCCCCTTGGTCTCCAGGTCGAGTTCGAGGTAGGAGAATCGATGCAGCAACTTGACCGCCGAGAGCACGATCCCGACGACCACGCCGATCAGCAGGTCCTCGCAGACGATCAGCAGCAACGTCACCAGGTAAATGATTGCCTCTCCACGACCGGTTTTCCAAAGCTGTCCAATCTGCTTGATGTTGATCAGCTTGTAGCCAATGTGAACCAGCAACGCCCCGAGCGCTGCCTTGGGGATGTAGGTCAGAATCACGGGGAGTGCCGCCACAAAAAGCAGCAGCCAGAAACCGTGCATCACCGCAGACCAGCGGGATTTGGCGCCCGACGCCACGTTGGCGGAACTGCGGACGATCACCCCCGTCATGGGCAGGGCACCAATCAGGCCGCACAGCGTGTTTCCAACGCCCTGGGCCGTCAACTCCTGGTCATAATTGGTTCGCTTTCCCGAATGCATCTGGTCCACCGCCGTAGCGCACAGCAGTGTCTCCGCGCTGGCCACCAGTGCAATGACCATCGCTCCGGTCAGAACCACCGGATCGGTCAACAACTGGAACCAGGCGGCGGAATCGGGAAGCGTGACCTCGTCGAACATGTTGGTCGGAACCTGAAGCTTGATTACTTGCAACTGGGCAAGGGCCGCGAAGACCGTGGCCACACTGATTCCGATCAGGGCCGCGGGAAGAAAGCTGACCTGGCGAGGTGCGAACTTGGGCCACAGCACGATACAGAGGATGGTGATGATGCCGGTCAGGGCAGCCAGGGCATGCTTGGGGTCCACCCTCTGGACGCTCGAAGCCTTGAGGACCACCTTCTTGTCCGTCAGCTCCATCTTTCCCGATTCATCGTTCTTGTAAAGCAAAATCAATAGCGCCGGGTCTTCCTCGGTTCCCTCGATACCGGATTCCTGCGGATCATCACCCGTTTTTTCCTCTTCCGATTTCGCCTTAGCAGGTATTTTTACGGGACCACTCTTCTGGACCTCCTTGACCTTGCCTCGCTGTTTTTCACCGTCAACCTCCCATTCGACGAGGTCATCCTTGGAGATGCCGTTCTGCAGGCTGGTGTCGCTGGCGAAACACTTGGTAATCGCTTCAGGAATGGTGGCCATGTATTGAAGCCCGCCATGAGCTTTTTCGTCTCCCCACATGGCCTTGTGGTCGAGCATCACGTGGAATTGGCTGACCAGGATCAGTACACCGATGCCCGAAAGCATCGCCTTGATCACCGCGGGTGACACGGCTCGAAACCACTGCCCCAATTTCAGGCGTCCAGCGGCAATCTGAATCACGCCAGCCAGGAAAACACTCGTTCCCAGGACCATCAGGGAATATTCAATGGCTCCTGCCTCGCTGTAGGTACCTTCGGAGTTGATCTCTTTGAACCTGGCACGGCCATCGGTGATCAACTGGGCCACGATCACAAACAGACCGGCAGCCGGACCGCTGACCTGCAGGGGAGAACCGGCGATGGTCCCCACCACGATTCCCCCGATGATCCCGGTCAACAGGGCCCGGGCGGGACTCACTCCCACGGCGACGGCGATACCGATGCAAAGTGGCAGGGCCACCAGGAAGACTACGATCGAGGCCAGGAAATCGGCTTTGAAATTCGAACCGCCAGCGGTTTCTTTGTTTTCTGCGTTTGGTTTGCTGCTCATTGGTGGGTTCCTGTCGCGGAGGATGGTTTCAGATAGTGCCCGGATCCACGATGGCCCGGGGCAACCTTGCGGCAGAATTTCTGCACTTCTTTATCCATGTTCATGTTTGTTCTCTGTTCGCTTGTCAGTCGATGATGTACGTTCGGATCCGGGATCGGTTTCAACTAATTCGGCCGGAGAATCCGTTTCCAAGCTGATGCAATTCCCTGCAGATCGGTCCACGGGGAAAAAAGCGTTCCATGAATAACCACCGTCGGTCCCGATCCCGGGACAGTGAACCCATTCCAGGGCGCGTCAAGCAGAAGTTCTGCCCGGAAAAGTCAACTGGGTCCATCGTGGCAGGTTTGGATAACGCCTCCCCGGAAAAGCTACAGGACCAGGTAAGCCCCAATGCCATTGAGATTCCTGCGTTCGAGCCGTTCTCTCGATGACGGCAGCTCCTTTCGAACAGGAGATGAGCAGGAACGGGGCGGGGAAAAGAATTTGGCTCGAGCCGCTTTCTTGAGACGTGAATCCTCTTTTCGGCGTGAAAAACGCGAGATCAGCTCCTCGACCTCCTGTTCTTCAATTTCCAGGCAGCATTCCTCAAACCGCTGATGGGCGGAAACCCCGAACATCCCGATCATGGTCAACAGGATGCAGAGAGTCTGGAGCAGTCTGAAAATGGATTGAGTCGAAGACATTTGGGGAGAACTTTCTGGACCATAGGGACTCATTGGCAAAGATTTGCCTTGACGCAATTGGAAACTGAAACAATCAGGAATCAAAAGGCTGGAAATCGTATTTCCTTATTTTGCCAACCAAACGGGTTCCTTTCAATAGAAAATTTGATTGCCGAGGCTCCTGGGGCAACGGGATCCCTTTTTTGCAGGCATCCGTTTGCCTGCCACCTCATCGACTTTCATTTTGCCCCCGACCAGGGAGCCGTAGGTCGCAGGCACCGCGAACCCACTTCATCCAGTTACCCACCCCGAAGACCGCAAAATTCCTGAACACCGGGTGAGCACCTGCCCGGCAGAATTCTGCGTTTCGACGTAACCCGGGTTCATCAGCCAAGGCAGGGATCGCTGCCAGGGGACAAGGTGCCCTTCAGCCAACGGATCGCTGTATCGAGCACTTTCTGATTTTCAGGCTCGTTGTAAAGCTCATGTCGCATCCCGGGCCATGAGGCGAACTCGATCAATGGATTTTTTTCCGCAACTTCGGCAGCCGCCTGGGGAGAAGTGATTCGGTCGATTTCGCCATGCATGACCAGAGTCGGCACCTCGATTTGCCCAGCCAGCTGGATGGCCAGTTCTCCCTGCCTGAAGACCGACCACCCCAGTTCGGGTGACACCCGGCCATGCTTCAAAGGATCCTGCCGGTACTCCGCCTTTCGTTTTTCATCAGAAGTTAATTCGCTCGTGGCAAACCTGACACG
>JAYZFP010000170.1:0-9097 GCA_036336715.1 Planctomycetota bacterium
AGCATGGTTCTGTTTGAAATAGTTGTCCCAGGCCTCGTCCGCGGTCTGGTTCTCTTTCATTTCAACCTTGAGTACGGGAACCGTCTCAAACCGGGCCTGGAGCTTGGAAACAGGGGCTTTCTTCTTGGCACCCTTTACGGTGTCATCCTGTACGCAGAAGAGACCACCTCCACCGCCGCCGCCGAAGCCACCGCGACCACCACCGCCGAAGCCGCCGCCGCCGCGACCGCCAAAGCCGCCACCGCCGCCGAAGCCGCCGCCGTTTCCGCCGCCGAACTGCTGTCCACCGGCACCATTGAGACCGCCAAAACCGCTGATGATGGGCACCACGAGGTCACCTACGTTGTAAACCTTGGTGGTCAGGTACTTCTCAGGATTGTTGTTAATCGCCTCACGGGTAGTGATCAGCAATTCTTCATCGATGATCACGTAGGTGAAATCATATTCGCGGAACAGGGACCGCAGAGCCGATCGAAGCGATCGCTTGTTGGCACGTCCGGTCAAGGGAAGCTCTTCGTCGTAACCCGCATCCTCAATCGCTGTTTTGTCGAGAGCGATTGGAATCCCGTGGTCAGCGGCAATCTGGTCCATGCCATCCTTGAGTGGCGTGTCGACGAAATCGTAGTCGGCAATCTGGTCCAGTGCGGCCGCAATCTTGGCTTCTGGCCCGTCGGGCTTCAGCAGGTCAACCGCCTTGTACTTTTCACGTTCCCGGGTGATTTTCTCCCAGAATTCCTTGTCGGGATAAAGAATGGCGTCCCGATCATCAAACGGGATGGCCGACTCTTCGACCGAAAGAATGGCCGCGATGAATTTTCGATGACGTTCTTCCCTCTTTCGTCGCTGCAGGTCAGCGTTGTAGGCAAATTCAGAATAGAATTCGGAAACCTCCTGCAATTGGGTTCCGCGAGCCTCCTTCTCGATTTCAGGAGAAACGTCCTTGTAAGCCAGAACATATTTTTCTTCGTCGATCAAAGATTTGAACTGGGCCATCAGCTGGGCCATTTTCTGGCGACTGCGAATACTATCTTCTTCCAGATTGGCTTTTTCCCGGGCGGTGGCAAGGTTTCGTTGCAGCTCAGCCTCTTTTTCACCGATATCAACCGACCGGGCCTGTGCCTGCTTGAGAGCACTGTCGATTCCCTCAAGTAACTGGGCTTTTCGTTCGGCGTTCAGGTCAGCCGAATTCTCAACCGTTTCCTTGGCCAGTTTCAATCGCTGCATGGCAATTTGTGGCGAGGTGCCCAAGATATCCCGAGCCATTTCCATCTCTCGCTTGATTTCCGCAGTAATCCGTCCGGCCACCAGTTCTTCGTTGATTTCCAACGTCTTCACGGTCCCATCGCGATCCTCGAGCTCCTGATCCTGAGCAATGAAAGAATTCTCGGGCTGTGCGGTAACCGATGTGGCTGCCTTTTTCAGAATCAGGGCCCCGGTATTTTCCGGGTCGTTCTGTAGTGCTGCGTTGGCAAGCGTTTCGGCCTCCCGGGTAGCGCCTCGGGCATTGGCCTGCATCGCCAGTTTGGTCAGGTTACTGGAGGATGCCAGGATGACCCGCCCCGCTTCGCGAAGACCTGCCGAACCGAGGGTAGGCAGGGTCACGCCCGCATCCGCGCGAGCCTGTTCAACCAACTGGGGCAAAAAGGCAAACTCGGAATTTGATTTTTCAGACTTGACCGGCCAGTTCATTTGAACGTTCTGACCGTCAACCGTGACTTCACAGGCAATATTGAATTCCCCTGCTTTGGCAAGTTTGCCAACCAGGACCACGTCGCGATCCGCTCGCAGTGGAGGAATCGATGCGGGATAGGTTTCGACAATTTCCTTGGGAAAGCTGACTTTGCCAGGCCAGAAGACCTTGCCTCGGGCCGTTTTGACCAAAAAGTCCGCTGCACGATCCGTGATCCCCGCTTCGTCGGAATCCACGATGATGTTACCACCCGTTTGATTTGCAATGGCAGCCAACAGCGCCACGTCCATGTTGGGACCGATTGCATAGCTTGAAAAGGAAATCTGCTTTTTGGCAAGTCCGGAAACCGCCTCGGCAAACTCTTCGGAATCGATCAGGTTGGCCTTGCTCATTCCATCACCGATGTACAGAACGTGCCGGGGGTTGACGGATTCTTCGTTGAATTGGCTCATCGCCTTTTTCATCGCCACCAGCATATCGGTAGAGCCCAGCGGCACACGCTTTTCCAGTTTTTGCAGGGCGTCACCAAGCTGCTTGTCACCGGGGGCAACAAAGCCGGCATGCAAATCCGTTGCGTTGACGTCCACGGCGACCAGCTTGACTGTGTCACCCGGATTGAGTTGCGTCAGAATTCGCTTCAGAGCGGCCGCCGCATCTTTTCGGTAGAGCCCGGCCTGGCTTGCAGAAGTATCAAACATGACCAGAAGATCATTCGCCTCGGAAGGCGTTGCTTTCACTTTTGGTCGGAGGCTCAAGGCAAAAGATGTCTCGCTGCCATTCTGGTAAGTCGCCAGACGGGCGGCTTCTGTACCTGGTTCTGGATCAGCTGCAAAACAATCTGCAGCTCCGACCAAGACAAAAAGCGCAGCGGACAAACGGACTGTGACCAAAGTCAACCAGTTACGTTGGGACATAGTCTAAAAACTCCAATTTGTAAGCAGATATTGCCCCTGTGTTCCAAGCAGGTGCATCTGCCTTGCCCATTTATAGAATATCGTCAAATATCAAGCTTTAACAGAGATTATTCTATTTCGCGGCATTTCTCCCTGCCATTAAAAAACCGGAAAAAGCCAACCGAAGGGGCAAATAAGGTGGTTTGGGGTGCTTTTGCGGGTCAGACGGTCCAGTCCAACAAAAAAGGACTTCCCCCTAAAAGAGACGAAAAGCGGCAAAAAAACCGCTTTTCCTCCCCTTTGCATTGCGTTTTTACAGCTATTGCAGCCCTAGCGAAGATTGTTGATCAGGTGACTGGAAAGGGTTTCCACCTTTTTGTTGCTGATATTGACGATCGAGTCAGAAACGCTGATCAGGGATTCACCCATGCTGCGGATAACGGATGCAAAGCCATTGAGGATCAACGATTTCTCCTGCACTTCGGCAACCACCTTCTGATTTTGCAGCTGTTCATGGGCTGAGTCGACGGATTGCGATAATCCGTAATACAGGCTCAGGATCGTTGTCCCGCAAAGGCGGCATTCCAGTTCCGTAAGCTGCCCGCTCACCCATACGACCGGTTCGGTTACCGGCTGGGCTTGCCTGAATTCATTCATCCAGAATTCGGCCAGCACCCCAATCGTCTGCAAAGAGGGCAGCCAGCGAGGCTGGGGCGCAACCGGTTCTTCCGGCTCGCTTGGCGAGGGCAAAGTCAACTCAGCTTTGCCATTTTGCGGGGTCGCCGGCTCCAAGCCGATGGACATCTCGGGAGCCACGTAAGGTACGTATTCATACTCGGCGAACTGAAGTTCGATGATTTCCCTCACCGAAGTGGCCTTTTCGAATACCGAATCGATGACCTGCCGGGCGTCCTCCCTTGTCAGGTCATCCGCCGGCGCTCCCGCAATTCCGTTACGCCTGCTATCCAGCAGTTCAAGATTGGCCCGAAATTGTTTGACGGAATTGGCGTATTCAAATTCACAGCCTGTGTCCATGCATTGGAAATTGAGGGGCGAGAGGTCAATTTGATTTCCTGGGTGACCAGATTCTGGCGAATGGACCACCACCTGATCGTCTTCCAGTCCTGCTGAAAAACCACAACGACTGGTGGGAGTCAAGGCTTCGATGAAGGGCTTGCATTGGTTGCTGGGAAGCACGTGCCCATTATCATCGAGAGGGGCAATGCTGACTGAAGCGGGAAAAGGAATGGAAGGACTTGATTTTCGAATCTCGAATTCGGTGATTTCCTGGGCGACCAGAGAGCTCACCTGCCAGGATAGCTGGAACATAAACAGAGCTGTCAAAAATCGAAAAAACTTCATTGTGTTCTTTCTCCGTTGGAAAATCGCGGTAGCCAGGGCAACCGTGGATGCTTGAGAAACTGGTAGATGCTTTGACGAAAGCAGGTCGCCGACCAACTGAAAACCTGCCGGTGGCCTTTTAGCGTAAAGAGGTATCGGTGAGGTTGGGATTGCCACTCTGGAAAATCAGACCTGTGAGAAAAACTTTTCGGGATACGATGTCAAATGGACTGGCCAGATAATTGCGGAAAAGTACGACGCTTGTTCGGGATTTGCTGAATGCGCCTTTTTTGTTTTCTGTGGCGGGAAAGGTTCTTTTCGCTAATTGTCTGCTATTGTTGGGTGAGCATTTCTTCCACTAAAATCGCGCCAGGTGTCGGGGAAGACGAGCGACCGGCGGGAGTTGAATGTTCCCGGAGCAGGGATCACGATCCGGTTGCATACCGTTATTGAAAAAAAGGCCTTGGTTTGTTTCCTCCGGAAATCCATCCCTGGATCGCACTGCTGACGACCGTCCTGGTTTTCCTGACGCTGTTGGTCCGGCGGGGGATTCCGCTGGACATGCTCTTCCTGGC
Organism: Planctomycetota bacterium; assembly: GCA_036336715.1. Lineage (GTDB taxonomy): Bacteria > Planctomycetota > Planctomycetia > Pirellulales > Pirellulaceae > JABAAE01. Next base: position 4,500 of record JAYZFP010000170.1, read on the forward strand.
CGGACTGCTTTTTATCACCCTGACGGGAGTCATCAGTCCAACCCAGGCATTCTCCGGATTTTCCAACCCCGCCGTCCTGACGATCGGTTCCTTGCTTGCCATTGCGTCCGGACTGCGGAAATGCGGGGTGATCGACTGGCTGGGAGAAAAGATTCTGGGTGCGGCTGACAGCGAAAAAAAAGGGTTGATCCGGCTGGGCGCCTCGCTCGTGACAGCTTCGGCTTTTCTGCTCAATACCGCCCTCGTGGCCATGAGTGTTCCGATGGTTCTCGACTGGTGTCGCAAGCGAAACATCTCTCCGTCCAAAATCCTGATCCCGGTCAGTTACTTTGCCATTCTGGGGGGAGTCTGCACACTGATCGGAACCAGCACCACACTGGTCGTTCAGGCACAATTGAACCAGCGTTACGAGGCCGAACTGGGAAACGTCGAAGCCGAACAGAATCAAATCCTCCGCATGCGGGAAGAACTGGCAGGCAGCCAGACCAATCCATCCAAAATCGAAGCGGACATCAGCAGGCGGCAGCAAACGGTGCTGGAACTGGAATCCCGCGCAGAGAGCGTCCGACCGATGCATCTTTTCGAGATCGGTCAGGTCGGGTTGCCTTGTGCCATCGTCGGATCCCTGTTTCTCATTCTGACAGGATCACGCTTCCTTCCAAACCGCGAAGAATTAATACGAAAACTGGGAGACCAACGGCGGGAATACCTGGTGGAAATGCTGGTGACCGAAAACTGCCGTCTGATTGGCCAGACGGTCGAGTCGGCTGGCTTGCGGCACCTGCCGGGACTGTTCCTGATTGAAATCGATCGAGACGATGAGATCATCACTCCGGTCGGCCCACTGGAGACCATTCGCAAAAACGATCGGCTTATTTTCACCGGTGTGGTGGAGACGATTGTGGACCTCGAAAAGATACCGGGACTGGTTCCGGCTGCCGACCTGGCCTACGAACTCCATCCGAACAAACGGATGCAACGACATTTGACCGAGGTTGTTCTGTCCCGTTCCTCGCCACTGATTGGCCAGACGGTCAAGGAGGCGAATTTTCGAAAACTGTATTCATCGGCCGTCGTCGCCGTGCATCGTAATGGAGCCCGACTACCCAACAAGATCGGGGACATTGAACTGCGACCGGGTGACACACTGCTCCTGCAGACAAGAAGCCAATTCGTGGACATGTATCGAAACAGCAGGGATTTTTTCCTGGTCAGTGCGGTTGAGGGCTCGGAACCCCGACAACATCACAAGGCAGCCCTGGCGGGAACGATTCTGCTGTTGACTGTTGGCTGGCTGGCTTTGGGCAGCCTGATGGGAGGCGGCAACTCGTGGGCCAACCCACCCGTCGTGGCCCTGGTCGCGGTCCTCGGCATGGTCTTTTCAGGGTGCATGCGGTTTTCCGATGTACGGCACTCTGTGGACGTACAGCTTCTCCTGACCATTGCATGCGCTTTGGGGCTTGGTGAGGCGATGCAGTCCAGTGGAGCTGCCCTGATGCTTGCCAACTCAGTGACCGGAATCGTCTCCAGCCCTTTCCTGCTGCTCCTGGTAGTCTACCTGTTGACCATGCTGCTCACCGAAATGGTGAGCAACAACGCTGTTGCTGCCATCATGATCCCGATCGGAATATCGATCGCTATCGCCAGCGGGCATTCACCGCGTCCGTTTATTCTTGCGATTGCCCTGGCAGCCTCACTCGCTTTCGTCACACCCATTGGCTACCAGACCAACCTGATGGTCATGGGCCCCGGGGGCTACCGTCCACTGGACTACGCCCGATGCGGATTCCCCCTGAGCCTCGTGGTGGCCACAACCGCGATCTTCCTGCTGAAATTTCTCCATGGGTTTTGAAAACCGGTTGTGTTGCAACCCGGTTTCCCGGAAAAAAAACAGGATTATCATCAAGAGTTCTGGACCCTCATGCGAATCCACCTGAACGATTCGGTTTTCGATTCGTAATGGCTTACCAGCCAACTCGCGCGTTTCATCTTCAGGATGGGAGTCACCAATGCCCAAAAGCAGTCAATCACTCAAGACACAGTTCCTGCTCTGTATCGCTTCCGCTGTTCTGGGGGCCGGAATCGCTTTCTGGCTGGTCCGACAGTCCAATCTTCCCCAGGCAGAAGCCGAAACCCGGTTATCGAACCAGGGCAGCGACCCGTCAGCCCTGACCTTCCTTTCCGGAAAGGATCAAGTCCCTGATCCGGTCTACTCACCGGAAGAAAAATCCAACATTGAAGTCTATGAAAGCGTCAACCGGAGCGTCGTCAACATTTCCACGAGGTCTTACACCCGTGATCCGTTTTTCATGCGGTCCGAGCCACAGGAGGGCTCCGGCAGCGGTTCGATCCTTGACAGCCAGGGGCACGTCCTGACCAATTTCCACGTCGTGGAGGGGGCAAGCTTTATCAGTGTCACGTTGTTTGATGGATCCTCCTACGACGCTGAAATTGTCGGTACGGACCCGGAAAATGACACTGCAGTGCTGCGAATCCGGGCCCCTGAGACCAGCCTGCATCCGGTCCGTCTCGGAGTATCCGACAGCCTCGTGGTTGGCCAGAAAATCCTTGCCATTGGCAATCCCTTTGGTCTCGAACGCACCCTGTCCGTTGGCATCATCTCCGCCTTGAATCGAACTCTTCCGGGAAGGGTTCGAGGCTATTCCATCAAGGAAGTGATTCAGATCGATGCCGCATTGAACCGTGGAAATTCGGGGGGGCCCCTGCTTAACAACCAGGGGCTGTTGATTGGCATGAACACCGCGATAGCAAATCCATCCGGTTCCGGAGAAAACACGGGAGTTGGATTCGCGATCCCCGTCAACACGCTACGCGGGGTGGTCGCCCAGTTGATTCAGCACGGAAAAGTGATTCGACCGGACCTGGGGATCGCACACACGACCCCGCTGAAACTTGGCCTGAGAATCAATGTGCTTTCCCCGGATGGACCAGCGGCCCAGGCAGGACTCCGTGGGGTACGGGTGGTGACTCGCCCGGTCAGGCAGGGACGGTACCTGTTTGAATACGAAATCCCCGACTACGACTATGCAGACCTGATTACCGGTTTGGATGGCACTCCCGTGAAAACCTACAGCCAACTGATCCAGGCCATCGAAAACAGGAAACCGGGAGACCGGGTCGTCGTTTCTGCCCTGCGGCAGGGGAAACCTGTTGAAATCAAAGTCCAGCTCGGAGAGCAGAAATAGACATACCATTATCCAGACCACGAAAGGACCGTTCTTCCTGCGCTGGATTCAGCCAGGGCTTCCGGCGAGAAGCCCTGCAGCGTGACTTGCAAGCTTCAGGGGTTGCTCTTTGTCTTAGCGCGTCTTTGTCTTAGCGCGTCCTGGGAAACGGAGTCACACAATTCTGCGGTCTTTGGAGCCAGATTCGCGATTCGCCAATCAACAAAGGGCACACAGGAAATCCATTGAATTTGCCCGGAAGTGGAACGTTCGAAAAAGCGTGGTCCGGTCGGTTCCACTGGACACCAAGCCATGTCCATTTCTTTCACTGTTTTTGAACATTCATCCGGGATCCTGTCAGGCCTCGCAGGCGTCCTGCGGAAAATCTTGCAGGCGCCCTGCGGAAAATCTGGAGAGGCGATTTGCATCACCAGGCGTGAAAAAAACCGTGTCCCTGCAGCCCCGGTTTTCCATTCGTCCCCAAAGCAGAAATCTCCAAATGGAAACTCCCCTCCGAGGTCGGCTGGACTAGCGGTTCCCAATCACCTGCAGCACACCTCGAAAGATCAGGTTGTCGCCGGGGGAAACTCCCGGTTGGATCTGCCCCTGATTGTTGGTGTAGATGTGATCACCAGTCGCCAGACAGGCAGATTCGGTGATGTAGTCGACCGACAGGTCACCCAGAAGGACATTTTGCCCCCGCCCGCCATGATTGCGGCTGCGATACCCCGGGTTTTCAAAACAGGCTGCATCCGCACACAGGACAAGGTAGGGGCTGCTGGGAACCCGTATCGCCTCAAATTCATTGCTTCGAAAGCGGTCGCTGCCGGGCAATCCACTTTGCAGCGGTGCACTGGTCAATCCGGATTTTAATCGCGCCGAGGTGGACGCGACCTGCGGTGCCGGAAAACCATAGGATCCACAAGCGGCCTCGGATTGCCGCAATGTGTCCAACCGGCCCGCCACCGGATCTGTTGTCAAAAAAGGTTGCGGAATGGATGCATCAGCGTCTCCCTTGTTTACCAATTCTGTGGGCGAAGGAACCTGCTGCTCCGGAAGTGCCAGGTGTATCTCGGACCAGGCCTGCTTGCAGATTTCAGCTGTTTTCTCCCGGGCGGGATCACTGGGACAAATGAACTGGGCTGTATCATTGGCCAGCTCCGATGCGAACATCTTCTCCACGAAAAGGCTCGCATTCCACTGCCCGGTCGTTTCCGCTTCGGGCACGACCAGGCGTCCTTCATGCGAATCGGCAATGCTGGCCATGCTGTAACCAATCTGTCGAAGATTGTCCTCACATTTCAAAAGGTTTGCCTGAAACCGGCTATTTGAAATGGAGGGCAGCAAGACAGCAGCGACGACGAAGCAGACGACAGCGCCGACAATCAGATCCATCACCGACCAGCTGCTCCC
>JAYZFP010000171.1:0-11886 GCA_036336715.1 Planctomycetota bacterium
TGGTGAACTCGTCCAACGATGGCTGTTCCGGATGAATGAAACCTTGCTGGTGGTCGGGGTGACGACCAAGCAGCAGGTCATCATTCTGATCTCCCAGGTTGCGATTCCAGGCATGGATGGTTCTGATTTGAAACTCCTTGACCAGATCCCGGATGGTACTCTGCACCGATTCCTCGACCTGTCCCTTTTCATCCAGGACCACCTGTCCACGGTTGAGACCGGCGATCCGAACAAATTTCAAGCTGTTGATTTTTGAGAAATCGGGTGCTCCCTGCTGGACTTTGTACGTCTGGAAGCCCGGACGTGAAAACGAGAATTTCAGGTTGGGGCACTGGTCGAGGACCTCTGACTTGCAGGCCTGCTCGAATCCGAACTTGCAGCCTGCAAAAACGAATTTGGGATGGATGTCTGGTGTGTCTGGACCCATGCTTTGCGGGCTTTCCGTTGCCATTCCTTTTGTTTTCCGATGGTTGGAGGAGAAATTTGGAGTCAGTTTTTTTGACGGGTCGGGGGGTCTTTCCTGCTGAAACCGCATTCGGGTCCCGCCCCCGATCCTGTTAAAGGCGGTCGACGGAGACACGCTGGAAAGGATTTTCATCCGCTCCAAGCAAGTATCCCATGCAGGGCGGTATCGGGGAATCGGGATGGCTGGGTAGCAGGTTCCAGCGGTCATAAAATGCCCGCACCACCTCCTTGCTGAAAATGGAAGGAGAAAGGAAACCGCCTCCTCCGTCTCGTAGCAGGTTAAAGTGAATATGGCTTTTACGGGCCAGTGATTCATTGGGTGGTAAATACATTCTGGCAATCAGGTCACCCTGTTTCACCTTCTGGCCAGGCTTTACCAGTATGAATGGTTCATAGAAACGGGGCTCTGCCGGACGGATAAAGGGCTCGATGCTGTAGTGGAATGATATCCCGGTTGTTTTCTCCCTCGCAAACGTCAGTGCCATCCCGTAACGTCTATTGGCGACCTTTTTTCCCAGGGCGGGCTCAAACATGGTTTTGAGCTCAAAAGAATAATCAACCCGTGTGATGACCCCGTCGGCAACGGCATAGATGGAAGGATAATCCCTGACATCCTGATCACCGGAAAAAAAATTTCCGGCAGCTGATTGCCGCCCCTGTGCGGGCAAATGGAAATAGACATGTCCGCCGGTATGGGGGCGGCTCGCACGGGTACCCAGATAAGGATGACCCCGCCGCACTGTTTTCAGGTCCACGAGAAATCTCGTGGAGGGTTTTTTCCGAAAAGTCTGAATGGATGGCAAATCTTTCAGAACCTCCCGTCGCTCGCGGGCGCTGAGGGAAACCGACCGGTTGGCCGACGGGTCAGGCTCAGCCTGCATGGCCGTTAATTGGCAGCTACCCCCAAGCCAAAAGAGCCACCCCAGGAAACCGGTGGTCAGCCCCCGGCCAACCCTGCCATAGTCGGGCGAGAAAAGTGGAATGCCCATTGGAACCAGAAAAAGCGGAGGGTAGTGAATGGGTAACCGAGGGATGCAGCCGCAGATCGACCCCCGTCCCCGCGGCCGACCCAAAATTCAGCCGATGATCTCTTTCAATTGTACGAGCCCCTGCCTCGCCTTGGACAGGCGGGAAGCATCCAATCCCGGACCGAATCGCTGCGCATAGAAAAATGTCGTGATCATCGACACGGCTTCAGAAATGTTCTGCTGGTCATCCGGGTAGCTTCTCAGAAGCGAATCGGTGGATGCCCTGGCAAATTCCAGTTGGGTCTGATGGGGCAGACGTTGCAATCCCCGGGCCTTCATCAGCGTGAGGAATTCCTCGTAGAAATCGACGGTACGCCCGGCGTGCCCTGCGTTTTTGCTGAATCGGCTCCGAAATTGGCGGAATGTGGACAGGCTGGTTTGAACCATTTCGTTCCAAACCGTTCCCGTTGTCGTCGTACTGCCCCGTGTTTGCAACCTTTTTCGGGCTCGGCAATAAAGCACGTACAGAATCCCGAACACGATCACCGTGAGAATCACCAGCCAGACCCACCACGGAATCGTCCTCAGCCCGCCATAAAGCCGCTGCAAGGCTTGCTGCACCCGGTTCAGCGTACCCCATGTGGCCGCCGACTGGTCAGTAGGGTCAAAGCCGTTGAATTTTCTCGATTCATGGTCGAGCCCCATCACGTAGTCATCCCATATCTTTTGAGCAAAGCCCACCGCGTCAAAAGCCTGATCCAACAGGCCGGGACTTTCCTGCTCCTGCTCACTGCCACCCGGTGTCGGATCGAGGCGGAGCCAGGACCCGTAACGAGAGGCCTGTCCCGTCGACAGCATGTCTTCGTCGCAGTCCTGCGGTTCCAGGTAGGCTTCTACCCAAACATGTGCATGCTTTTCACGCACGTCGTAGAAACCTCCCAGCGGGTTATAGTCGCCGCCCCGGAAACCCGAAACCAGTCGGCAGGGGATATCCTGGCTGCGAAGCAGCAGGGCCAAAGCCGTCGCGAAGTACTCACAGTGACCGGTTTTGTGGTTGATCAGGAAATCAACGATGGGATCCAGGTCGGAGTTTCTCTCGATACTGGCCAGATCCCGGGTGTAGGAAAATTCAGGCGTCTTCAGATAATTGACAAACCGGTTGCAGATTTGCCGCCGGCTGGCACTGTCCCCCAGTTGCTTGGCAATCTGGATTCCCTTCAATCGGATGGGGTTCCAGTCCGTGAAAAACCGTGGAAAAGTTTTGCCTGTCAGCCGGTTTTTTTCCTGCATCAACTGCCTTGCGATATGTTCGGCATCTTTCCATCGGGGCCGGTAGGGAGTTGCCGGCAGTTGCCCCAGGTTTCGATACAGGGGCGTCAGTGTTTCGTATTTGTACGGCCCGTTTTCAGACTGTTTCGTCACATCAAAATCGCGGAATATCAACTCGGCCTGGCGGTGATAAACGACATCCTCCGGTGTCGTGGCGTTTTGAAAGATGGGATACACCGCGAACAGGAGATGGTCCTGGCTGTTTTCGTGGAGCCGGACTTTAGCATCTGGTTCGAGACGAATCACCTGATGAATCAGCTGACCGTTTTCGCTGTCAGGAAACGGGAGATTACGTGCGCCCTGGTTCCGCCTTCGGGTCGCCTGGTTGCGGCTGTTTTCCCATTTCCAGCTTCCTTCGCGAAATTGGTAGTCCAGGAGGATCAGGCCCCTGAAATACGGTTCTACCGCCAGTTCCAAGGGTCGGCGTTCTGCATTCAGAAAGGAGGCTCGGAATACCGGCTGGTTGGATTCACGCAAAAAGGCATCGTCATCAAAACGGATTTCGGTCGTGAATCCGGTCTGTTGCGACGGATTGACACTGGGGCCAAACCAGGCGGCATCGAAACGGGGAATCGAATAGAAAACGGCAAAGGCAAAAAACAGAGAGCAGAGACACAGGAGAAATCCTTGCCACGCGATTTTTCTTTCGTTCCGGAAGCCCAACCTGGAGACCCGAAAGGTAGCCACTCCGATTTCATCGGATGGGAGAGCAGGCTCCGTTACGGATCGATTCAGCCGTTCTTCATTTTGCTTCTCCGCTTCCACCATCCGAAAGTTGTCCCGGAAAATTTTGAGGTGAATTGTGCCGACCACCACGAGGGTAATGTAGGCCAGGAACACCATGCCAGCGCTGAATTCCAGGTTCAGTGCGGCCGCCACCACGACCTGCAACAGGGAGAGCATCATGACCTGCCAGTACAAACGGGGGTTTTTGCGCTGAAGCAGAAGAACCAGTTGAAGGTAGGTCAAAAGGTTGGCGACAGCATTCAGCTTGGTCCCCGCATTTCCTCCTAAGAATTGGCTGAAGGCAAAAAATGTGACCACGAAAGCAAGAACGTTGGCAACCAGCGGAGGAAAGGAAATGAGCCTCATCCAGTCAATGACGGTTAACGTAAAGGTCACGGTCAGGGTCGTGATCAGGAATACCGTGTAATCCTTTTGCGCGATGCTGAGTAACAGCGCACCCGCCATGATCAACAAAGCCATGTTCAACTGGATGACCCGTTCTCCCCTGATCATGAACGTACCTCCGCCAGGGTTTCAGGAGGAATGAACAGCTCACGGAAATTCGGATCGGTGACATTTATCCAGCAACAGGGCAGATCCATTTCATCCATGGGAAGAACGTAATAGGGCAGGTGTTTGGGCGACTCTAAAGGGATCGCATCCCGGTGAATGGAGGGCCTCGTGCTGATCACCAGCAGGGGGCTGCCGTGTTTGCCGTACTCCAGGAAATCCGCGATCCGGTGATCGAGGTTCTCGTGGCGATCCGCCTGAATCTCGGCCAGCGTGATTCCTACCGATTCACGGAGGGAGGGCCCTGCCTGACCCTGGTGCCGGCGTTGAAGGTCCCCCACCGCCAGAAGGTTGACTTCGCAGTGACCCGCCATGCAGACCTGTTCCATCAATGTCGCCGCAAAGCTGAGGGCCAGTTCAGCGCCGTTTGATTTTTCCGGGGTTCCGTGAAGGTCAATCACGATATTCAATTCCCGGTCAGTCTGTTTTTCAAACTGCTTGACGGCCAATTTTCCCAGCCGGGCACTGGTTCTCCAGTGAATGGCCCTGCGACTGTCCCCCTGTCGGAATTCACGAATCCCGTAAAAAAGCCCATCCTGGATTCCTTTGTTTCCCAGTCCCCGCGGCTCATCGACTTCGTCCGGTTCAGACCAATCCGCCCAGACAGAAGAAAGCGTCCCCTGCGGCGGCGCGACGTACAGGGACTCTCCGTTGTCAATTTTTGCGGACGCCCGCACGAGGCCGATTGGATAGCTGGTGGAAATGCGTGAGGGCCGCAGTCGATAGTGGCCTCTTTTCCAGAGGACGCATTCGTAGGATCGGGTGGTTTGATTCTTGAAAGGAACCCGGTCCACGATGACAGCTACCGAGGTCGACTGTTTCCCCTGTTCTGTAACAAGGGTTTCATCGACCTGGACGTGCCAGCTGTCCATGGATGCCATGTTGCCCAGCGTGAGGTCGATTCGAAAGGCCTCTCCGGCGACAGCCAGCCGCGGAGTTCTCCGTTTCAAAACCAGGTTACGCATCGAAGACATCACGAAACGCCAGTTGAAAAGGAGGGGTGCGGTCAGCATTGCCGCCAAAATCAACAGCAGATTGGCCCGCCGCAAAATTGCCGCACCACCAATGAACATCAGAACGAAACTGTAGTACCAGCCCTCCAGGCTCATACGGATCGTGCGAAGATCAAAGGTTGTCTTTTTCATCGGGGGCTCCCGTCATGCAGAGGAGGACCCATCAGCTCGGTACGGAAATGTCTTCCATTAACCGGGCGACGATCGATTCCATTTCGTTCTTTTTCGAACCCTGGGAAAATCCGCTTGCAGTGACCCGGTGGGAAAGCACCGGAATTGCCAGCGATTTCACATGATCGGGTGTTACAAAATTAACCCCTTCCACCAGGGCAAGCGCCTGCGCGGCCCGGTACCAGAGCAAAGCACCTCGCGTGCTCACACCTACTTTCAATTCGTCCGATTGGCGCGTGCGTTCCACCACGTCGAGAATGTAATGGGAAATGGAGTCATCTACATGAACCTGACGGGCGGCATCTTTTAAACGTTTCACCTCGCCGCCTGTCAAAACCGGTTTCAGTGACTCGATCGGATCTCCCTCCCGGTGAGACTGTAAAACGTCCAGTTCTTCCTTGCGTTCCGGGTAACCCAATGAGATCCTCAGGAGAAAACGATCCATCTGGCTTTCCGGCAGGATGTAGGTTCCCTCGAATTCAAAAGGGTTCTGTGTGGCGATGACCATGAAGGGGTCCGGCAAAGGGTGGGTGACGCCGTCCACGCTGACCTGCTCGTCACTCATCGCCTCCAGCAGGGCACTCTGCGTTCGGGGTGGAGCGCGGTTGATTTCGTCTGCCAACACAACCGAGTTGAAAATCGGTCCTTGGACAAATTCAAATTCTGCAGTGCTCGGACGAAACACACTGGAGCCCAGGATATCACTCGGTAGCAGGTCCGGCGTGAATTGAAGCCGACAGAATTCGACATCGATGCTCCGTGAGAGGGCCTTGCCGATCAAGGTCTTTCCGACGCCCGGGACGTCCTCAAGCAGAATGTGCTCTCCGGCCACCATTGCCACCACGCACATCTTCACGGCCTGCTGTTTGCCCTTGACCACGGTATGCATGTTATTTTGCAGCCGATGGATGGCCGCGCCAATTTCGGCTGCGATCGCTGTCGCCATGGATAAAATCTCGAGGGGTTACTGCCACCTTTATCTTAGCGGCGATCGCGATTTCTGTCTGCCGGTGGGGAGTTACGTTGCCCGGACAACCTGAAAAGGCAGGTATCCGCATATTCTGGGAGATCCACTCCCCCGGCGCTTCCGCGGGAGACGTGCATCACGTTTCAGCCACCAGTACGGATGGTTAGATCGCCCAGGTCAAGCGTCTTTCCAAGAGGCATCACCTTTTTGAAAAAAAAAGACCGACCTTCGGTCAGATCATCGAGCGAAGTGAAGTAGTGCCCCACCTCGGAGTGGAGATCCGGGTCCAACTCTCCTTTCCTGGTGCCGTTGGCCGAAATGATCACGAGTGAATATTCACGATTGGGTTTGACACTCAGCTGAAATTGTCCCGCCTGGTTGACGGTACTGACATTTCCTCCAAAACGCCTGATCAGGGGGACCTCAGGGTTGGAGCTGGTGAACGACCTTCCCACCAGCAATTCCTCGGTTTCAAACCGGGTTTCCGGTCCGGATCCTGACGGAAGGAGAAAAACAACAGCTCCTTCGTCGACTGTATTGTTGGCCAGCAGGACCCTGCCCCGCACATTGCTGCGGCTGTTTTTCTGGCTGGAAGGAGTGGAATCGGTGCTTCCAGCGATCAGGCCGAGCAGGAAAAAGACGATCGCTACGATTCCCAGCAAGGCGCCCTGGAAGTAAACCAGCTTCCTGGAAATCGAAATCCGGTCATTCAACGCGGGTTTGTCGTTTTTGCGACCGGCAGAATCCTCTTCGTAGATAAGCTCGGGTTCGTCAAATTCATCGTAGACCTCGAATTCGCCAAAAGGGTTTTCCCGGGAGTCTTCCGGGTCTTCCAGCTCCGAATCCAGGGGGACGACAATGCCGGCCTTGCATTTGGGACAGGTCACTTTCGCACCGGCTTTCCGGCGACCGATACTCAGCGGCTTATCACAACTGGAACAACGGAACTTGATGCGTGTGCTGAGAGACAATGGGTTCTGACCTGTTATTTCAGGAATTCTTTCTTTCGGGCCTTGCGGTCAAGCTCGGACAACCTGAGCCGCACACTCATGATATAAGGGGCCTCGTTTTCGGTCCAATGTCCATAAGTGGTCAGCACGAAAGTTCCGTCCGGAAGAACTTCGACACCCGGGTAGGCACAGTCCTTTGATTTTCGATTGTCCAACAGTCGGACCCGGTACTGTCCTTCCCGGCCGGAAACAATGTCGTCGTAGGTGCCGACCCACGCAACCCAGTCACCGGGCGTTGGCGTGCGTAGCGTTGTGTCGCGAAAGCTGATGAGGAGACGACCGTCCGGAGCGTATCGTCCGGTATGACGATCGCCGGTCAGTGCGGCAGGCAGTTCGACCGGATCGGACCAGGTGCTTCCCTCATCGCTGGACTGGATCATGAAGGAATTGAATTTGCGGCTGTTTTCCCGGAGCAGGACCGTGAGCTGTTTTCCATTGGGGGATCGGATCAGGCCGGGTTCGCAGAGATGGGCGCTGGGATGACTGGCGATGACTACCGGCTCGCTCCATGTCATGCCTCCATCGCTGGACACAGTTTTGTAAACATGAAAGCGGCGATCCTGGATGCCTCCCTTGCGGATAAAGCGTCCATCGTCATGGAACAGGGCCATGTAACGTCCGTTGCCAATTTTTTCCACGCAGCCCATTGTGACAATCCCGCCAAAGTCGCCGATCGGTTGCAGTTCTGACCATGATTTGCCATCGTCTTCCGAGTAGGACATGCGAATCGGGTACAAGCCGGAAAACAGGATCAGACGTCGTTTGCCAGTCTTGTCTTCTACCCGGTGAATCGTGGGTACCTCAAGGGAAGTTGACCAGCTGGCAGGAGTGGGAAGCCGCTTGGACCAGGTAAGTCCTGCATCCTCGCTACGCTTCATCACAATTCCGCCGCGGCCGTGTCCCCGGGGATAGACGCAGATCATTGTCCGGTGGTCTTCCAGCAGAACTGTGGTGGGGTGACCCAGGTACTGGCCCTTTTGTCGATCCACAAGGACCTGACGCTCCGTTTCATTCGCCAGATCCAGGGTCGGGATGCTGTAGCCCCTGCTGATCGGTTCGGGGACATCAAAAAAGCGACCGTTTACCGTCAGTTCGCTGATCTCCATCCGGCTTCGCCAGGGAACAAATTCAAGTCGAGACACCTTGCCTGCCGTTTGTCCCTCAACGACCAGCTTTCCATCAATGAAAAATCGGGTCGAGCTGTTGGTTGCCACGATTTCAAGCACAATGGTCGAGCCTCTTTTGAAAAAACGGCTGCTTTTTCCCAGGCTTTTTCGACCACCAAAAAGAGGGCCGCTCAGGAAAAGTTCTTCTGCGTTTTTACCCTCCAGGCCAAAAAAACTGCCGTTGATACGAATTCCTGCGGCGGATTGCTTTTGCCGAACCAGTCGCAGCCTGGCTTTCAGTTGAAAGGGACCCTCCAGGCCCTTGGAAAGGGCAAGATTGTTGCCGACTCCCTCGCCGCTGAGTCCGGCTGCTGATGTTTGCCAGGCTTGGGCAGTGTACCGGACATGCTGCGGTTGTTGGCCGCCGACAAATCGAATTTCTTCCGCGGATATCCGGGTGGATGAAACCAGGGGCAGAGCGGCGATCAGCAGGATTGCGGCAACGGTAGAGATTTTCTGATTGGATGAATCTGACATGTTTCTGAACGAGCCAAGTCGCTGGATCTGTTTCTATTCTACTTCAAACAGTCCGGCGATGGATGGATGACCATATAACGCTTTTCCCGTCACGATTTTCCAGTTGTGCTGCGGTTCCGATTCACCCTCCCCGTGCGTATGCCCGCAATAGACGGTGACCCGCTTGTCAGGGTGTTTTCTCAGGGCTTCCCGGATCACATCCCCAACTGCCTTGCAGGTGAAGTGCGGCGCCCACTGGTCATCGGAGATATTTCCGTTGTGCCAACAGGAGCAGCGGGTGGGGGGAACATGGGTCAGGATGTAAACGTGATCGTAAGATTCAAAGGCAGTGGCGAGCTGGGCCTTGATATGGTTTCCGGCTTCGTCTCCCAGCTTTTTCAGCACCTCCCATCGATCGCGCTTATTGTGTCCGGCGAGGTCGTTGATGGTATGGTAATCGTGCATCATCACCACTGATTTTTCAAAATCGCCCAGTCGTCCATCTGACCAGCCATCGTGTCCGATCAGGGCCGACCTTTCACTCAGACGGATGGGCTCGCTGAAAGACAGGTAATGCAGGTTTTCTTTGCCGGAAGCCAGTTCCGCCACCTGGTCCCGCATCATGCCGATGGATGCAAAATAGAAATCGTGATTGCCCAGGACAAAATAGACGGGGCAGGTAAAAACATGATCGATCCATCGCAGGTACCTCAGCAACTGGAAGGATTCGGAAAAATCGCCTCCGATCCAGATCGAGTCAGGTTGGCGGGAATTGACATCCGCGAACAACTGGTCGACCAGTTCGTCATCGCAATGATTCAAATGCAAATCGGTTAGCCAAACTACTCGATGCATCTTTGATCTGTTAGGGTTGGGAGCTTCAGAAAGTACCCGTTGTAAAATAAACCGACGAAAGTACAACAGCCAGTTTGCCGAAATCCCTGGGATGAATCCGTTTCATGTCACCTGCCCATTCCATCACCGTTATCGGGAGCATTAATGTTGATTTTGTGGTGCGGGCCGATCGACTGCCTGCTGCCGGTGAATCGGTTGTGGGTCATGAGTTTTTCCAGGCCTTTGGGGGAAAAGGGGCCAACCAGGCGGTAGGGATTGCCCGGCTGGGTCGAGCAAAAGTCAATTTTGTAGCGGCAGTCGGAGGGGATGATATTGGGAAGAGTGGACTGGCGAGCCTGGCACGGGAGAATATCAGCACCGAATTTGTGCGAGAGGTTCAGGATGCCGATTCGGGCGTTGCGCTGATCATGATTGACGCAGCGGGAGAAAACTGCATCACTGCCGCCCCGGGAGCGAATGCGTTTGTGGATGAGAATTATATCCGCTGCCTGCCTGATTCCCTGTTTCGTGAAAGCAGCCTGATCGTTATTTGCCAGGAGATCCCGCTGGAAGCCATCAGGGTGGCGGTAGAACGGGCGAAGCAGGGTGGGGTGCCGGTATTGTTCAACCCGGCACCTCCCAATGAGCGGCTGGCAGACTCGGAAGTTTTGTCGATGGTCGATTATCTGACGCCCAACGAGACCGAGGTGGAAGCGATCACCGGCATCCGGATCGATGGTCCCGACGACGATGCCGGCAAACTTGCCGCCTTGCGGATCCTGGTCGAGAAGGGGGCCCGTCGGGTTGCCATCACCATGGGGCGGGCAGGCTGTTTTGTATACGACCCCGGTGAGATGGAGGGGCTGGAATCAGCCCTTCAGGTTTCTGCTCCGGTGACCACCGCAGTGGACACTACGGCGGCCGGGGACTCGTTTAACGCCGCCCTGGCAGTCGGGTTGGTTAACCAGCTTGATTTCCTCGAGGCTTGCCGCTGGGCCAATCGGGTGGCAGCCTTCAGTGTGACACGCAAAGGAGCCCAACCTTCCTTGCCCACGACCGAAGAACTGGAGGCCCATTACCGGGATTGAAACTGTGGTGCCTCGTGGATCTGTCGCCTGGATTTACTTCAGTCGATCCAGGAGCAATTGCCTTTCCAGTTCGAGGGGAAACTGGTCATAGGTGACGATCGACTTGGCACGGGTCTTCAGTGAGACTGATTGGGTGACGATTTTTTTTGTCGGTCGGGTGGTTTTCAATTTCTCCCTGGATGTTTTTTTCTGCTCCCTGGAGATTCCCGCAAGTTCCCGGTTGATGGTTGTCAGCTGGCTGGAGGCAAGAGCACTGGTGGCGTTGAATTGTCCCTGCAGCATGTCCCGCTGGGCCAGGATGGCGTTTCGCTGACCCCGCAGGCGACGGGCATTCCATTCCTGCCGGATGATGGCGTTGTCAATTCGACCAGCCTGTTGAAAATAAAACGCCCGGTCCAGTGGATCGATTTCCCGCAGGGCGAGATTGTTCCAGTAATTGTATTCATTGATCAACAGGACAAGGCTCTCATTCACGGCTCCCAGTTCCGATTCAATTGCCAGTTGCTGCCCGTTAAGAGGAACATCCCTTTGACGTATCTTTTCCAGTTCTCCGTTGGCCTGTTGCAAAACGTTTCCTGACTGCTCGGAAAGCTGGGTACGGGTTTTGTCCAGTTGATCCTCCTGCCTGGAAAGCTGGGCAAAACGAATTTTTCTTTCCGCCTCGTCCTGACGGGCAAAGTTCTCTTCGTGTTTTTCCTTGGCCCCCATCATTCTGCGGTATTCGGCTTCAATCCGGTTGTGCTCAAGCGTGAACGAATTCAGCAAGTCCGGTTTCAGCCTGAAAAGAACCTTTCGCTTGCTGGTCTCGATGGTGGTTCGGTTGGTTTTCCCGCTGACCGGTCCGTCGAGGTAGCCAAAAACCCGTCCAGCAAAACGGAATGCCTCGGCCCTGTTGAAATCATCGATGGATTTGTCTGCATTGACTTTTTCGATATAGCTGCCCGCCGCGATCGCGGCAGCGTTGAATTTGTCCTGCCGCAGCAGCAGCCAGGTTTTCAGACGCCAGGATTGGAGATTCCGGTCGTCCATCTGATGCAATTGCTCAATGGCTTCCAACGCGGTTTGGACGTCGTGCTGACGGCTTTTTACCAATGCGTAGGCATAGACGGATTCCGGATTCGGG
>JAYZFP010000172.1:0-44077 GCA_036336715.1 Planctomycetota bacterium
TCTCGATTTCTTTGACCACGCGGACGAAGGCCCGATGCGAGGCTGGAGAAGCATCCACGTTACCGACGGCGACCACCCCTACATGGGGAACTGGTGGGTACCCGGCTTGCAGATCGGTTACGAGCACACATTTGTGCACCAGGTTGCAGATTTTCTCAAGAGCCTGGAAACCGGGCAGCCGTGTGGCCCGACATTCCGGGACGCACTGGAGACCCAGAAGGTTTGTGATGCTGTGCTGAAGAGTGCCCAAACCCAATCCTGGGAAAACGTCTAGCAGCAATCCACCTGCAGCGCAGCCGAGTGGCCTGGAAAAAGCCAGACCAGGCGGTCAGGTAGTCCACAAGGCTGGCCCAACGACTTTTCTGGGCCAGCTGTCATCAACCGGGAAATTCCGCTGAATAACCGGTCGGCAAACCAATTTGCAAGGCAAATCAAATGGGCGCCGACCGGTATTTTCCGGCTTGTAGAAATCACCACCATCCATTTGCCTTGATGTGCTGTCGGATCATCACAAAAGCCGAAGATTGTCGGCCTCGCGTCTCACCCCGGCTCGGTACTTCAGCGGTCCCGAAATTGCTGCTGGCCAGGAACCACTTCAAAAAATTGCCGCCCGCTGACCTTCGTGATAAAACAGACGCTGGCCGGTTCGATCTTCGCGTCGGCAACCCACCTTGATACGTTGCCCGAGAGGATGATGGCTTGGCAAAATCCGGATCAAAGCTTCTCCAGCTCGTCATATTGATTTCAATGCTGCAGGTTTCGTGCGGAACCGGCAACGGCCAGCTCACCAGCCTGACAGACGCTTCGGTGAAGTTTTCCCGCAGCCGCCAGCACTGGGCTCGGCTCTCCAACCCGATTGCCACCGCCATCATTGTTGATAACGAGGCGGTTGATACCCCGGAACTGCCAGACCACCGGTCCGGGTACAGCGGCGTCGCCTCCCTGGTCCACCAAAAACAGAAACGCAGCCTTTTTGTGCCCGGTATCGCAGGGCTGAACTTTGAACACATTCACGACGGGACCACTGCCGGCCTGGTTGAAAAATTCGAACCTCGCAAATTCCCGATGGAATTGAGGATCATTAACCAGACGACTGTCGAGTTATACCAGCCTCCCACCGGAAACTGGAAACTGGAAAGCTGTGGAAGGTACGAACTTTTAAAGGATGGCACGTTGGAATATCGATTCGAGTGCATTCCCCGTGCCGTTGACTTCCGAAACGACTTTATCGGACTTTTCTGGGCCAGCTACATTGAGCAACCGGAAGACAATTCGATTTTTTTCCGTGGCAGGAAGATCGGCCGTTCGGATCCTGCCCGTTGGATCCGGGGAGTTTCGCCCCGTCATGGCGTTTCCAGCACGCATCGGCCCGCGGGTGCCGCCACTCCGAGGGTGGATTCTGATTTTCCCCTGACCCTGGTAAATCACCCTTCACAATTTGAAGTCACCGAACCCTGGTACTTTGGTGTCTGCCGCAACATGGCGGTGGTGCAGATGTTTCGTCCCCAGGACCAGATTTGGATCGCCCAGTCTCCCTCGGGAGGCGGTCAAGGGAACCCGGCCTGGGATTTCCAATGGTTCATCCGAAAACCCAAGGTCGGACAGAGTTACGGGTTCGTCATGAGAATGGCCTACTTTCCGTACCAGGGACGTAAACAGTTGATCCAACAGACCGAGGTCCATCGAGCTTTCCTGAAAAACAACTGAAACCGATTTGTTCGCATTCAGGCAGCCGAGGTTTTGCCGGAACCCCTGTGCAAAAAACAACATCTAAAAAATTTGCAGTGCGATGCTTGCGATCGGAAAATCTCCTGTATCAACCATTTCCAACCCATCACAGCCCAAAGGGCCCCCGACGGCAATCCGTCATTCCCGGGTGGGCACATTTTCAATTTAGCGCCTTCTCTTTTTGCGACTGGCTTTTATACTTGACCAAGACGCGGTCATCTGAATGGACTTGGAAACGCGGCAACCCGGTGAGTCTATCTCGCTGTTGCTAATGATGACGTTTCACTTTTCGGTCCGTTTCGCGTCCCTGCCCTCTCCAGATGCGACTTCGCACTCCGTCTAACGGGACTCATGAAATCTGAACCAGGGCATATGGTGCAGGGGAAATCCGGCATCGTTCACCAAAAAACCGGTACCCTTCGTGGAAAGGCCGGCACCGATTCCAGAAACCAGGTCGCACCCCGGTTTTATCGACGCATGTATTGCTCCAGTTGTTGGCGTCCGGAAAAACACGTTGCCCGCAACCAGGACAAAGCGTCGGTTGTCATCTGGAGCATTCTGACACTGGGGCTCTATTTCTTCCTGCAGCCGTACCGCTGCAAATGCTGTGGGCAGGAGCGGATCCGGGGAACCGGCGAATAACCTTGCGTGCCTCGATTAATTGGCCACAATGTGCATGATGCGGGCCATTGAACCGACGCTTTCCCGGTTGCGCGAAGACGAAACGCGAATTCTTGCCCGGTGTTCTCCCTCCTCCAGGTCATCCGCAAGTAAAACGGTACGTGGGTAATGGAGCCCCTTGCTGAACCGGTGGAACAGATCGACCCGACGGTAGGAACCTCCATCCACGCTGACCTCCAGTATCCCGGCATCCGGACCGGCCAAAACGTAAGCGCCCAGCGTGCTACCTCGAAAAACGATCTTCAGATCCTCCCCGACTTGATTGTTGTAAAAGCACTTCACACCAGCAAACTGCTTTCGGAAAGAACCGGGAATCGTGTCCCAGGGGGGCACTTTGTGTTGCCAGAAATCACCCAACTGGACTCCCGTTTCAAGGAACCTTCCATTGGCGTAACAGCCGGGGTCCAGCGGTTTTTCAGGCAATGGGTGTAATTGAGGTGTTCTGTTCTTCGCTGCGTCCCCTGTCCCTCCGTTTGCCCAACCGGCATCCAGGAGTTCACAAATCATTTCGGCTGCCAACCGGTTGCCGGCGACTCCGGGGTGCGTTCCCCCATATTCCTGCCAGGTCAGGCGACCGTCCCGAATGCGGTGACTGACTTCCCCGGCAACATTGACCGAAGATACCCGGTAATGTCGAGCTACCTTTTCATGATTGTCTACCGTCAACGGCCTCTCCCCCTGGTCCAATACCCCAAGAATGGCTGGATTCACAAAGTGAACCATGACAATATCGCAGCCCGGGTGTTCCCGCCTCAACTGCCTGACAATTCCCTCCATACCGCGAATGCACTGTCGAGCTGAATGTCGTGCATCCTGATCGTCGTTGACTGCAAACTCGACGATGAACAGGTCGACCTTCCCCTTTTCAAGAACCTGCTGCCGCAGACGAAATGCACCGCTTGTCGAGCAGGTAGATGCGATCCCCGCATTGGTCATCTGGAAATCGGTCTGCGGAAATTTCTTCCGCAACCATTCTTCCACAATGGGTCGGTAGCCGTTCATCTGGGTAATCGACCCACCCATGAATGCAACATGTGCCTTGTGACTGTTCCGGATTTTGGCCAGTGATCGGCTGAAATCAGTCCGAAGATTCAGGTGATTTTTCTCGCAAGCCACAATTGCTGGCTGGCCATCCAGGTAGCCCAGCGAAATCAGGAACTGATCAAGCTGTCGGGTCGTGGAAGCGTACCACTGTTGTTCCCGGTCCATTTTTTCTTCGCTTGCCGGACGGCCGGTATTGAAAAAGCCGTGAGGCGCCCCGCCGTATATTTTCAATTCACAACGATTCCGTTTTGCCTTCAGCGCCTCTTGAAACTTCCTGACTGTCCACAGGGGAACCGCTTGATCTTCCGATCCATGAAAAATAATGCTGGGGGGCAACCCGGATCGAACATGCTGGTAGGGAGAAAGCTGCTGAATCCTGTTGGCAGTCCGCTTTCTCAGATCCTCAATTTTTTCTGCCGGCAACTGCTGCTTTCCATCAACCTTGCCCAAAATGACCGCCGGGTTATAAAGAGCCATGGCGTTGGGCCGGGAACTGACTTCCAGGTTCTCTCCCTTGGCTTCGAATCCGGGTACCATGGCCAGCGCCGCCGCGAGGTGACCTCCGGCCGAGCCCCCTGAAGCAACCACCCGATCGGGATCAATCCCGAGTTGAATCGCGTTTTCACGCACCCAGCGGATGGCAGATTTGGCGTCTTCCAGGCAGGCACCCACCGGAACACCATGCCGGCCCTTGACCCGGTAGTCGACCGTCAGTGCCACCATGCCGCGACTCGCCAGGTAATGACACTGCGGGTAGAACTGCCCCGGGGTCCCCCCTTTCCAACCGCCACCGAAGAAAAAAACGATGGCGGGGCGGTGCCGGGAAGGGAAGGTTTCTGGCGGGTTGAAAACCCAGGCTTTTAGTTCGACCGGACCTACCCGCTTGTACACGTGGACCTTGGCACCCGGCAGATCCGGCGGGTATTTCCAGACCGGCTGCGTCTGCTCCCCGGCATTCGAGCAGGCCGCCCAAAATAGCAGGCACCCGGGCAAAAGCGGAAAGCGACGAAGGGTGTTGGGTAAAAAAATCATGCGGGGCCTTCTGATTGAGTGGAGCTTTGTGCCATTGTAACGGCGATCTCCCGGAGAGCGTACGGGAACCTCATTTCGGAGAGCCATGACGACAGGCTTGTTTCAAAGGCCTGGATCGCGGAAATTGGAGCAGATCGAGGCAATCTTCAAAATTCACCCCAAACAGAGCAAGGAAAAAATGTCGGAACGAATCATCATGCGTACAGGAGAGTCACTGGTTGGAGGGGGCCCCCCGTTCACCGCAGCCGAACCGGAAGTGGTCATCGGCGAGCTTGATGGCCCGGTGGGTACCGCCCTGGCAACCCTTACCGGCGATCAGTCGATGGGACACTCCAAGGTTTTTGCAATCCTCAATACGGACATCCAGGTTCGCCCGGTAACGCTCTGCGTCAGCAAGGTCACCGTCAAAAACAGCCGGTACACCAACATCCTGATGGGCACCGTTCAGGCTGCAATCGCTAACGGAGTTTTGGACGCAGTCCGAGCCGGGGACATTCCAAAAGAAAAGGCCAATGATCTCGGGATTATCTGCAGCGTCTGGTTGAACCCGGGTGTCATCACCGAAGACAATCTTGATCACGAGGCCCTGTTTGAAATTCACCGGAAAGCCATGTCCCAGGCAATCCACAAAGCCATGAACTGTGAACCAGGAATCGACTGGCTTCTGGAGAACCAGGACAAAATCACCCACAAGTACTACCAGATGGGGCTGGACGGGAAAATCTAGCCTTTCAATATCCGGTCACACGGGGTGCCGCATCTTTGGGTCGCGGCCCCTGATTTACCGATCGCGTCTCAAGGGAAGCCTGCCTGCCAGCAGTTGATTCGCGGGCTTTCAGCCGGGTCAGGCCAGTTTCCTAATCGGCAAAAAATACCGCCGGAGGGATCACTGGTTGGAATCAACCACTGCAGGGCGAAGGCGAAGCACAAGATCGGACGCGGTCTCTCAATGAAGCTGAACCTGAATTGCCCGGTCAGCGTTAAGCTCAAGAGCAGCCTCCTGGAACGTGGGTGAACGATTATCTGCCGAGACGATCCGGGAGTAGCCCACACGTTCTTCCAGTTCCTCCGTAGAATCCGGATCAAATGCCCAGTTCTCGTTCCGGTCATGAAAGGCGGCGACCACGTAGCTGCCCGCAGGCAGGTCGCTGAATTCCCAAATGATTTCATCAGAGATATCCAGTCTCAGGAAGCACTCATCAAGGGGCTCCCTGCGTTTCAGGAAATCCCGGGCATCATCATAAAGCTGAATAACAAGTTGCCCCTCCCGCGGAAGATTGTCGGAAAAGGTGACCAGGAGGGAATGGGTCGGAAGATTGTCCTGCCCGCCATCCTCGAGAACCACGTTTCCACGCCACAGGAGACTGAAACCAACAAATCCGCCGGCCAGCAGGGTACCGGTAATCAGAGAACGAAACTTCATGACTTGGAACGGGGTGCTAGCAGCGAACAGGTAAGCGGGGATCAGTATGGAGTTTTCTCCGCTTAAATTCTATAACTTTTCCTGTCATTTCAGAAAGGACCACCGGCAAGAAGTCGGCGAATCCGGACCCAGTTTCCAAACAGCCAAAGGATTGGCAATGTACAAACTGCTGCTCGCGTGGCGTTACCTGAAAACCCGTTACATCGCCCTGGCATCCATCGTCAGCGTGACCCTGGGTGTAGCGACCCTGATCGTGGTCAATGCTGTTATGGCCGGTTTTACCAGTGAAATGAAAGACCGACTGCATGGTGTCCTCTCGGATGTTGAAATCAAGAGTCCGACAAGCCGTGGGATTCTCAATTCGGACGCTTACCTGGCCAAAGTCAAAGACATGTACGGGGATCGACTTGAGGCGGCCACTCCCATTGTCCGCTGCCCGGCCATTCTGAATTTCCAGTTTCGGGGACAGATGATCAACCAGCAGGTTTTGCTGGTTGGAATCGACGATGCCACCTACTCGGCCGTCAGTGACTATCGGAAATACCTTTTGAATGAAGAGAATCGCCAACAACCTGATTTTGAACTGAAAGAATCGGGTTACGACCCAAGATTGCAGAATGCGGGTTGGGAGCACCGCAGAAACCAGGTGGCCGCGGAACGCAAACTGCAGGAGCAGATCAACGAATTCCGCTACGGCAAAAAGGTTGAGCAGGTCAAACAGTCTGTCATTCCCAGGGTGACCGAACCGGTGGATGACGGAGTCCTCGTGCCCTTGCCGGACCAGGCCCCCTCCCTGGAAACCGAAGACAAGTCGTTGGTCATCCTCGATTCATCCCGGCCAGAACAGAAGCCGGTTGCCATCGATCCCTATTCGGAAGCCAGGGCTCCCATTGAAAACGACTTTGATCCAATGAAGCACCACCATGTCGGTATCGTGCTGGGAATGGCCATTGCCCATCAGAAAGCACGGGACCCACAGACAGGCGAGGTCAGGGACATCTTTCTCTGTCGCCCGGGTGATGACGTCCAGATCACGATGCCGGCGACCAACGGCCCCGGTGGCAATCTCCGACCCGCAAGTGCGATTTGCACGGTCGTCGATTTTTATGAATCCAAAATGCACCAATACGATGCTTCATTTGCCTTCATGCCGCTCGGGGAGCTCCAGCGGATTCGCGGGATGATTTCGGATGACGGGCAGGCGTCGGTAACCGGCATGCAACTCAAATTTGCCGAAGGTGAAAACCTGGACCAAGTGCGGACCGAACTGACGACCGCTTTCCCCCCCATGATTCACGGTTTCCAGATTCAGACGTGGGAAGATATCCAGCGTCCCATGCTGGCAGCCGTTGAACTGGAAATCACTCTCCTCAACATCCTGCTGTTCCTGATTATTGCGGTTGCGGGATTCGGCATCCTGGCCATCTTTTTCATGATCGTCGTGGAAAAAACGAGGGACATCGGTATCCTCAAGGCACTTGGAGCTCCCAGCCGGGGAGTGCTGAGCATTTTCCTCAGCTACGGACTCTCGCTGGGAATTGTAGGTTCCGGGGTAGGCACCCTCCTGGGACTCCTGTTTGTGATCAATATCAACCGGATTGCGAGGGTCATCGAATGGATGACGGGGAGGGAAGTGTTTGACCCAACCGTCTACTACTTCAGTGAAATCCCGACAATTCTCAATCCACTGACTATCGTCATGGTTGCCCTCGGGGCGACTCTGATCGCAGTCATGGCCAGCGTGCTCCCTTCCTTTCGTGCATCACGACTTCACCCGGTCGAGGCGCTGAGGTACGAGTAACCGAAGAACCTTCACCGATAAAATGCTGGAATCAACTATGCCCCGCCCTACCGTACTATCGAAAAGATCGATCGTGAAAGTCTTGAAACCCGAACCCGAACCGGCGTCCGATCCCATTCTTGTCACCCGGGGAATCTGCAAAAGCTACCGGAAGGGAAAACTGGAAGTGCCAGTTCTGAAGGGTGTGGACATGCAGATTCCTGCAGGCAAACTGACCGCCATCGTCGGCCAGAGTGGGTCAGGTAAAAGCACCCTGCTTCACCTGCTGGCAACCCTGGACGAACCGGATGATGGCCAGATTCACTTTGGCGATCGGCGGATCGACAACCTGAACCGTCGTGAAAAAGACAGGATTCGCAATCAGTCGATTGGCATCATTTTCCAGTTCTATCACCTGCTGCCGGAGTTGACGACAATCGAAAACGTCCTGGTACCCAAGATGATTTCAGAGAACGTATTCAGTTTCTGGAGGAACAAGAGACGACATCGGGAAAAAGCAGCCCACCTGCTGGAACTTGTCGGGCTCGGTCATCGGTTGAACCATAAGCCATGCGAACTGTCCGGAGGTGAAATGCAGCGAGTCGCCATCGCGCGTTCCCTGATCTCTTCACCGCAGATCCTGTTGGCTGACGAACCTACCGGCAACCTGGACCAGGAAAATGGTGAGGAAATCATGACCCTGCTGAAAAACCTCAACCAGGATGACGAGTTAACCATCGTCATGGTGACGCACGACAACGAAATCGCCGATGATGCCGACCACACGATTCGTCTCGAAAGCGGTATCGTTGCCAGGCGGATCGCAGCCTAGGCCACCTCCGGCCGTCGGAATCAGATCAGCACCGGCAGATCGCCTGGAAAACACAAAAGAGTCCAGGAAAAACTCGCACGAAAAAAGCCGGCCCTGTCATGAGCCGGCCAGTTCGTTTTCCCAAAGAACCGGTTAACAGATCGGGTGCCCGCCTCAGTTGCCTTCGTCAAACGCAGCATCAAAGGCACGTTCGCTGGGCGAAAAGTCCAGGTTCTTCGTAAAGGCACATGCTTCGCGTGCACCGAACTCCCGGTCCATCCCCGAATCTTCCCATTCGATCGACAGAGGGCCCTGGTAATTCACATCATTAAGCGCCCGGGTAATCTCTTCGAAATTGACACCTCCCCGACCGGGTGAGCGGAAATCCCAACCGCGGCGTGAATCACCAAAATTAAGATGACTGCTGAGGATACCCGTCTTGCCATTGAGCGTCTGGATCGCATCCTTGACATGACAATGATAGATTCGATCCGGAAAAGCGCGGATAAACTCAACAGGATCCACTCCCTGCCAGATCAGGTGACTGGGATCAAAATTGAATCCAAACTCCTCACGGTGCCCCAGTGCCTCGAGGGCCCGCTCAGCCGAGTAAATATCAAAAGCGATTTCGGTCGGATGCACTTCGAGAGCAAATTTGACCCCACACTCTGCAAAAACGTCGAGGATGGGATTGAATCGTTCTGCCAGGAGGTCAAACCCGGCATCGATCATTGCAGGCGTCACAGGTGGAAAGGAATACAGCAGGTGCCAGATGCTGGATCCCGTGAAACCGTTCACCACGCTGACGCCAAATTTCTGGGCAGCACGTGCCGTATTCTTCAGTTCTTCAATGGCCCGCTCGTTGACCCCTGCCGGATCACCGTCTCCCCAGACATAGGGGGGCAGAATGGCTTCGTGCCGCTCATCGATGTTGTCGAGAACGGCTTGCCCAACCAAATGAGCACTGATGGCGTGACATTCGAGGCCATGCTTGTCGAGCAGGTCATGCTTGGCCTGGCAGTAGCCATCATCCGAAAGGGCCTTGTCGACTTCAAAGTGGTCACCCCAACAGGCCAGTTCGATTCCGTCATAGCCGAAATCGCTGGTCATTTGAGCCATTTTCTCAATGGGCAAATCGGCCCATTGGCCAGTAAAGAGTGTGACCGGACGTGCCATTTTTTTCTCCAGATATCAGGTCTTTTCAGGTTTATCTATCAATTGGAATTGGTTATTGTCGCACATGTCGATCGGCACGACTAGCACCGAAAAAGCCGAAAACCGGCGTGGCCTGATCGACTGGGGAAAATTTAACGGACCACTATCTGCACGCCAGCTAAAATATAACAGGCGGTAGCTTTGTTCCGCTGAGATCTTTATACAGGGCAATTCATGTCGGAATACGTTCTGAAAATTGAAGGGGGCACCATCTACGATCCGGTCCATGGTATCGACGGCAAGACTGGAGACATCTGGATCAAGAATGGCAAGATCATCCCTGCCATTTCAGACCCCGGTTTTCGTCCTTCCAGGACCCTCGACGCCAGTGGCCTGGTGGTAATGCCAGGCGGAATCGACATGCACTGCCACATCGCGGGACCCAAGGTCAACTCCGCCCGGAAAATGCGACCTGAAGACAAACGTAACGCGGAGAAAATCAAACGGACCACCCTGACCCACAGTGGAACCATGGGGAGTGTCCCCAGCACTTTTTCTACCGGCTACAAATACGCAGGGCTCGGTTACACCACCGCATTTGACGCAGCCATCCCTCCCCTGGCGGCTCGTCATGCACACGAAGAACTGGACGACACCCCCTGCCTGGACAAAGGCTTCTTCGTGTTGATGGGCAACAATCACTATGCCATGAAAGCCATTCAGGAAGAGGAACCCGAAAAGCTGCGCAATTTCATGGGCTGGCTACTGAATGCCACGAAGGGATTCGCCCCCAAGCTGGTGAATCCGGGTGGCGTGGAGGTCTGGAAAAACGTCCCATCAGGCAACCTGACCGGGATCGACGAAAAGGTGGGCCATTACGGTGTCTCTGCCCGCCAGATAATCCAGGGCCTGACACAAGCCGCCAACGAACTGAATCTTCCCCACCCCGTTCACATCCACTGCAATCAGTTGGGGATACCGGGCAACTGGCACACAACGCTGGAAACCATGAAGTCGCTTGAGGGCTACACGGGACACCTGACCCACATCCAGTTCCACAGTTACGGGGGTGGAGAGGGTGACGAAAACACCTTCAATTCCAAAGTCCAACCGTTGGCCGATTACATCAACCAGCACAACAACCTGACTGTGGATGTTGGACAGGTGATGTTCGGTAAAACCACCAGCATGACCGGCGACGGTCCACTCGGATATTTTTTGGCCAACATATACAACTCCAAGTGGTACAGTGCAGACACTGAAATGGAGTCCGGCTGCGGGATCGCGCCCATCGAGTATCGCAATAAAAGCCTGGTTCATTCACTGCAATGGGCAATCGGGCTGGAATGGTTCCTGCTGGTGGACGATCCATGGAAGGTCATCATGAGTACCGACAGTCCCAATGGTGCGTCTTTCCTCGCCTACCCGCAGATCATTCGCCTGCTGATGGACAAGACCTACCGCCGGGACGTCCTCAAATCTCTGCCGCCGGAGGTGACCCAGAGGTGCCTGCTGGGGGAGCTCGATCGGGAATACACGCTCTACGAAATCTGCGTCATCACCCGCTCCGGACCGGCACGGATCCTGGGGCTGAAAAACAAGGGGCACCTGGGAGTCGGAGCGGATGCAGACCTGACAATTTACACGCCCAACAGGAACTGGGAGATCATGTTCCAGCTTCCGCGACTGGTCATCAAGGCCGGGGACATCATCGTGGAAAATGGGGATTTGCGGGAAGCACCGATGGGAAAAACCCTGCACGTGGAACCGGCATATGATAACGCGCATGTAGCGGAAATCGGTGAGTGGTTTGAACAGTTTTATTCCATTCAGTTTCGTAATTATCCCGTGTCCACCGACTACCTCCATGATCACGAAGTGATCGATACCGTGAGACGCTGAGCCAATGGTCAAGCCTGGTTGAAAAAGGGTTTCCTGTTCCGGATCGGAAGACTGCTTTGGAAGACTGCCCGGAGGCGTCCATGGGGAATCGTCGGCGTGGTGTCGCAAGCGATGAAGCAGCTTGAGTGGGGAACCAGGCCGGTCACGGATTGCATCGCGCCTGCTTCAGGATCGGGACAAAGATAACCGGGTGAGCCAATGGAGTGATCCGGGAAACAGAAACCGGCTACCGCCTCGCAGTGGCGTCTCGAAAAGCGATTCGCTGCCGGTAACAGAGGACCAGGGCTGACTTGAAAAAGCTGGAAGGGAAGGCGCAAAAAAAGATCTCCCGGTTCGAGGGAGATCCTGTCTCTTGCAAGGAAAGTGCTTCACGGCCGGCTGTCAGGCCCGCAGTGTAAAGCCAATCGGGATTCAACTTCCCAAATCGCCAAATACCGCGTCGACTTCGTCCTTGTCCTGCTGGGTGTAAAACTCCGGCAGAACAAATTCGTCCTGGGAAACCGTCGACAAGGTCTGATCGCTTCCGGTCAAAAGGGGACCGGCTGGCTGAAAAGAACGTCCGGAAACCTCAGCTTGAACAGCACCTGCTCCCGAAACGGTCGGGTTTGATGAATAAGCCATCATGGCGACGCCCCCCACATTCTCCCTGACAAAGCGAAGCTGCTCGACCAGAACAGAAGCGATGTGGGTATCATGCGGCCGACGATAACGATCGTGTATCCGGACCCAGACATCGGTCGTTCCGGGGGCAAATTGAAGGGAACGATTGATGTCCCCCGTACCGCCGTATTGAAGCCGCCCCAGGTTCCGCCATTGCTGCTGATCCGTCGAGTAGGTGACCTGGAATGAATCGACAAAGGGATTTTCCTCGATGCGGAATTTACCCTCAAAATTCACGCTGGTCGCCCCGACAACATTGAATCTCCAGCGGTGATCGAGCAGCGTCCGGCTGCCATACAGCTTTTCGCTGACCACCTCGGCCTGCTGGTCCGCGTAGAAGGTCTCGGTGTAGTTCACCTGGTGCCCGCCCATGCGACTGACTTCGCCCATTGCTTCATGGGTTACCTGATCGTTGTCAATGATTTTCAGGGAAGCGGTGGCGGAGCCCTCGATCCGGTAATCCGCCTGAGGAAGAACACGAATGGTCAGGGATTCGTTCCCCTCGGACAGGCTGTCATCATTGGGTGTAATGTAGATCTTGGTCGCCAGGTTGCCGGCACGAATCGTTTTTGTGCCACGAAGCACCTGTCGGTAGTCTCCGCTGTCCGCGGTTCCTCCCACTTCGTAATGAACCACAAGGTCCTCGTCCAACCGCTGGTTGTCCGTAAGCTGAAACCGGATCTGTCCCCGGTCCTGACCCATCTCCCGCACGCTGCTATCGTAAACAAAAGCATTGACAGCCGGCTTGAATTCGTCCAATCCCCGGGCGAGGATCCGCATTCGCTCCACATCCAGTGTCGCCCTCTGGCTATCGGCGCCCCGGTTGGTATCAATGGCACGAACCCAGATGGTTCCACCATCGGACAGGTCAGCGTCCGCCCTGCGTGCGTAATACTTGCGAACCGACGACTGGTTGGTTTTCACCAGGTTTTTCCACGTACTGGATCCCTCCACCTGGTACTGAAAACGAAACTGTTCATTGGTTGCATCGTGACCGGCGTGTACGAGGAATTCAAAACTGACTGTCGGCGGCAGTTCGAATTGCCAACGGTGGTCCAAACGCGTCCGACTTCCGCGTGAGTAGGAAGTCTCACTGATCTGCTGACGGGACCCCGTTCGCCAGTAAGTGTCCTTGAAAGTCCCCTCGACATAACCGTATACGGTGGAATCCACGTCGGCAAGCCGCATCGTTTTGGCGGTCACCATCAGGTCAATCGTCTGAGTGCTGATCCCATTGTCCGCCGGCGTGGCAAGGTTTCCATCCAGTCCGCCGTCCTCCAGCGTCAGGAAAATATTTCCGCGGCCCAATTGCCTCAGCGAATCAAAAGTGATTTGGCCATTGGAATCGGGATCGGTGTAGTCGACCTGGAGATTGGTAATCAGCCCTGGATTATCAGTCGAGACTTCGAACCGCAGGGGTTGGGATTCGAAGGGCCCTGAATCGACCCCGGTAATGTTGATTCGGCTCAGGCCGCTTGATCGATCAACAAAGACCATGCTGGGGACGTTGAACCGGGGATCATCATTGACCGGATCGATGGTCACGGCAAACGACTGTGAAAAGGTCGCGTTATCCCCTGATGTGGAGAGATCGTTGTCCAGCCCACCATCTTCGACAGTGACCGTCAGGACAACCGTGCCAAAACGGTCAGCGTTCGAAAAGAAGATCAACTCACCGCGGGTGCTGGGCGAGTTATAGTCAACGGTCCAATTCGAAATCAAGTCGCTGTCGGAACTGCTTGCAGTCACGCGCATGACTTGATTTTCACCACTGCCGGCCGTGATTCCGCCGAGCTCCACCACCTGCTCTCCTGCGTCCTCCAAAATTTGCAGATCATCAATGGGATGCAGGGTTGGCGTATCATTGACGGCATCCACATCAACTGCAAAGACTCTTGTGTAAGTAGCGTTATCCTCTTTGGTCAGCAGATCTCCATCGAGACCACCATCCTCAACGGTGACACTGATCACCGTGGAACCGGTCTGGTTCTGCTCGGGTACCAGGTGCAACTGACCGGTGGAATCATCGGACGTGTAATCCACTACCGGATCGGATATCAGCGTCTGATTGCTGCTGGTTGCAGTCACCATCAGGGGTTGAATTTCCCCACCCCCGGCGAAAATTCCGCTTAAATCAATCGTCAGCGTCTGGTCTTCCTCAAGTGACTGGTTGGCAATTGCATCCAGGGTGGGTCGGTCGTTCACAGGATTCACCAGCACCACGAAAGTCTCGATGGTCGTGAGATTGTCTCCCGGTGTCCCGAGGTCGCCATCGTCTCCGCCGTCCTCGACAACCACGGTAATCGCCGCCGTACCGAATTGGTCCGCAACCGGAGTGAATTGCAACTGACCGGTGGACTGTGGCGACGTGTAATCCACCGCTGGGGCGGGAATCAGGGCCGGGTTGGAACTGGTCGCGGTCACACTCAGTTCCTGCGTGCCCTCGTCTCCATCGGTGATGTTGGTCAGGTTGACGACCTGCTGTCCAGCATCCTCATCAACGGTCCGATCCAGGATGTTGTCGATCGTTGGTGGATCATTGACCGGGTCAATCACAACCTGGAAAAACCGTGTAATGGTCGCATTGTCTTCGGGCGTATCGAGGTCCAAATCCAGACCACCATCCTCGACCGTCACTGAAACCGTTGCGGTTCCGTTCCGGTTGGCAACCGGCGTGAACCTGAGCAATCCCGATGGATCGGGTGATTCGTAAACGACATCAGGGACGGGAACCAGCGTGGGATCAGAGGATGTCGCGGTGACACGCAACGGCTGGAACTCGTTTTGGCCAGGGGTGATTCCCGTCAGGAAAACGGTTTGTTCTCCGGCATCCTCGGAGAGGAACAGGTCATCCAGTTCGTCCAAAGTGGGCGGATCATTCACGGCATCAACGATCGTGCCCGAGATTTCGTAAAAGCCGAGGCTGCCGTAATCGGAATAAACACCCGATTTCCCAACCCCGTCAACGGAGATGAAATAGCTGCCACCGGTAACCGTCAGATCAAATGAAGCTCCCACCTCGTTTGCCGGATTACTGGTTGCAAGCAATTGCCCGCTCGCATCGTACAGGCGGGCTTCGACATCCAGACTCGGGTTGGACGTCATGGCGTTGATATCGATGGAAATGTCGCCAGGACCCGATGAAAAGGAAAAGAAATCGAGGTCGGTATTCCGTTCAATGATGCCCCAGCTGTCGACCTGGGTGTCATTGGTCACCTCGAGCGGCGTGGCGTTCTGGTCATTTCCACCATGGTCGTCCTCCCGAAAGCCAAAGCCATTGCGGTTGCGGGTAATGATGGAGAGATCATCCTCGGTATTGGTGGAGTTCGCGTAATCGCCATTGCTCCACTGCACCAGGTTCCTGCCAAAGGGAGCTCCCATGATCGGACCCCAGCCGGTTTCCCCGGAGCCCGTGCCGGGGTGGTAACTCTGAGTGCCGAGGCCATCATGTCTCAGGCCCAAAGCGTGACCGACCTCGTGAGAGTTGGTCATGCCACCGTTGCGAATCCCCTTGTTGAACGTAAAAACCGGATCATCAATGGATGCGTCGAATGAATTCAGGTGCGCGATTCCTCCACTCCCCTCACCAAAACCATTGGTGTACTGGGTATTGACGGCCCGCGATCCCCATCGGTTGTCGCCTGCGCCCGACTTCCTCAGGGCCTCGACACCTGGATCTTCGGTAGTCACGTTTATATCAAATCCGAGAAAGTCCTCCGCCACCACGATGAACTGCTTTTGAATCTGGCTGAGTTCGGCATCTGAAAACGAGCTTGTGTCACCGTCCAGGTCGAAGGCCGGGAACACGATATTATGGTTCCACCAGTTGTTGACACTGTGATGCCCATCAAAGTCGAGGTAAATGGTTTTCGTGGCAGATGGATTGCTGGAGAGCTTGAAAGTATTTTCCCGGCCGTAGGGAAACTGGGCACCCAGGTCTCCAAACTCAAAATTTCCATCGACGTAAACCGGAATGTTTGCGTCCGAGTTGGCTGAATCGTCATCGTCTCCGTCATCGGGAGCATAGGGATTTTGAGCATCCAGCATGCAGCGTGCTTCGAACAGCTCATACCGGAGCGTTTTGGGACGCTGCGGATGTACTTGTACTGGTTGGTCAGCTGAGCTGGACCTGAGCCAGTCCAAAGCATCCTGGAGGATCGAGCTTCCAACCACGGAGGTTCCGTTTTTGTGCAGCCTCTGAAAATGGGCGCGAAACTGTTCTGAAATGGTCTTGAAAAAGGAGCCGTCTTTCATGGAGAACTTTCAAAAGAGGAAACGCGGGCAGTTCTGAAAAGAGAGAGGGCCTGCCGGAGTAAAGAAAAGGGATCTTCACCAAGCAGCCCATATACTAGCCGGAACCAATTTGCGAAGGGAGTTACCCGAAAGCCATTCCGGTAAAAAAAGTGAAATTTCCGTCGCTTAAAAACCAGCTGCGTGACCTAAATTCACTTTACGCACTTTTTCGGGAATTATCGCTTGACAAAGAAGGCTTTATAATTTGGTGAAACAGTCAGCCTCAAAAGGGACTTCTCGCGCCCTCGCCTTCCATCGGGAAAAGGGCTTGAAAAGCCGCCGATGCCGATCGATTCACAAGCTGGACCCTTCTGCCCGCCTCCCCGTTCCGGTTGACCGGCTGGCCTCCGACTGCCTTTGCAAATCCTGCCAGCCTGTGCAAATCCCGGCTGCAGAGCGCAAGGTTGCAGAATGCAAGTTTACAAAACGCAGGATTGAAAAGCTTAATGTGACAGAGCGTCAGCCCCCTTTTTTGAGACTTTTGAGGTCTGCCAACAGGCGGGTAGCTTTGCCGGTCTTCCCTTGCAGGAGTTCCGCCGACGCCGCGTCGAGGGCCTCCATCAGTGGACTGCCTGAATCTGTCAATTTGCGATAACGATAAATCCCGAGGGGTAGCTGCAGATCCTCAACCCGAATTTCACCTGGCGGTCGTTTTTGAATGCCCTGGGGCTGGATGGGTGAGCCTTTTTTGGAAGCCAATTTTTTGAACAGTGTTTCCAGGTAGTCAAAACCATATTCAACGGCCGGCTCGATGTTGGTCCCTTCACCAAAATCGTTCCAGGTCGCCACCTGGATAATTGGTGAGCGGCTCTTCAGGGCTCGATTCAACGTACGCTCAAAGGTTTTCCCCTGTTCGTGCTCAATGGTACCGTGGCTGGGACTGACGCCCGCCTGCTGGTAGATATCCCGAAAACCGGGAAAGACCGTAGTGATCCAAGACCGGGTTTCCGAACTGGATTCCAGCTGATCGAGATAGGCGCCCCACTTCTCAGGCCCAATGGTTTTACCGCCATGTACCGGTGGCCAGCCGAAGGTCCCCGAAAACCGGTTCTGTTCGACGAGGTGGGGCAAACCAAACATCAACGGCCTGCTGCTCAGCTCAGCCCGACAGGCAGCCCATTGGCTTGCACCCAGATACTGGGGACCAAATACCAGGAGCGCTGGTCGCCCATTCACCCGCAGGTAGTTGGAAGACGAAAAGCAGTTTTCTTCGAGCCACAGGAGATCCCTGATTGCTTGGCGAACCGAATCGCTGCCGGGAATCTGTTTTGCCTTAACACGATGCTTGAGTGTTTGATCTTCATAGCAAATTGCGAATTGGAGACCTGCCTGCTGGATGGTCTCGATCAGCAAACGTGTGTTTCGGTGGATCATCCCATAATCCCGGAACCGTGAGATGCCATACCAGTCAATAATCACCCCATCGATTCCGGTAAGCTTCATCAGCTGCACGTGGTATTCCAGCAGGTGCCGGTCGGCAGAGTCATAGGGACCGACCAGCGGATGAAAGTGGGAGGCAATTTCGGGCAATCCATTCTTTTTTCGAGCTGGATCAAAACGGTCCATTGTCCAGTGCCAGCCGAAATCGCCAGCTTTGAAGTTGGCAGAGTACCAGGGCATGTAGTGGACCAACACCGTTTTCTGTTGTGCTACCGCAAAACAGGAAGGAGGGATCAGCAGCAGGAATCCGAGTGACAGTAATAACTGTTTCATCAAACTGAACCGGAATACAGGAATGTAACCAACGCAACCCGGCGAACCGCGAGCGAACTTATTTGGGCGATTTTTGCCAGACACCGTTCTGGTAGACAGAGTGACTCGGATCAAATTCGGTGACGGAATCAAAGGTGATTTCCGGAATTCGGTCCGGAAGCTTTTCCCGAAACAGGAACCGCCAAAGCTCCGTATTGTCCTGCTTGGCAGCAGGGAGCTCGGATCGAGATTCGTTCCGCAGCCGGTAGTCAATTTTCAGGATCCTGAACAAAACCTCGTTAGGCAACTCACCGAGTAGACAGGCCTCGTTAAACGCTTCGAGACTGAGGTCCTTGGAAAACTGCTTGAAAATTTCCTGCACTTCGGCCGCCTCCATGATCTTGCGAGCCCGCAAGGGCTTTCCCTGGCGTATGGAAACGAGCGCGTCCAGCAATTTCTCTCGAGGTGTCACCACGGCCGGATCCTCCTTTTTTGTTCGAGGCGGCGGAACCGCTGGCTGGCTGGATTCGACCAGAAGCGAACTGAATTCCGGGTCGGTCAGGAAACAGAGAACCATGAATTTCCGGCGTTCGCTTTCAGTTCGGGCCGAATGAACCAAACCCCGAAGTGAACTTCTTCTTAACGGACCGTCGCTCAAACTGGCACAAATCAGGTAAAGACGAACCGTCAGATCCCGAGCTCGAGTGCTACTGCGAACCGGAGAAAGCTCCTCAGCCAGGTCTCGATACTCCGCCAGCTTCTTTGGCGACAGCCCGCTCAGACGTTGACTGGGGATCTCAAACCCGGCCTGCGACATTACCGGAAGGGGGCTCAAGGAAGAACCCGCCAAAACCAGGCAAAACAGTAACAGGATTCTGTTTGCACCGCCCTTTATTGGTTCAAACAGAAACAACCCGGAAACCGGTTCTACCGTATTTTGCCTTTTCACAGACGAGTCCCCCGTCAGGTGTTAGCTGCTATCGCTTCAGGGCAATTCGATGGGTGAGGAGCCTTCGCTGGCTGCTGGTTCCTCGGGAAGAGAATCAGGCATCGTAATAAAAGCCATTCTCAATTGATGAATGGTCGACGTCAGTAACTCGGATTCCTCCTTATCGAGGTTCCCTTTCGTTTTTTCCTCAAGAACGACCAATGAATCAATAAAATGCTTCGCAACCGGTTTGTTGATTTGTGGTTTTCCGGAAGAGGGATCGGGGAACTGACCCAGCGCAGCTCCGGCCTGCATCGTCAAGGTAGTCACCAGCATTGAAAAAGTCGCTTCGGGCATCTCCGCTTCCGCGCCTTGATCAGCCGGATCGTCCTGCAGCTGCTCTTTTTCCTTTTCAACCTGGGATTTCCAGTCATCATCCACGATGATTTTTGGCTCTTCTGACATCAGTTGGTACCTGGAGAGTAGTTTGGGAACGCTCAAAAGCATTATTTTGAGGCTGATGATCCAAATTGGCAATTGTCCATACTGTTAAAATGGCGTACTTCTACCTGCCTCTCAACGAACATGCGCCTCTTTTACTGTTCGAACCAGCTGAAAATGGACTTCTGAACTCCCTTTGAAAGTCTGTAAACCCTGTCCCCAGCCAGGGATTCACCCCGGATTTTTACGGGAGGTACTTTGCCCGACGAATGGGAAAGTTATAATGAGTGGTTCGCAAAGTTGCGAAACAGCCCGGGAAACCTTGCAAGAGACAGGTTTTCGCGGCAACCAGTACCCGAAAGACGATTCGACAATGCCTCGATTGGGAGGAACGGTCCCAATCACGAATGTGCCGGGCAATTGTCAGGAGAGTGATGAGAGTGATGAGAGATGGAGAGGGAATCTGAAAACAGACCCGCTTCCCTCAAAAGTCCTCTCCATTCGCTTCGTTCTTTCCGATTCCCCGTAAAAGGGTGAGACGCCTGCCAGGGTAAGTTCGTCCTTGATTGATTCACCGCTTGCAAAGACCTTTTTCGATTGGCCCAGTGAGGACTTTTCGAAACAGCAACCGGGTAAATCGGACGTGAAAACCACTAGCAGGTAATCGTGAAAGTCAACCGATCGTGATGCGGTGCCTGAAAAGAATTTGAGGATACAGATATGGCGGATCAACCAGCAGACCCGATGATCGAGGTCAGCGAACTGAGCAAGTACTACGGTGTCTTTCCGGCAGTGAAAAACATCAGCTTCCGTGTTCCCCGGGCGCAGGTCTGTGCGTTCCTTGGCCCGAACGGTGCCGGGAAATCAACAACCATGAAACTGTTGACCGGTTTTATAGCACCCACCAGCGGTTCCATTCGTGTTGCCGGATACGACATCGCCGAGCAGCGAATTCGAGCTTGCGAAAAAATTGGCTACCTGCCAGAGAACGGGCCACTGTACAACGAGATGACGCCCAGCAGTTCCCTGAATTACCTGGCAAGGGTTCGGGGCCTGTCTGCCGGGGAACAATCCTCGCGTATCGACTTTGTCGTTGAAAAATGCGACCTGAAAGAAGTCTGGCACAAGGGAATCGCAAAACTCTCCAAGGGTTTTCGTCAAAGGGTCGGGATGGCCCAGGCACTTTTGCATGACCCGGAAGTCCTGATCCTGGACGAACCGACCAGTGGCCTCGACCCGAACCAGCTTGTCGGCATTCGACAACTGATCAAGGATCTGGGAGAAACCAAAACAGTTTTGCTTTCCACACATATCCTGCAGGAGGTTGAAAAAGTCTGCGGGCACGTGATCCTGATCGATGCAGGACAGATCCAGTTTGATGGACCAACCTCTGAACTGGTGACTGACGAGAATATCGAATCCAGCTTTCACAAGTTGACGGAATTCCAAGCTTCCGCCCAATCCTAGTTCCCCTGCCAGGAGCGGTTTTCCGCTTCGCCACTCAACCTCACCAATTTTTACGACACTGTTTTTGTCTGGTTTTTCACACCGGTTGTCACTGACAACCCGATTCACCCAAAACCAGGTTGATCGAAAGCCAAAAAACACGCCCGAACCGGAGACAAGAAGCACATGTTTCGCCCCCACGTAATTTCAGCAATTGCCTCGCGAAATATCAAAACTTTTTTCACCAGCGTCATTGGATACCTGTTTATCGTGGTGTTCGTCGTGATCAGCGGCATCATCGCTTTTGGTCCCAAGTTTTTCGCCGACAACCTGGCCACTTTGGACCAACTGACAGCTGCCTACCCGATGCTGCTTCTTTTCCTGATTCCGGCCATCACCATGGGAATCTGGTCGGATGAAAAAAAGCAGGGAACGGATGCCATCCTGTTCACGCTTCCCGCGTCGGATGCAGAAATCCTCTTCGGCAAGTTCATCTCCGTAGTCGTGGTCTATGTTGCAGCGCTCGTGTTTTCCCTGGCTCAACTGGTAGCTTTGGCCAGCATCGGCACTCCGGACTGGGGAGTCATCTTCTCAACGTATTGCGGCTATTTCCTTTCCGGTGTGGCCCTGTTGAGCATCGGCATGTTTGCCTCCTCGATTACGGCCAATACGACTGTGGCATTTGTGGTGGGTGCCCTTTTCAGCTCACTTCCCGTATTTATCGGAGTGCTGGCTCCCGGTAACCAGTTCTGGCAAAGTCTTTCCCTGGAGTGGCAACTGAGGGAATTCGGACAGGGCTCGATTGCACTCTCCAACCTCCTGTATTTCGTGGCTCTGACCAGCCTCGGTCTGTTTCTCAATTATGTTGTGATTACCAAGAGGCACTGGTCATCCCAGGAAGAAGGCAAACTTTACTGGTTGTACGCCGGGCAGGTTGCCTCCCTGTTGGTTATCGCCGGGAGCTTCTACTTCATAGCCGCCAAGGCCAGCAACTATTACGACACTGAAATCGACATGACTGCCCAGGGAGTCAACACCCTTTCCCAGACATCCATCGACGTGATCCAGAAATCACGCGACAACCGAAGTGTTGACATTCAGGCATTTGTCAGCGAAGAGGTGCCCACCGAGTTCGTTGCCACAAAGAAACGACTCTTGCGCCTGCTCAGGCAATATTCCCAGTTGGGTGGGGAGAAGATCAGTCTGCGACTGGTAAATGTGACGCCAAACTCGAAATTTGAAAAAGAGGCTGTCGATGCGGGCGTGGACCGGATTGACCACACATCCCTTGTTGGGGGACGCGAAATTCGGCAGGACATTTTCATGGGACTCAAGTTCACCAGTTCCATTGGAGAAGCTGTCATCCCCCGGATCACGACAGAAACACCGCTGGAGTACGAACTGACCCGGGCGTTGGGGACCACCGGCGTGCGACAGGAAAAACTCCGCCTGGGCGTACTGGATTCTCACGCATCCTATCTCGGCATGTCCAACGGTCTGCAGCTGAACCACCTGGTTGTCAACCAGCTGAAGCAGCGATACAAGGTCCAAAGCTACACCGAATCCGATCTCGCCAGGATTGTCCAGCAGCAAAACGCTGACGCCGGAGAATCCGACCAGGAGACAGATTCACCGGACGGAGATGCGGATGAAAACTCCGACTCGGAAGACGAGGAAGAATCGCCCCGAATCAATGTTCCGGATGTCATGCTGGTCGTCAGACCTTCAACCATTTCCGACGAAACGCAGGCCGAACTCGTCAAGTACATGCAAAACGGCAACCCGACCGTTTTCATGGTTGACCCGGTCACCGTGTTTCCATTTGCAGTACTCGCGCAGGAGGGTGCCCTACCCGAAACGCCCAAACAGAGAATTGTGGCAACGATGCAGGGTTTTCAGCAGCAGGACGAGCGAGCCAGTGACTGCACCACCCTGTTTGATTTCCTGCAGGTCAAATGGCAGGGACTCAACAAGTCCGTTACCTTTGAAGCAATTCCGCCCCAACCCAACCGGTTCGGTGGCCCCCCCCAGGGCGGACGCGAAGCATCCACAGGGGATGCGTTTTACCCGGCGGTACTTTCTCAGAACTACGTTCCGTTTGAAGAACTCCGATTCGATGACCTGACCTTTACCTACGGCATCGAGGGACAGAAACCGGTCGAGATCAACCTGGAATTGTCGGACGAGCGGGACGGCATTCCGGTAACCCTGGGATCCCCGACGGCCATGATGATCAATTCGATTCGCCAGGGTGATTTTGACCCTTTCAACCGGGATTCATCGATCACCAGCGGAATTGACAATATCCTGATGTTCTATGCCGGCATTTTTTCCAAAAGCAAAATTTCGGAACAGGAATCCGGAAGTGAAGACGGGATCCAGGAGCTGAGTTTCGTTCCACTGATCCGCACACACCCCGACGCCATCAGCGTTCCCTGGGAGAGCATTGCAAAAACAGAAAAAAGGCAGGTACCTTCTTTCCCACCAAGAACCCAGGAAGTCACCCGGATCGATCCGGACCCCGATTTTTATCGCTTTGAGATGGCTCTGGAAGAGCTCGACAAGCAGATCAAGGCCGCCGAAGCGGGAGAAAAAAGCGATGTCGCTACCCGCCTGATGAGTGAACGAAAGGAACTCGAACAGGAAAGGGACCAGTTTGTTCTCAAAGATGCCTGCATCGCGGTTCACGTTTCCGGGAAACGGAAGAAAAATGGCAAAGCGATTAACGCCGTCCTGATTGGTGACAGCGACTTTGCCACCAACCTGTACGGCGCTGTGGAAGCAGCACTCAACAGGAAACCGGACAACGTGGAGTTCCTTCTGAACGTTGTGGACACGCTTGGCGGCCGGGAGGAATTTGTTTCCCTGCGATCGCGAAATCCGGTGCAGCGCACCTTGACCTACATGGATCGCAAAAAGGACGAATTCAGCAGTGTCCGTATTGCCAAGGAACAGCAGATGAAGCGGGACATGCGCAAAGAGGTCGTCAGGATCACCCGGGAACAGGAAGCCAAGAATGCCGACAGTGAACAGGCCGGGATTGCCCGCCTTTTCCAGTTGGCCGAGGGTGCCATGGACACCGAAAAGAAAATAGAAATTGAAAAACAGAAATTACAGGAAAAACTGGACGAGGACATCGCGGCATTGAGGGCCGAAGAAGACCGAAACCTGAAACGCGCAGAAGAAAGAGTCTGGTCGCAGGCCATTATCCTGCCCTGCCTCCCGGCACTGTTCCTGGGGATTTTTGTATTCCTCTTTCGATTCGTCCAGGAAAAATCCATCGTCGATGAAAAAAGACGTCGTTAGAAGCGGATGACCGCCTGAAACAACCCAACCTACATTTGCCAACGACCTCAGGGTGTTGAAATGAAACAAGTCAAAACGACAGCTATCCTCGCAGCCTTTGCCGCTGTTTCCTTTATCCTGGCATTCACGGTTTATCTGAGCACACAACCGGAACAGGATGACCAACACGAATTGATCGGTGAGGTTTTCTACCCCGATTTCAACGACGTTCTGCAGGCTTCCTCGATGGAACTGATTGTATGGGACCCGGAAAAAAAGGAGACCAGGCAGTTCGAGGTGGCAAAAGTGGACAACATTTGGACCATACCGGATCACGACAATTACCCTGTCGAGTCTCCCCAACGCTTGAGGGATTCGGCGGGAAGCGTCATGAACATCAAGAGACTGCACCTTGCCGGAAAAACGCCTGAGGACCACGAACGACTGGGAGTCGTGGACCCCAAGGATGAAAATGCCAAGCTCAAAGAAGCCCACCAGATCGGCGATCGAATCCGCCTGCTGGACGACAGCGGCAATGTCGTCTGCGACTTCATTATCGGCAAAGCGGTTGAGGTCGACGCCGGCGAAGAAAATTCGGACGAACGGGAACTGGTCAAGGGTGAAAGGTATTACGTTCGTGAACCGGATAAAAACGAAACCTACACTGCAGTGCTGGACCTGCAGATCAGCACTGATTTCAGTGACTGGATTGACAGCGACTTGATGCAGGTAGGCGATGCCTCTATCCAGAAAATCCAGCTCAAGAACTACGAAGTCGCCATCAAACCGTTAAAAGAATTCGGGGGACAGCCGGTACCGATTCGTGACAAGTACGAAGAAATCCTTGCGCAACAAAAAGACTTCAACTGGACGCTGGAAGGGTTGAATGAGGAAACGGAGGAACTCGATTCCGCTCCCCTTTCCGATCTCGCCAACCAGTTGAAAAGCCTCAAGATCCTGGACGTTCAACCCAAACCCAGTTACGAGGACGGTGAAACCCGGGTGCTGAACGGCGACCTGACCGTTAACCTGCCTCAGGGTGTGGATCGGCAGGATGCCCGTTTCATTCAGGAACAGGCGGTCCAGGTTCTCGGTCAGGAAGGGTACATCCTCGGCTTCGAGGATGAGAAAAACCTCAAGCAACCGACCTTGCTCTCCCGTAACGGCGAATTGAATTTTGCCACCGATGATGGCCTGGTCTATCACCTGGTTTTTGGGAACGACGTCAAAGTCAAAGGCAACGAATTTGAATTTGCCAAGCCCGAGAGTGCGAATCCGTCTGGCAAGGACGAAAAAAACGAGGCTGGAAAGAGTGATGATTCGACCGCTGGCGGTGATCAACCGGGTGAAGCCCCCGACAGCGAAGAAGGAACCCAGTCCGGAAAGATCATGTCGGTTCACGTGACCTTTGACCCAACGCTCATCGAGAAACCCACTCCGCCGGTCAAACCCGTAGAGCCGGTTCGACCGAGTAAGCCGGATGAAAAGGGAGCTGGCGCTAAGGCCGAGGACGCGGCCGCTCCGAAACCAGCCGCACCCAAATCGCCCGCACCGAAGGCCCCCGCACCGAAGGCAGCGGAAGACCTGAAAAAAGAGGCACCCGCGAAAGCCGATCCGGCTGAGTCCGGGAAAAAAGCAGGCCTACCCAAAACTCAAACACCCCAGGACAGCGAAGCAAAAAAGGATGCATCCGGGTGTGGAGAATTCCCATTCGATCAGGAAGGTGAGCAGGAGAAAAAGGGGGCCGAGCAGAAACCTGCTGCAGAGAAGAAAGAACCGGCCGCACCAACAGGCGAAAAGCAGGAAAAAGCCAAGAGCGACGGTGCTACCGGGCCCCAATCGAAATCGGCTGCCACTCCCGGTCAAAAAGACCAGGAAAAACAGAAAACGGATCCACCGGCATTAAGCGAAGCCCCAGGTAGCGAACCACCTTCGGTCCCCAAAAATCCGGCGGAACCGGGCAATCAGGAACCCAAAGAGGAAAAGCCCAAAACACCTGAAGAAATCTACCAGGAAAAACTGAATGCGTATAACCAGGCCTTCCTCGAGTACCAGTCTGCATTGGCACAGTATGAAGAAGACGTTGCTACCTTTGAAAAGGAACTCAAGGACTACGAGAAAAAGGTTGAAGAAATGAGGCAGAAAACGGACGATCTGAATCTCCGTTTTGCTGATTGGTTTTACATCGTAGACGCTGAAAACCTGGACAAGGTCAAAATCAATCGCGGCGAACTGGTGAAACCCAAGGAGAAAAAAGAGGAAGAAGGTCAAAGCGGGGGACTGAACCTGCCAAATGCGAACCAGCTCCCGCCCAACTTGAACCTCCCCAACCTGCCAAAGAATCCATTGGATGACTTGCCAGGCACCAAGCAGCCAGGCACCAAGCAGCCAAGCACCAAGGAGAAAGAACAGCCCAAAAAGGAAGCTCCAAAAAAGGAAACGACAGATCCAGCCAAAGCGGAAAAGAAGCCAACGCCCCCTTCTGCTGCCCCGGCCCCGGCAAAAGAAAAGCCAAAGGCAGATCCCCCAAAAAGCGTTCCGGAAAAAGAAGCGGCCGGAGGGAACTGAGCGACCGGAGGGAGCTGAGCTGCCGGGGAAACTGGGCGGCGGGAAAACCGGTACGGAGGCCTCCAAAAGCCAGTGGATGCGATTCGGGCATCGACAGATCCCCTGGACGATTCAAGGTCCGTTGGTCCGTCTGTTTTCAGCCTTCCTGTCGACTGCGGAATTCCTGAAGCATCTGCTGGAGTAATTCCATGGGCAGTCCGACCACATTCGATTCGCTACCCTCGACCACCTCGATCCACTCGATGCCATCCTGCAGGCCAAATCCCCCTGCCTTACCTTCCCAGAGCCCGGTAT
The DNA here is from genome assembly GCA_036336715.1 of Planctomycetota bacterium. Taxonomy (GTDB): domain Bacteria; phylum Planctomycetota; class Planctomycetia; order Pirellulales; family Pirellulaceae; genus JABAAE01. The sequence continues at coordinate 27,164 of JAYZFP010000172.1, forward strand.
CCAGATAGTCTTCGATGTCTTCTTCCGAAATTTCCGCCATCTTGAGGAGCGTCACCTCCACCCGGGTCAGGATTTTCTGTTCGGGCTTATGAACAAGACAGACTCCGCTCAGTACCCGGTGCTGTTTCCCATTCATGCAGGACAGCATCTCCCGGGCATGCTCCCAGTCACGCGGTTTTCCCAGTACCCGGCCCTGCAATTCAGCTACTGTGTCGCACCCCAGGAACAGGCCCTCCTGGCAGCGTTTTGCAACATCCATCGCTTTCTGGTACGCTAGGCGCGCAACGTATTCGGCAGGCAGCTCGCCGCTATAAATTCCATCTTCGGCCCGCTCATCCGGTGGGACAATCTCAAAATCAAAACCGTGTTCTTCCAGCAGTTGCCGACGGCGGGGCGAACGACTTGCCAATATCAACTTTTGCCTGGGTGAGTGGCGCAATCTTGAATTCTGATAAACCCGGAAAACTGACGCAGGAAATGATCCTCTTTGAGGATAACCACTTGCTGGTGGTGGCAAAACCCGCCGGGCTGCCCACCATGGGGGCAGAAAAAGGGCATCTCAGCCTGTTGGACCTGGCCCGGGATTACATCCGGGAAAAGTATCGCAAACCGGGAAATGTCTATCTTGGTGTGGTCAGCCGTATTGATTCCTTTGTCAGCGGCGTCATTGTCCTTGCCCGGACCTCCAAGGCAGCCAGTCGACTGACCGAACAGTTTAAAGCCGGGAGCGTGAAAAAAAATTACTACGCCATCCTGGAAGGAAGACTCTCAAAAAAGTTCCCACAACGATCGGGCCGTCTGGAATCGTGGCTGCGAAAAAACGACCGTCTTCGTCGCGTGGAGTCGTTTCCGAGGGAAGTTCCCGGATCCAAACGCGCGGAGCTTGCGTTTCGGATCGTGGATGAGAATGATTCTCATTCACTTGTGGACATTGATTTGTTGACCGGCAGAAAGCACCAGATACGGACCCAGTTTTCAGATTTGGGATTCCCGGTATTCGGTGACCGGAAATATGACGCGCGGGAACACCATAAATCCCGCATCGCCCTTCACGCCTACCGTTTGGTTCTCCAACACCCGACTCTCAGGGAAAACCGGGCTTTTATGGCCCCGATCCCGGATGCCTGGCATCAGCAGGGGAATTTCCCCACCCTGTTGGAGAAAATATGAACCTGGAAATTCCAATTTGGATAGAATCTGGAATCCACATCTCTTAAGATGAAAGCAGGTGTTTTTTTCCAGACATTCTTTTCTCCTGTCTCCCGGAAGTCATCTTGGCTCAGGCAAATCAGTCCGTTTTTCGAAAATCAGCCCTGATCAGCGGCCTCGTCAGCGAGGATCAGTTGAAAAATGCTATTTCCGAAGTCAAAAAAACAATGCCCGGCGCTTCCAATGCAGGCAACATTGATGACAAGGCGATCGCCGGAAGGTTGATGGAACAGGGGGTCCTCAGTGAATACCAGGCCGATCAACTGAATGCGGGCCGAACCAAACTGAACCTCGGGCCCTACATCATAACGGACTGGATTGGACAGGGAGGAATGGGACAGGTTTTCAAGGCTGTCCACGACATGATGGGGCGGGAATGTGCCGTCAAGGTTCTTCCCCTCAATAAAGCCACCGAAGATTCCGTCGCCAATTTCCGGCGCGAAATCCGGATGCAAGCCAACCTGGATCATCCGAACCTTGTGAGAGCCTTTGATGCCGGCGAAGACGGGAACGTGCACTACCTCGTGGTTGAGTTTGTTCCGGGGACGGATCTTCGGAGACTGGTTCGCTCCAAGGGAAAACTGTCGGTGCAGCAGGCTGCCAACATCATCATGAATGCCGCGAACGGGATTGAGTACGCTCACCAGAGCAAACTCGTTCACCGTGATGTCAAACCGGGAAATATACTTGTGACTCCGGAGGGAACCGCCAAGGTCTCTGATCTCGGCCTGGCCGGGTTCATCCACGATCCGACCGACCCACGCCACGGGAAAACCGTGGGCACCGCTGATTACCTCTCGCCAGAACAGATTCACACGCCACAAAATATCACCAAGGCCACTGACATCTATTCACTTGGTTGCACTCTGTATTACGCGGTCACCGGAAAGGTTCCCTACCCGGGTGGGACAGCCAAGAGCAAGGCACGCCGCCATCTTGAGGAAACGCCCTGGCACCCCCGAAGATTCAACGATGAAATCAGTGACGAGTTTGTCGACCTGATAGCTGACATGATGGAGAAAGATCCAGCCATCCGGATCCAGACCTGTGAGGAAGTCGCCAGCCGCCTTGCCCCCTGGGCCAGTGATGACAGTCTGATGATTGACAATTCCCAGGGGCCATCCCGCTGGATGCCCGAACCTCCTCCTTCGGTGCAGAACGAGCGGATCGTCATCAATGCGAACGATACGGGTTCGGCCTCTTTTGATGTTGCCGACCTTGCGTTGAACGAAATGGGAAGCCAGGCATCCCAGGGGACAGGATCGGTGGGGAACCAGGACACCCAGCGAACCGACATCCCCGCTCCCCCGCCGCCAATCCTGATCGAATCTCTGGAGGAAGAGACCTCAACGGCGACACTGATCACCATTGTTCTCTCGATTGCCATTCCATTGTCGATTGCCATCGGAGCTGTGATTGGATTCCTGGTAGGCCGCATGAATATCTAGGGCAGGCCTCTCCAAGCCGCTCCAGTGACCTTTTCTTGAGGTCAAACGGGCTTTCCATGGGAATCCCGGAAAGCAGAAGCCCTCGACAGGAGAGCTGCTTCTCAAAAAGATCCCACTGTTCCCATCCTTGCTTGCTACCTGAGCTTCCATCAGCGCCACGACAGCAAATCAGGCGATGATGTCCCGGATCACCCGTCCATGGACATCCGTCAGGGTTTCTTTTCGGCCCTGGTAGAAATAGGAGAGGTGTTCATGATCCAAACCAGCCAGGTGCAGTACCGTGGCATGGACATCATGAACGTGGGCCTTGTCCTGGACTGCCTCGAATCCGAGCTCATCGGTCGCTCCATAGCGGATTCCGCCCTTGACCCCGCCACCGGCAAGCCACATCGAAAAACCGTAGGGATTGTGGTTCCGGCCGGGTGCATTTTTCCCTTCGCTGAAAGGCATGCGACCAAACTCCCCCCCCCAGATCACGAGCGTTTCCTCCAACAGTCCCCGTTGCTCGAGATCAGTAAGCAAGGCAGCGATCGGCCGATCGACTTCAGCGGCGTGTAAACCATGGTTGGACTCGATGCCCGCATGCGCATCCCAGGTATCCTCCAGGTGCCCGCCCCCGGAATACAGCTGAATAAACCGAACTCCCCGCTCCACCAACCTGCGGGCAATCAGGCAATTCCTGCCGTATTCGTCCGTTGGTTTTTTGCCGATCCCATACATTTCGATCGTCTGGCGGGTTTCGTCCTCAAAGGAAACGGCCTGGGGAGCCTCGGCCTGCATACGATAGGCCAATTCATAACTCCGGATCCTGGCCTGAAGATGATCGACGTCCGACCTTTGCCTCATGTGACTGGAATTCAGGGCCTCAATCATCTCCAGTTGCCGACGCTGTACGTCATCACGAATGTGGGGGGGCGCGGAAAGGTCGAGAAGCGGGTCGCCAGTGGGTCGGAACAGTGTTCCCTGGAATTGTGCCGGCATGAATCCAGCCGAGTAGTTCGGTTGCCCGGAAATCGGACCGCCCCGCTTATCCATGATGACCACGTACCCGGGAAGGTTTTCATTCTCGGTACCCAATCCGTAAACACACCAACTGCCCAACGAAGGACGGCCGATAAAGACGCTCCCCGTATTCATCGCCACCAGCGCCGACCCATGGGCGTGGCTGTCGGTGTGACAGGAATTGATGACTGCCAGCTTGTCCGCGTGCTTGCGAACCTCGGGAAAATAGTCCGAGATCAAAAGTCCCGATTTTCCTCCGGGCCGAAACTTTCGAAACTCGGGCGTCAGGTAACCGATTTTGCGGCCGCCGGAATTGATGAAATTTTTATCCTGGGGCATTTCCTTACCGGCATACTTTCGCAGGGCGGGCTTGAAATCAAAGGTGTCCACCTGCGAAGGTGCCCCGTTCATCATCAGGAAAATCACCGAACGAACCGGCGTGGTAAAATGGGGTCCGCCGACTGCACGGGTTTCGGGCTCGGCCGCCATCGCATCCGTTCCCCAAAATCCGGATTTCGAAAGCAGGTCAACCAGTGCCAACCCGGCAAATCCTCCGCCCATCTGCCAAACGGCTTCGCGGCGAGTGATACCACAGGGATAACTTTTTCCGGGAGAAGACATCAGCAGACCTCAATCCACAAAAATGGTTTCATTGGCATTCAACAGGACATGACAAAGGGAAGCCCAGGCCAACAACTCGGCATTTCGTTTGGGTCGGCCGGGCGACCTGACGCCGGCCACCGTCTTCAGTGAAGGATATTTTTTCTCGAGAGCTGACCAGAGACGCTCCCGCTCCGAGGCGACGAGGCCATGGTCAAAGACAATCAGCTCAGCCAGCCAGCCTTTCTGATATTCCCGGCCGAAATTCCCCTGGGTTCCAATCACATAGGGAGTCGAAAGGTTTCGGCCACTCAATCCTCCATTGCGTTCTCCTATCAGGTTTCGCCCAAGGAAGAGCTGCACACCCTCCTGCCCTGATACAGCGGTGAGGATAAATGGCTTGGCACCCACCGGTCGCGTACTTCGGAACTGGTCAGAAAATCGGACCAGCCGGCCATTGGTCAAACCGAGAAAGATGGAGCTGGTGGAATTTCCATTGGCATTCCAGTTGGAAAAAAACTCCCGGTTGCCAGACCCGTTTTCGTCATGCCCCACGACGACAATCGAAAATTCAGTCGATTGGATCACCTGATCGTTCAGCTGCAGGAATTGATCCACACCGTTGAATGAAATGGCAGGTTGTCCATCAATCGCCTTTTCCAACAGCCGGGGTGCTTGCCGTTTCGATGGGGACGTTGCAAACCGGTTGCTGTTCGGGTCGGACCACCGAATGACCCGTTTCTCGCCATCCAGCTGAACCCGAGATCCTGCCTCCAGTCGCAGTACGGGCCCCTGGGCCGTCTCATCCCGGGCGAATTCCCCCGCGGCCTGGCCCCCCTCTTTCTCCTGTAGCTGGAAAGAAGCCAGCTGCGCCCGGTAATGTTGCCTCGCCATTTCCATTTCACGCGGGTCAGGGTCACGACAGAAAACGCGATTCCAGGCCGTCCGGATGCGTTCGGTTTCCTGGCCTGATCCGCGAAGAAGATCCGAGGCAAACCACTCACTCTGCCGGTGAACAAAGTGGTTGTTCAGCAGTCCCAAAGCCTGGGGAGCGACGATTGTCAGATCCCGTTGTCCGCAGGGCCGGGTGGAATCGGCAAAGTCAAAGCTTGCGATCAGGGGGGGAATCAGGGATCTCTTGATGAAAAGGTAGACTCCGCGCCTGGCCTGTTGGTCATCGCTGGAAGGCTGCCAGGCTCCCGATTTTTTTGACAACCCTTCCAGGGCTTCCCGGGAAACCTCCGGGGTGAATCCCCGCCCCCCCATCTGCAATTGCAACCGGCCGGAGTGGGCAAGGATCGAATCGCGAATGGCCTCGGCGCGAAGCCTCTTGCGATTCATTCTGCCAAGATAGAGATTCAGGGGATCCGCGGGCGGCGAGCCCCCCTCCACCGGGTCCGCCAAGTTCCGACTGGAATCCTGACGATAGGTCTTGGAAAGCAGGATCAGGCGGTGGATCGGTTTCAGATTCCACCCGTTTTCAATGAGTTCACTTGCCAGCCAGTCCAGTAATTCGGGATGGGTGGGCAGGTCTCCCTTGTACCCAAAGTTGTTGGGAGTCCTCACAATTCCATACCCGAAATAATGCTGCCAAACCCGGTTGACAATCACACGCGCCAGCAGGGGATTGCGTTGGTCAATCATCCGGTTGGCAAACTGCAGACGTCTGCCGGTATCCGCATCAGCAGCTTGTCTCTTTTCAAAGGGGGTATCCAGCGACTCGATTACCGAAAGGAACCGGGGTTCGATTTCCTGCATGGGTTTTCGGGGGTTTCCTTTTTTGAGCAGGTGTATCGGGGGTGGGGTGCTGGTCACGTCACTCCAGGCAAAAACATCGAATCCCTTGACCGGGTCCGATTTGTTTCCCATCAGGTCACCCGGCCAGAAGATGCTCGCAAACCGGTAATAGTCAGTCTGGGGGATCGGATCAAATTTATGGTGGTGGCAACGGGCACACTTGACCGTCAGCCCCAGAAAGGCAGTGCTGGTCACATGAATCAGGTCTTCCAGCCGGTCAAACTTGTATTCCAGCTTGTCATTGGGTTCGTCATCCCATGTCCCGACCCGCAGCATGGTGGTTCCGACGACGTTTTCTTCCCGGAGGGGGATCATCTGGTCGCCAGCCAGCTGCTGCACGACGAAACGGTCATACGGCTTGTCCTCGTTGATCGATGAGATCACCCAGTCACGAAATTTCCATGCCGATGGTTTTTCAGCATCCCGCTCATAGCCATTGGTGTCTGCGTAGCGGACCAGGTCCAGCCAGTTTCTACCATGGTGCTCCCCAAAACGGGGTGAAGACAGCAGCCGATCGACCAGTTTTGAATAGCGGTCAGCGGCCGGGTCCTCAAGAAATTCCCGCAACTGCTCCATGGTGGGTGGAAGCCCTGTGATGTCAAAAACGACTCTTCTCAAAATTCTTGGAGCGGACGCGGGACGCGAAAACGCCAGTCCCTTTTCCCGATGTTTTCTCAGAACAAAAACGTCGATCGGGTTTCCCGCCCCCTTGCCTGCCGCCCCCGGGTCAAGGGGCAACCGGGGCCGCTGAATGGGCTGGAACGCCCACCAGTCCCGACCACCCCGGACATCGCTGGTGAATTCATAAAGGTCGAGTGTCCGCTTGTCCGGCCATACCGTTCCGTCGCGAACCCATGCCCGCAGCGTCTGTTTTTCGCTCTGGTGAAGCTCGCGGGACACCCCTTTTTCTTCGGGGGGCATCTCACCCGATTCGATTTTTTCAATCAGCAGATTGCTATCAAGGTCCAACGAGGTCAGGTCCTCCCTGGATTCCCCCCCCGCTGCCAATCCCTTTGACGAAGTCAGATCGAGACCAGCAACCCGATCCTGGCCGTTATGACACTCGATACAACGCTTGATCAGCAGGGGCGCGACGCGTTCCTCAAAAAAATTTTCAGGCTGTGCCATAACAGCCGGCAACTGCTCTCCCGCTGGATCGGAGGCCTGGGTACGGAGCGTCGCCGTCAGCAGGCACAAACCAGCGAGCAAACCGGAACTCAGGTTCAAAAAATATCCCATGGCGTCATTTCCGATAGGTGTCACAACCGCTGGAGATGGAATGCTTGCTGATTTTGAATCACCGCACACCGCATCAGCAATCATTTGGCCGTTATGGAAAACCGAATCGACGTTTCCCATTCGTGGTTACAGCAACTCCCGTGGCACCCTGCCCTTTGGAGCCAGGTGTACCGGTCGACCGGCCACATTATCGATGGTGTCGTCCGGCTTGAGTCCGAGTGAATGATAGACGATCGCGTTGAAATCAGCGGGCTTGACCGGCCGGGACGTTGGATATTCCGCCTTGGAATTGGTGCTTCCGATAATCTGACCCCCGGGGTAGCCGCCACCGGCAATCAAGATACTCTGCGCCTGGGGCCAGTGGTCCCGGCCCTGGTCCTTGTTGATTTTTGGTGTGCGACCGAACTCACCAGCCGTAATCACCAGCGTATCCTCCAGCATCCCGCGTTCCGCGAGGTCCTCGATCAAAACACCGACCGCACGATCGTGTCTTACCATTTTGTCATCCAGCGCCCGCTTGATGTTTCCATGGTCGTCCCAGTAGCCGGTGTTCAGCGTCACGAATCGGACTCCCGCCTCAACAAACCGCCGAGCCAACAATGCCTGCTCTCCCCAGCCCTTGCCATATTTCTCTCGCAACCGGGGATCTTCTTCCTCAAGATTGAAGGCTTTTCGGGCGCGTCCCGAAAGCAGCATTTCCCGGGCCTGGCCACTGATCTTGTCCATATTGTCAAAGACACCCCGCGAATCCACATCCCGGCGAAGACGGTCAAACTGGTTCATCAGGGAAAGTCGGTTCATCAAGCGGTCCGAGTTCAGGCCGTCGGTCAGCTTGAAGCTCTTGTCGCTGCCGGTGGGCAGACGGCCCGCTTCGTTCCCATAACTGAAATCTCCAATCCGGAAGGGATTATGGGCCACACCCAGGTGGGCAGCCCCGTGAAAGCCAAAACCTCCATCGTTGATGTTGATGCCGGTAGGCACACCGGGACGTACGGGTCCCAGCAACTTGGACGAAATGGATTGCATTGACGGGTTGCGGGGCACTCGATCCGAACCGGTCGCCCCGAGGTACCCCGTCAACAGCCAGTGTGCGGCAGCCCAGTGATCTCCATTTCCGTGGGTGAAGGAACGGATGATCGAGCACCGATCCATGACCCTGGAGTGATATTGCATCAACTCGGAAACCTGGATCCCGGCGACGTTGGTGGATATTGGAAGGTAGGGACCGCGAACCTCAATCGGCTGGTCCATCTTCATGTCAAACGTGTCCAACTGGGAAGGACCACCATGCTGCCAGATCAGGATCACGCTCCGCGGAGATCTCCCGGAAACCACACCGCTATTACCTGCTTCGGTTTCCGATCTCAGAAGATCTGAAAGTCCCAAACCAAAAGCGGAAAGGGCACCTATTTCCATGAACCGACGACGGGAAAGTCCATCACACAGTCGTTGGCTGCCTTGGCTCTCAATTCGTAACATGGCAATTCTGTAGGTGAGGGAGGGAGGGAGGAGAGAACCTTATTGTACGAAAGGTGGGGGCCGCAGTTCAATCTCAACGCGAACCAAACACGAAAATATCCCATCTCCAGTGGGCATCTGCCGGCAATGGCGGCTGAATCCGAAAACGGCTTTGTTTCCCGGGAAAAACCAATAGGCCTGCCGGATCAGAATTCTGACAGCAAGCTCCGAAAGCAGTCCATTTCATGATCCCGGGAAAACCACTTTCGCCGATTCTCAACCGCTTTCACCAGGTCGGAAAGAAAATCGGGCTGAAATTCACAACGCTCCAGCAAGGCAGCAAGTACCACCGTGTTTCCTGCCTCGAACAACCCGGGATAGTCGGAGCCGAGCAATCCAATGGAAGCATCCATCCTCGATGACAAAAGCGGGACTCGGTTCATGACCGCCTCCGAAATGACACTTGGCGCCCCTTCATGAAATGAACTGAGGACCGTCAGGTGGCTGGACGTCAGGATCTCCATCGTTTCCCGATGGCTTTTTTTTCCCAACCATGTGTAGAACCGGTTGGATACCGATTCCCGCATTGCCGCCTCCTTCATTTCCGCATTCAGAGCCGCACCCACATGCAAAATCGATACCCGCGAGTGGCTTGGCAATTGCCGGGCTGCCATCGCCGTGCGAAAAGGATCCTTGACCTCTCGCAGGTGTCCGATCACCGAAACCTGGAAGCGGTCTGACGGCGGGGTCTGACGGTTTTCCACCTCTGCCGCGGACTGAAAAACAACCCGGCACTTGGACTGAAATTCATCCGGGACTTTTTTCTGTCCCTCCGGTTCCAGCAGCACGATCCGGTCCGCAATTGCCAGGGACTCAAGGGTTCGTTCCCGCCGCCGACCGTTGTCATCGCTGTCCATCCCGCATGAATCACCTGGCCGCTCCAACGCACCATGCAGATCAGTCCCCGAAAGGCAAACCACTACCGGGGCCTGCGGAAACAAATCCCGGTACCCCCTCAGGAAAGGGTGGCAACGGGTCGCGTGGATGGCAATCAGCAGGTCCAACCGGTCGGAACAGGTTCTGCCGTGGGAGACACCAACCTGGTGCCCAAGAGTCCGCAAGATCCCCTCCCACCTGAGGGCCGTAATTTCATTCCCCCGGTTCGAGTTCTTTTCGACAGGTGTAATGATTCGAATCTTCATTGGCTGAAAGGCCCCCCGGTTTCGGTTGACAGCAGCTCCCTGGGGCCCCCTGCAGGACCCAATCTTTCGGGCTCACCCCATCAGTTTAGGAAAATCGGGTCCCCAAATACCAGAGGAAGTCTCCCTCAACGGAGGCGAAGCGACTCCGAGCGAGGGTTCCACTCCAGACGACATAACCGGCCGTTGCTCCCCCCCAGGGCCACCCCTGCACCATCGTGATGAACGGCAACGGCATAAGCCCACCCCTGGACCACCGGTATTTCCCGGGTAATTTTCACATTCTCCGTATCGATCACCCGTGCATGACCGTCCACGCAGCTGGCGACCATTCGCGATTCCCCCAGCCACTTGATGTCGAGGGGCTCGGACGGAAGCCGAATGTAACGCATCATGCGCCCGATGGTGGGTTGCCAGAAACGAATCGTCCGATCGCCAGCCGCGGTCGCGACCATTTGCCTGGGACCAGCGACAGGACAAACGGCAATCGAATGCAGTGGTTTGGAGTGCTGGTTCAAACTGCGGATCAATTCCCCGGATTCGACATTCCAAACACGAACCGATTGATCCTGACCACCGGTCACCAGTTCTCCGCTCTTGAGAATGCATGCGGCGCGGACTCCACGCGAGTGCCCCTGAAAGGTTCGCCGCGTTTTTTTCGAAGTGATGTTCCACAGGATCAGCGAGCGGTCAAGGCTGGCCGACACCAGGTTTTTGCTACCTTGCCAGACGAGCGAAACGACGGAATCTCCGTGTTCTGTCAGCTTCATCCTGGAAACGCATGCTGGCCAGGAAAAGACCTCAACGACACCTTCCTCTGCCGGATTGCCACCGCCAACAGCCAGGAGTCTCCCATCCGGTGAAAATTCAAGACAGTGCAAATTGACAAACGAAGCCTCGATGGTTTTCTGCAATTTCAAATCAGGCCAACTGAAGATCTTCAGTCCCTCTTGCGAACAGGCAAGCAACCATTCCCCACCGGGGGCAAACGCAATGTCTGTAACGGGAGGAGATTGGCTCCAGAGCCCGGTTGTCATCAGCAGCGAAAGGACCAGAATTCGAACCACACAAAGGGATGCCTGCCCCCGGGTCCGGTTCCCTCGGGTGATCATGCCAACACCTCACGGATTACCTTGGCTTCCTGTGGTGCAATACGGATCGGGCGACCGTCAGGTGTATTCAATTCGTGCCCGGGATGGAAACCAAGAAGCGTGTAAATGGTGGCTGAAAGATCACCCGGCGTAACGGGACGGTCTTTTACGAATTCACCCAGTGCATCACTTCCACCGATCACCTGTCCTCCCTGCACACCACCACCGGCCATGGCCACACTGAAACAGTTGGGCCAATGATCGCGGCCCCCGGTGCTGTTGATTTTGGGTGTCCGTCCGAAGTCAGTCATCACCAGGACCAGTGTTTCTTCCAGCATCCCGCGATCAGACAAATCCCCGACCAGGGCGCTGATTGCCTTATCGATACCCGGTATCAATGCATGGGAGGCCGACCGGGGATCGCCCGGGTGACGGTTCGCATAGGTTTTCAGGTCAAGATGTTTGTCCCAACCCTTATTATTCACGGTCACGAAGGGAACCCCACGCTCCACAAGCCGGCGTGCCAAAAGGCATTGCTGACCAATATTATTGGAGTCCTGGAGGTTAGCCCGCGGGTCCAACGAGTAGCGTTCACGCACCTTCCTGGACTCTTCTTCAAGGTTGAATGCCGCTTTGGCCTCTTTCGAGGCAATCAGATTGTAGGCACGCTCGAGGTCAGGATCACCGGACTGATTCGATTGGGATTTCAGGTTACCGAACTCGTTCATCGCATGGACGATCCTGCGACGTCGGTCGAGCCGCGAGATATCAAGACCTTGGAAAAAATCCAGGTCCCGAACCTTGTAGCTCGCCTTACCAGGATCACTCCCCAGGGAAAAATACCCGGTACTGTTTGGAAGAAACCCGTTGCCAATCTTGGCACCGTCACGGGAAACCAGGTCCGGAATCGCTATGTTGGATGGCAAAACACCCGTTTGTGTTTGCAGGTGCGCGACCACCGACGCAATGCTGGGATAATCAAGTGCCGGAGTTGGTTTGTACCCAGTCATCAAGTACTGCAGGGCAAAGTTGTGCACTCCAAACGGCGAGGTCACACTGCGAACCAAAGCCAACTTGTCCAGCATCATTGCAGTCCGGGGAAGGTGTTCACTGGTGCGAATACCGGTCAGCCGGGTGTTGATGGAATCAAACGGTCCGCGGACTTCAGAGGGTGCGCCGGGTTTGGGGTCAAATGTATCGAGATGGCTGGCTCCACCGTCAAGCCAAATCAGAATGCACGATTTGGCCTTTGCTTTTCCTTTTGAATGAGAGAGTGGGCTGGTCGCCATTGCTCTTTGTAATCGGAAGAAATCCCCCATGCCCAAGCCCAGGGCTGTGAGGCCTCCAATACGAACAAAATTGCGGCGAGTGACGCCGTCACATCGTCTGGAATCGTTCATTGATCCTCGCTGCTTGTCTGGTTTTGGAATGTTCCTGCAAACGCTGCTCATCAGGCAGTTCTCTCAAGCACGGTGTCCGTTCTAATGATTGGTGACAAATTCCTTGCAGGTCACGATGCTCCAGACAAAATCTTCCAGCACTTCACGTTGCTGAGCGGAAGACTTCCTGTCGTCGAACAACTGCGAAAGGAATTTGATTTCCTGCCTGTTTGGCTGTCTTGTCAACGCGACCTGGTAAAACTCGCGGGCAATTTCCAGCGCCGTTTTCCTGGATTTGATCAGCTTGTCGAGTCGCCCACCTTCGGCACCAATTCTGCTGTTCAACAGTTCCCCGTTGAACAGGTGAAGCTTTTGTGCCAATGGCCCGGTCGGCGAGGGGGCTCCCTCGCAGGAGTTGGTTCGGTCACAACGACCGAGGATGTCCAGCGCATCGGATCGGATGGCTCCATCGCGCAGTTCGACAGCCCTCGTACCCGGTGCCTCATCGCCATATTTACCTGCAACGCCCAGCACGTCAGAGATTGCATCCGCGAGCACCTCAGCTTCGAGGGGTTTGGCAGTGACATGCGAATAAAAACGATCATCGACTTCGATTCCCCGGGGCGGATTCGCGCTGCGAGCGTAGGTCGAGCTCATCGCGATGACTTGCAACGTATGGCGAATGTCATAACCGTTCTCAATAAAGTCTTCAGCCAGTTGATTGAGCAACGCGGGGTGGGTTGCCGGGTTGGTTGAACGGAAATCGTCGACTGGCGCCACCAGGCCGCGCCCCATCAGCGATTTCCAGAGCCGGTTGACAATCGCCTTGGCAAAATAGGGATTTTCACGTGCGGTCAGCCAGTCCACAAACTCACCGCGTCCGTCTTTCGTGTCTGCTGGCAGAAAATCTCCGCCAGGAATCTTCATCAATGCAGCCTCTCCCGTGTTGGGATGGATGTTTCTCCCGATGGGGTTGAGCCGAATGACCTGGCTTCGTGTGAGCTTGGAGAACATCGCTGTCAGGCCATGGAAATCATCTTGTGTCCATTTATCGAGCGGATGGTTATGACAGTTGGCACACTTCATCCGGCTTCCCATGAAAACCTCGGTGACGAATTCCGTTTGCAGCCTTGGATCTTCGACCAGGGTGAAAAAGGTTGCCGGGCCATACCGGGATGAGTCGCCACTGGCTGTGATGATCTTCCTCGCCATCTGATCGTAGCCCACACCATCACGCAATTGCCTGGCGAGCCAATCGTGAAAAGCCCGCGCCGCTTCAGGAGTCGTGGTGGCTTTGTTCTTGTCAATCTTGGATTGAATCCGAAACAGCTTGGCCAATTTCAATGAATAAAAATCGACAAACTCTTCCGAGGCGAGCAATGCGTCGACTAAAGCTTGCCGATTCAAACGGGTTGAATGGGGTTCCTTTTTGTGCTCGGGTAGCCGACCGGTAAGGTCCAGGGTGATTCGCCGTAAAAAAGTTGAATCGTCAACTTCCGGCGAAACGGGCAAGCAAAGCTGGGCGAGCGAATCGAGGATCTCCTTGTCCACAAAGTTGCTGCGAGTCTCGCCAGACAGGTCGACAGCCGATTCAGTGACTGGGACCACAATTTCGATCGGAATGACCTGGGTCGAGTACCTCGCAATGACGATGTGTCGACCAGGCCGTACGACCTTGGCAGTTGCGTTGTCGCTATCGATGGAGACCGCTGATGCATCATCGGCGACAAATTGGGTCAGGTTCGTGACAACACGAGTTGAACCATCATCGTAGTGAGCCACGACTTTCAACGGTATTTGGGCACCGACCTTTGTCGCGACAAACCTTTTGGGGATCACGTCGACACGTTGCAGCTGGCGATGTTCGACATACTTTGCCCCCTGTTGAATCCACTTGATCAGCAATTGGGCATTTGGATCATCGGCGCCGATAATCGATCCACCGCCATGCTCGACAAATTCAGCCGGCTTTTGGTAGATGAGGCTCAACTCGGGGTCGGTCAAGTTAATGCGTCGTCCGCCCAATCTTCGCACGATTTCGTCATAGTCGGCCTCTGGCGTTCCTCCGTATAGCGACAATCGGAAACCACCGCGGCCGATCGCCGAACCGTGGCATTTCCCGGCGTTGCACCCCAACCGGGTAAACATCGGAATCAAATCATTTTTGAAGTCGACTGCTCCCTCCCCTTCGGGCTGCTCAGCAGGAAGCTCAATGGCTCCGGCGAAAGACGAATGTTCACTCGGCAACAGAGGAAACCAAACGCCCAGGAGGGATAAAATCGCCGTGGAAATGGCAATGGAGATTTTCATGGCACCCGCATGGTTTTATCCAATGCGTTTTTTACTCCTGATTGACATCCATAAGTTCACGGGCTTCCTTCTCGGTAATTTTGCCTGCAACCAGAAGTTCCGCCACCTTTTTCTGAAGCGCAGTTTCGTCAACAGAGGCTCGAAGCAGCTCACCAGCTTCCGCCCGAGTCAGCCGTTCACTCTTTACCAGCACAGCAATCCGGTTGCGATACGCCCCCGCCGAACCTCGAGTGGAACCGCCTGCTTCGGTCATCCGTTTCCGCCCGTAAGCAGCAGCTGCAGCATCTCCGGGCGCACTGCCAATGTGCTTTCGCAGCGTACCGTGATCGACATCCATGACTTTGGCAATAGCACCAAGGAAGTGAGGCTGCGAGTAGAAGGCGTTGCCGGCATGGGCGAAGTTGAATGCAACTTTGCCATCTTTGACCACGATGACCGTTGCGGTGAGATTCTTGTCCAGTCCATAGGCGGGTGGACCTGCTGAACCATCCGTCGACAAACCCACAACAAGGTTTTTGGGATATCGTTGATCCAGCACCGAAAAATTTTTCTCAGCCTCGTTTGCGTCGTCGGTGCAAACAATGACTGACATCGCCCAGGGCTGTTTTGAACTTTCTTCGATGGACTGAAGCTGCTGCCTCAACTGCCCCAGGAAGCGACCGAAGGTGCGAGAATTCCTGACAAAGAACATGAGGTGGAGCTTGTCACCAGCCAACTCGACAGGATCAAATTCCTTGCCAGCCGATTCCCCACGCATATTGACGGCTTTCAGAGAGGGAACTTTTTCACCCGGCTGTGGCCCGGAGTAGATCGGTTTTTCAAGACTCTTGGTCCACTCAGCCGGATCGGTGATTTTGATTTCTGCAGCCCCATAGCCCTTTTGCCTGCTGCGCCCCTGCTGCATTCGAGCATTCTGCAAAACACGGGCTTGAGAACCGCTTTGGGCGATTCGCGGGTTTAACGCACCCCGGTATTGGGCGACTTCTTCCACGGATGCCTTTTCCGAATCGAATCCGGCATAAAGCTGCTTCATGATTGAAGCGACGTCATAGTCATACATTTCGCCGCGCTGATTGGCCGCGATCAATCGCTGGTAGACTGCGGCACGGTTCTTTGCGGTGACTTCGCCGGGTTTGAATTGGCCCTTGCCCAGTTCTTTGGGTTGACCAAATCGTCCATGCTTGCTGTCGAAATAGCTCATTTCCCTGTCGACCAAAACCAGCAATCGATCGGCTTGATCCTGATTCAGCTCGTGGGCAGCAACAGCTTTGCCAAGGACCTTTCGAACGGCTTCCTTGTCCGATTGAAGGCGTTTCCAGATGTTGTAACCCTGCTGTTGTGAAATCTTCCCGTCTTTGACGAGCTTTGTGATTCGCTTGAATCGGAAGTCCTCACACATGTCGAAGTCTCTGTTCGAACCGATGCGATCTTCATACTTGATCTCCTGCGACCTGACGGAATTCAGAGAAAGGCTGGACAGGACGCCGAGAGCGCACACGATCGAACAGCACCGCAGGAAAGACTGTATTTGCTTACTGGCCATCTGGTTGATTTCCTCCAAAAGGATGATGGTATGAAAACGATTATAGCATTTTCATGCTCGAGCATGATTCCGTTTTCGCCTCAAACCAATCCCCCAGCTCCGACCTCAGCTCGGTCTGTTACAAAAAAACACAAAGGCTCCCTGCTTAACCTTCCCCTGGTAACGAAACCCGCCTTCAACCTCCAGCATCCATACTTTGGTTCAGGCTGCGAGGAAGCTTGAGCGTTTTTTCAATATCCTCGACTTCTGATTCGTTAAACATCCGCTCGCATGCCTCAGGAAAACCGCCCGGTTTGGCAGCTATCAACAGTTTTTGCGTTGCGGCATCCGCCACGCCTTACGGCACCGCACGAACAGCGAAAGACACCCATACAAGTCTTCTTCTGCCGACGCTTGGGGCAGGAATTTTTTACCAGCAGCATCGACCTTCGAAACCAGAGCGAACAGGTCACAAACAGCCGTGCCAATGACAGTTGCACAATTATTTTTCCTAGTCAATATTTTTCCTGGTCAAATGTGTTCACGAAGTCGGATGAGTGAGCGTTGGTCAGAGAGTTCGCCGAGTGTCCGAACCACCTTTCGGCCGATGGGAACCGGCCCTACTCCACTTAATTTGCTGGTGAAGGAAACTTTTGTTTT
>JAYZFP010000173.1:0-6824 GCA_036336715.1 Planctomycetota bacterium
CCCACCCCCAAAGCCCCATGCGACCGGAATACGACTCCGAGGTACTCTCCGGTATCCTGGATCAATTACAACAATTTGGTTAGGAGAAAACGATGTCCTATCCCCGGGTTTCCAGGCTGAAAACGGTCGGGCAATTCTCGACCCGACTGAAGGAACTTGGAATTGGTATGCCATTTGACGAGACGATCGACAAATCGACAGCGTTGGCAAGGAATATCGAGTGGAACGGTCGCATCATCGGCAACCGCTTTTCAATCCTTCCGATGGAGGGTTGGGATGGTACACCGGATGGCAAACCCTCCGAGCTGACCCGAAGGCGGTGGAAGAATTTCGGTATCAGCGGTGCAAAGCTGATCTGGGGAGGGGAGGCAGTGGCCGTAAGACAGGATGGTCGTGCCAATCCGAACCAGCTCCTGATCAATGACGAAAATGTTGCCGAACTGGAATCACTTCGGCAACTGCTGGTAACCAGCCACCAGGAACGGTTTCAGAAAACGGACGATCTCATCGTGGGATTGCAACTGACGCATTCCGGTCGGTTTGCCCGCCCCAATGACAAGTCAAACCTGGAAGCCCGGACCCTGTACAGCCACAAACTGCTGGACCGGAAGTTCGACATAGATCCCCAAAAGGCCATTCTCTCGGACGATGAACTGAAACAACTGATCGATGATTTCATCCTTGCCGCATCACTCGCTGAAAAGGCGGGTTTTGAATTCGTGGACATCAAGCACTGCCATGGTTACCTGGGACACGAGTTGCTTTCCGGATATGACCGCCCGGGGCTCTTTGGGGGCTCCTTTGACAATCGAACCCGGTTCCTGAAAGAGGTCGTGCAGGGAATTCGTTCGACAACCAACCTTGAGGTGGCCACCCGAATCAGCCTGTTTGATTTCGTTCCCTTCCAAAAAGGGGAAGACGGTACCGGGGAACCGGCCGTGACCGGTCAATACGATCTCGCTTTTGGTGGGGATGGAACCGGTCAAGGCATCAACCTGGAGGAACCGAATCGCCTGCTGAAACTGGCCGGGGAGCTTGGAATCCGGCTGATCGGTTCCACCTGCGGAAGCCCTTATTACAATCCGCACATCCAAAGGCCCGCTCTTTTCCCTCCCTCTGATGGATACCAACCGCCAGAAGATCCCCTGGTCGGCGTGGCCCGTCAGATCGAAGTCACCGGCCGACTGAAGAAAAATCATCCGGACCTGATTTTCGTCGGCTCCGCCTATTCCTACCTGCAGGAATGGCTCCCCCTGGTTGGACAACGCGTGATCTCGGATGGACTGGTCGATCTGATCGGGCTGGGGAGGATGGTTCTTTCCTACCCGGAACTGCCGGCGGACGTTTTGGCCGGTCGCGAAATGGCCAGAAAAAAAATCTGCAGGACCTTCAGCGACTGCACCACGGCACCCAGAAAGGGCATCATCTCCGGTTGCTTTCCGCTGGACCCCTTTTACAAGGGACTTCCGGAACACGATCAACTGAAAGAGCACAAAAAATAGAATCGATCTCCCGGACCGGTTGGAAACGTACCCCCTTGCATTCGATTACGATCGGTTTCACTCGATCGCACTCACCCGCTTCGAGAGTTCCCTGCTGCAGACTCTCCCAACAAACGGTCCCGACCGGTCGTCCCCGGCCATGTTCTCAGCAGTTTTCACAGGACCCCTGGGCCTTATGCAATCGACCATCCGGATAGACACCCTCCAGGTCATTCCGGTACCAGTGGTTCAAGACATCCTCCCACTGCTCCCGGTTTTTGACGCGGGTGAATGCCTGCCGGACCTCGGGGTGCTGCGGGTGCAATGCCGAGTACTTGATTCCGAACTTGCGCATGATCGGTCCCGCCCGATCCTGATACAGCTCCTCTGCCAGTTCGTAATGCTGCCGGATCACATCCCGTTGCCTGAAAAGCGAAGGAGGCTCCGGCTTGGGGTTCCCGGCGGCCAAGGCCCGGGCCTGTTCGAAAATCCATGGATTGCCAATGGCCCCCCGGGCCACCGTCACACCGTTGACTCCTGTTTCCTCCATCATTTGCAGGCAGGACTCCGGTGTAAACAGATCACCACTTCCGAGAATCACATGATCACCGACGTGCCTTTTGACCTCCTTGAGAAAACTCCAACGACTGGGACCAATATATTTTTGCTTGACGGTCCTGCCGTGGATGGTCACTCCTGCCACGCCAAGCCCGAAAGCCCCATCCAGGATTTCAAAAAACTGCTTTCGGCTCTCAAGTGAATCATCAATCCCCCGCCGCATCTTGACAGTCACCGGAATCGCGGCGGGAACAGTCTCCCTGGTCCGCCTGATAATATCCAGGGCTGTTTTTGGTTGCCCCAGGTGATAACCACCACGGCATCGACCGAGAACTTTTTTAACCGGGCAACCAAAGTTGATATCAATCACGTCAAACCCGGCCGCCACCAGCCGATCGGCACCCGCGGCAAATTGCTCAGGCTCCGCCCCCATCAGCTGACCTCCCACTGGGTGCTCAGACTCGGAAATGTGGAGAAAATGGCTGGTGCGTTTTCGTTCCTTCAATTCCACCAGGAATTTGTCCAGCATGACTTCACACAGCGAATAACTGGCACCATGTTTTTTGGCAATGACCCGCATCGGCCAATCGCTGTATCCTGACAAAGCTGCCTGGACAACTGGAAATCCAATATTGATCTGCCCTAACTGGAGATCCGAAATTGACATCAAATTGATACTTTCCAGGGTTGCATTGTGAGATTTGATGGTTTAGATTCGGCAACGTGACGGAAAACCGACAATTACTCAACGGATTATCAACGTTTCACTTAAGCCGCCACCGTTTCTAACCGTTTATAGTGGTGTGAAGCAATTAACGAAGAGTGAGTCGCGTCACACGGAATTGAGTTTTTGCTCGCTTCCATTAAAATTAGCAGCGATTTCCGCCTCTGGCGGAATTTACATGGGCCGCTCGGTTATCTGCCCCAACCGTGCGGCTCATTTTTTTTTTCTTGACCTGATGAGACGGTTCCTTTCACTGGCATCTGCCAAGAATCCTGCTGGCACTATCTTTTTTGCTGATTAGGGCACAAAAGACAACCCACCGCTACCAACCACCCAATCGACAATTTGCCAGACCTGCAAAACAGGAGAATCACAAAAGGCATCGACAGGAACCAGCCTGAAATCGAGTCTCCTTTTCGTTACCCTTGGCGGCAAGAGACTCGCGGTCGCCCTCCGGGTATCTTCATTTACACGGCTTTGGGGTACGCTGGACCGTCTTTGCCCTCCAAAAGGAAGATCGCATTGAGTTTTCCAACAACCGGGCCGATTTTTGCCTGTCTTCAAATGCCGGATTCGCTGCTGACCACCGGGCTGTATGCGGATGACAGCAGCTGGCCAATTCCGGTCATCGTGGCGGTGGTGATTGCAATTCTATTTTTTATTTTTTTGCTCCGGACGGGCGAAGTCTACCCGTATGAAAAAATCGAGCACCTGTGCACCCAGTCGGAATGGAAATTTTACCGACAACTCCAGGAAATTGTCGGGGACAAGTACCCGATCTTCAGCAAAGTCCGCATCGCCGACCTGCTGAAAGTCAAAAAGGGAACCCGTCAATGGCTTTCCTGGCAGAACAAAATCAATTGCAAGCACATCGATTTTGTTCTCTGTGACCCGGACCGGTTGGAGATTCTTATCGCCATCGAACTCGATGACAGGTCCCATGAAAGGGAAGATCGTGCCAAACGGGACCGCTTCGTCAACAGGGCATTTGAAGATGCCAAACTCCCGATTTTGCGAATCCGCCTCTCCGAAGAATATGACCGGCAGAGGATCGGTGAAGCGATCGCTCAATGCGCAGCCCGAAAAAACAAGTCCTACGTCATCCACATTGGCTGAAAAACGACAACGTTGCCCCTCCCTCCTTCCAAACGATCCATCTCCTGACGATCCATCAGGCGAGGCATTGGAGTGTTACCAGATTGGGAAACACCGCCCGGCATCATAATCGATCCAGTCGCCCAAGTTTGACACTTGCCCCACCGGTTGGCCTGATCGAGATGTATCAGTCATTTCGGCAACGCGTATTCTGGCACCCCGATTTCTCAAAAAAGCCTCATGTCATGCAATTCGATGCGGGTTCAACCACCCCACCGATCGATCATGGAAGCAGCAGTTCATTCAGTCGGGATTCCCTTATGCGCCTTAAGCTTTCATGCAGCCTGGTATTTTCACTTGCTTTGCTGCAGGCCACCCCGGCAATGACAGATGAGCGGCAATCGATTCTGCGGTTCCTGGGCCACGGTTGGGGCCCCGGGTACCACTCATCCCCATCCTGCGAACCCGGCTGCCAGGGAAGCACCGATCGGTTTTCAAGGCCAAACCAGGTGGGCGGACAGGGGTGCTTTCCCCAGGTCTCCGGTCCAATGCCTCCCAGCTCAGCAGGTCAGACGAGCGGCTTCTTCCGCCCCACCCCGGACGCTTCCTTTCAGCTGCTGCAGCCTCGGTTCCTGGGTGGAATCCCGAAAACGGATCGTCCATCAACCCCAGCAGCCATGAATTCCGATCCAACGCAAACAAGGCAGTCCAAGGAATACCTGCGGGCCAGCATTATTGAAACTCGTCCCATCACCCTGCAAAGCCAACCAGTCAAATCTCCAACATTCAACCTGCAGCAGCTTTTCCGGAAACCGGCCCCCATCCGACAAACATTTTTGCCCTCTTCGCAAGGACCGCTCTGGCAGGATTTACCGGCAGCAAAGGGGACAACCTTCCCGGGAGAACCAACTCCCTCCGTCAATAACTCCTCATTCCGGAGAGCCCCCACCAATACCTTCCCCGGAATTCGCTAGTCCAGGCTGGACTCGATCAGCTGCCTGATTTCGTCCAGCATCTCCATGGGGATGGTGTGGACGCCATGAAAAGGGAGAAACCGGACCTCACATCCGTTTTCGACAAACAGGTCACGCAACCACTCTGCGGCCTCAAATGGCAAAACCGGGTCAATTCTCCCATGACTTTGAATGACCCTCAGCCCCGCGTGGTGCGTCACCTTTTCCCGCCACTGCTCCTCACAGATCAGCGTCCCCGACATGGCCACCAGCGCCCGGGGATCCTGTTCCGCGTTGAGAACGACCTCGGTCGTCAGCATCGCCCCCTGTGAAAATCCGCCAATCACCAATTCCCCCCAGGAAAGCCCGGTTGCATCCAATGCCTCCTCGAGAGTTTCATTCAGCATCTCCCTGGCTTCGATAATTCCTGGCGGCACGGCAGACCTCAAGTCCGAAAAGTCCCGGGCCCCCATCATGTCCGACAGTGCCTGCATGTTGATCATCCACCAGGCTCGCCCCTCGAATCCGCCTATGGCATCCAGCCCCAGTGGAGCCTCCGGAAAAAGGAAGGTGACGTCATCAAGTTTCCTGTTCGAGGCACCGATGATTTCCTCGGCCAGCGGAACCAGGTCCGTCCCGGGAGCTCCAAACCCATGACAAAGCACTACAAGCAACCGAGAGGGAAGATCCTCTGCCAGTGCTCCAACGACCGTACAGTCCAGGGGACCGATTTTTTTCCTGTGAATCAAACATTCTCTCCAGTAAGCAGCCCCGGAAGTTTTTTAACAAACTCCCAAATCTCATTTCGTACCCTGCGGTAGCAATCCAGGGCCTGTTCTTCGGATGCTGCCTCTTTGGCCAACTTTGGGGGATCGTCAAAGCCATGGTGCACCACCCTTGCCTGACCTGGAAAAACGGGACAGTTTTCATCCGCGTGTCCGCAAACCGTGACCACGTAATCAAACTCAATCTCACCCAACTCGGCCACGGTGTTGGAGACCTGACTGGAGATATCCACACCCGACTCAGCCATGACTCGCACGGCGTTGGGATTCAAACCATGTTTTTCGATTCCGGCCGAGTAAACCTCGAGGCTCTCGTTTTTCAGTTTGCGAGCCCAGCCCTCGGCCATCTGGGACCTGCAGGAATTTCCGGTACACAAAAACAGGACTCTGATTCTGGACATCACTTTTCAATCATTTTCAAAAACGTGATTTTGATCCCGTCCCGAGTTTTGGGCAAGCGGGTCAGCCTCAAAACGGTTGCGGATTCATGCAACTTTCATGGAAGCCATATGCGCCCCAAAATGATGCGTCCTACAAAAAAAGCTTTCCCGATAACACCAGGAAAGCCGTCTGGAAAAACTCGAGCACACCGTGCACCGTCCCGCGTTACGACCGGGCCAATTATTTTGCCTCGTATTTTCGCTTGCTGACCTCATCCAGACCGGGAAAGTCCTTTGGAATTTCCTGGGTCACTTTACCGGTCGCTGCCCATTCAGCACCACGTTGCAGGGAAACAATGAAACCGACGCATTCCTGGGAGTATTCCCCGTGCCCCATCGGCGTATGGAATACCCTGCCCTTGCCGTAACGGATGGTCATCAGCATTGGCTCGTGTCGGCCCGAGCCCCCTTTTTCCTTGGCCGCCAGCGCCGTGGCCAGAACATTCATGTTGGTGGCTGGACCCCTGAGGTAATCATACAGCTCGTCTTTTTCGTGTAACCAGGCTTTGGGCATGCCACGAGTGATGGGATGCTCTGCGTCCCGTGTAACGATTGCAAAGGGGTGCTGGGGTCCATGATGGCCACCACGCCCCTTGCTCGAATCACGCACAACTTCCCCCTTGTCATTGAAATAGACGTACGGGCCGCTCTTTTCATTGCGTCCCCCCCAACCACCCAGGCCGATGATTTCATTGTACTCTTTCCAATTCCCAAACGCATTGTTGGCTGCGTGCACGACGACAAATCCCCCCCCCTTCTCGATGTAATCGACGAATGACTTTTGGGTT
>JAYZFP010000174.1:0-15080 GCA_036336715.1 Planctomycetota bacterium
TTCGAAATCTCAGATGGAGGAACGGTGAGCCCACAACCCAAGAGCCGGATGACGAACGAAGTAGAATCGCCCGTCCTGGTCCTCATTCCATCCGTCCTGCAGGGTTTGGGGATCATACCGCCGGATCGCTTCATCATAGTCGATGTGCTGGTAACCAACCGATTCGATTTCCGCCCGCGAAATGTTCTCCGTGGCGTAGGTGATGGTGAACCGGTTTTCCGAAGAACCATGAATCAGGTGGGCAGCCGCAGACAGGTTCTGTCTCAGGTCCTCCTGCTGATCGACGTACGAGAGAATCTCGGGGGTCGTGCGATAACCGTATTTGCGGATCAGCTGATCGATTTCGGGATCCTCTCCAAACGTCTTGACCCCCCGGGCCAGGACCGTGAGTTCTCCCCCATCCCTGATCAGCATCCGGGTCCGGTAAACCGATTTGTTGCCAATCCAGGTACTGTGAAACTCCTCCGGATCCAGCCACGCCACGACGCGATTCGGCTGTTCGTCAAGGATCCTGACATTGACCTGTCGGGACAGCTCAGCCGCCTGGTAAAAGCAGTCATGATCGTCCCCGATATAGACCCCGCGAATCACGTTTTCCCTCTGGTCATTTTCACCAATCACCGTCAACACGTACAAAAGCGGCAGATCCTGGCAAAAATGATCCTGGGCATAATTCAGGATGCTCCGCAGCGGATTGTCCGCCTTTCCCATAACCTTTTCCATTCCATAGGCGGCACTGATGAAATGGCTTTCATTGATGCCATCCACACCTCCGGTGCCCACAAAAACATTCTTGTTGTAATTCGCCATTCCGATCACTTCATGGGGAACCACCTGCCCGATGGAAACCACCAGGTCGTGCTGCTTTGACCAGATCAGCTTGTTCAGCTGCGCCTTCCAGGGTTTCCGCCAGATCCCCGCAGTCAACTCGGACACCACCTCGCCGGGAACTTCACCGATCGTCACGACATCATTTCTCCAGTCGTGTACGCGGATCAGCTCCCGCGGCAACGTGGGGAACATCCTGTCCAGTTGCCATTCGGGCATCGCAAAGTGCGTGCCGAGTGCCGGCATCACATCGGTGACCGCCGATCCGTAATAGTCGTGCAGCAGGCAGGTAATTTCGCCGGCCCGACTTGGAAACCGGGTAAAGTCTGGCGGTAGCAGCATCACTTTTTGACGCTGACCCAGTCCGGAAAAAACGGATTCGATGATCTCCTTGAGTTCCCGGGAATCAATCGTGGTCTGTGGGGAACCTTCGGCAAAATAAGTGGGCATGTAATTCAGTTCTCTTTTGGGACACAGCCGGTGGAGTGATGCAACCGAGCAGAACAGGCATAAGCCTCGACTTCGAAGGGATTGTCGAAGTAAGGATTCTTGCCACGCATCAGCATGAAAAACGACAACAGCAAATACACGGGAATGAAAAACGGCCCCCATTTTTCATATTGTCTGATATGCACATGTTCATGATCACGAACAACTTGCAGAGCATCGGGATCCCGCCCGATGATGGAATGACCAAGCGTCATTGCCTGGATATTGTTGGGAAGTCGCTTCAACAGCCAGGCCATAAGGCCCCCATGGAATTCCAGCGCGCCGTGCAAAAACTGGCAGCCTCCACCCAATGGGAGGCTGCAGACACCCAGCAGGACCCCCAGCAGGGTATTGGGCAGCGTCCAAAGCACACAAACCAGCTTGAGCAACATCATGTATCGGACCGACCGGAACGTGGAGGGTCGACATCGGGGTGCGGAGCTTCGACATCATAGAGCAATGGAAAAAACTGCCCTTCCATTTTTTCACCCCGGGAGATGGGAGGCACTCCGTTTAACAGAACCTCGTCCGAATCTGAACGTGTTCCATCTGCAAAAACATTGAGCACCACAGCCCGCCTCGGTCGATCCGTCCGATTTTCCCGGGAACCATGAACCAGCAGCGGATGATGAAACGCAGCCTCGCCAGCCTTCAGCTCGATCGGAACCGGATTCTGGAATTGTTCCCACTGTTCCTCACTGAGCACCTCCCGGATCGCATTCATGTCGCCCGCCAGCCCCGTGATCGGAAGCAGGTCCCAAAGGTGGCTGCCCGGTATGTACTGCAGACAGCCGTTATCAGCCGTCGAATCATCCAGTCCGATCCAGCATGTCAGGTGCTGCATTGGTCGGGTTCGGGTCCAGTAGGAATAGTCCTGGTGCCACGCCACGACGCCCCCGTGTCGAGCCGGTTTGCAAAAAAGCTGATCGTGCCAGAAACGGACCGAAGCGTTACCTAGTAACTGGGAGGCGGCAACCAGGAAATTGGGTGTCCAGAGAACATCGTGCAACCCCTCCCGCAAACGCCAGGCACCCAGGGCATGAAACAGGACATTTTCAGGATCCCCCGACTCGTTGGAATGGTACTCATACCAGAGTTCCCTGCCATCGTGATCCGGGTGGAACAATTGCTGAAGCTCCTCCCTCAGCAAATCCAGCTGCGGCTGCGAAAGGATCTCGATTCCGCTGACGTACCCATTTTTGTCAAAAAATTCCAGTTGCTGGCTGCTCAGGAGCTGCCCGGGCTGGACCAGAGTTCCTGACGTTTCCGCAAAACTTTGGCTGACGGGCTGATGAATCGTGGAAAAATCGACTGTCATGAAGATGATCCAATGACTATAAACGCTTATTTAGCAAACACTTAGGCAAAATCGAAATCGACCGAAAGAGCTTTTGAAGGGTTGAACTCGAATTCCGGTGTTATTCAGACTTTTGTGAAACTAAATGTCCAGAATACCGTCCAAAATGTCTGGTGAAGAGTCCGCCTGCAATGCCGAAAGCCACCTACCCTGACCTCGGCCACGAATTTCCGCAGCACTCGATCCAGCTACTTACCCTGATCACCTGCTGGTCAGTGGAGGGCCTCCCACCACTGACTTTCCATTCCCGGACTGGACACAGTTCCGATTAAAACGCCTGTAAGCCCGTTTTGGCCAAGTTTTTCCGTGGTTTTGAATCTAGCGATTCGAAAATCGCCAAATAGAATAAGCCTTTATGGACTGGTATCCAGCCAAACTGAAATTATCCGTGGAGACACCTGATGTCACGTAATAACGTGTTCAGAAGAATCGCATCCTGGTTGAAAAAAACCGCCAATCTCAACGAGTATCGCCGCCAGCGCGACCTGCAGCAGCGAGCTTGTCGCGGTTATTCGGTCCAGACTCTCGAAGATCGGCACATGCTCTCGGCCGACTTTTTCTACAACGCCACGACAGATCAGTTGATCCTGGACAACTTCTCGGAAGTTTTCGGTGAAGAAGTGACCATCACCGAAACAGCAACCGATTACCGGTTTCTGCTCTCCGAGGGTGACTGGAATGGTACCGACGTTCCCGCCGAAGGGATCCGCGTCATTCCGGGACAACCGAATGATCTGCGGGTGGCCAAGAATCCAGGCAGCGGCATGTTTGCCGTCAACGAATTTCTCATCAATGATACGGTCGGGGTGGATTACCTTTTCGAGCAACTGGACCTGGTGAATGCTCCCACGCTGATCGGCTTCACCATCAATACCAACGGGGGTGACCTGGCCCAGACAGCACTGACTCACGTGCTGATGAATGATTTCACGGTTGATGGTGCCAACAACATCCAGATGAGGGAAGTTGCCAACGAATTTGAACTGATCACCATCACCGACACCAATGACGTCACGATTCGCGACGCGGCCCTGATGGATCTCGGTCGAATCCAGGTCAACAACGACGCCGAATTCGAAAATGATGGCGACATGACCCTGACGGATGTCTTTGAAATCGGCGGCAACGTGCTGCTTAACGCCAACTTTGGTGACATCATCCAGGAAACCGACGCCCCCCTGTTTGTGACCGGGGAAACCAACCTCAAGTCCAACCATTCCACCCGCGGAATCGACCTCGGTTTTGGTGACGGCGATGGCGATGGGCTCAACGACAATGATTTTGTCGGACATGTCAACGTTCTCCAGGGCGCCGCCATTGAAATCGTTGATGTCAACAATCTTTTGATTGGAGATGTCAACACCCATGAATCAGCCGACCCGGAGGTCTTCCAGCTGTATGTTGAGGCCGAGAATGGTTCGGTGACCTTCGATGGAGTCGTGGAGGTCGAGGGGAGTGCCGTGACGGAGGGCAAGGTGATCGTCCGCGCAACCAATGGTGCCACGGAAACCAGCCGGGGCCGGATCACCACTGATGGAATCATCCTCATCGGGGAAGGGGATTTCATTTTTGACCAACCCAATGAGATCTTTGACCAGAACGCGCCAAGCGTCGGCCGAATCTCGGCAGACATCAGCGGCAACCTGATCTTCAACAACGAGTTGGCACTGCAGGTTTCCCGCAACTCGTATGAAACGCTCAATCCGAACACGACCGTTGGCATCAATTCGCTCAAAATCCGCCAGCTGCCGGATGGATCGGCTGGCAACCTGACGATCACGACGTCGGACGACGACGTTACCCAGTCCAGCCTGGCACCAGTGATCGTCGAGACCTTGACCACGATTGACATCGGTACCGGCAGCATCACCTGGGAGAATGGTGACGAACTTGGAAACCTGAAAAACGACAACGACTGGGCCACGCTGACGATTGTCAACGCCACCAACGCCAGTTTCGTCGATGAGAATTCCCTCATCATCAGCGACATCAACGCTACTGGAAACGCCCGTTTCCAGGCAGAGAATGACAACGCCCTGTTCCTCGATGGCAATATCATTGTGGGAGGAAATGTCCTCTTCCAGTCCGACATTGGAGCCAGCCAGCTGAGCGGCTCGGTTCAGGCTGCCGGCCTGATGGCCAGCGGCAGCGGCGACTTCCTGTTCAGCCTGAACAACCAGATTGGTGATCTCACCACCGCGGGAAACGTAGCTGCCAATCTTCGGGCGGGCGAATTCATGCTCGACAACCTGAATGGTATCCAGGTCACGACGCTGTCGGCGTTCGGTGAAACCCTGGTGGGAATTGACGGATTCCAGGTCGACAAGACCCGGCTGCGGGGATCCGATATCCAGATCAACCAGGTCCTCAACGCCACCGACGTTTTCCTTGAATCAGAATCAACGGTCACCCAGACCTCCCCCATCACGGTCCAGACCCTGATGATCCGAACCAACGGGGACGCAACACTGACCGCCACGAACGAAGTCGGCACTCTGGCAGCAGAAGTAGAAGGTGATTTTGACTTCAACAACAACATGGCGCTGGACATTGGCCAGCTTTCCTACGATGGGACCACCCTCTCCGGGGTGGCTGTCCAGAATGGTGCCAACAACAACTTTACCATCACCACCACCGATGGCGACGTTAACCAGAATCTCGATGCACCGGTCATCGTCGACGGAACCCTGAACGTCAACCTGGGCCTGGGCTGGCTTGGGTTTGACTTTGGAGATGGTGATGGAGACACCGTCAATGACAACGATTTCAACACCGTGATCGTCACCTCGGCGGCCCGCGTGGAAATCGTCGACCGGAACGACCTCATTACCAATACGATCACCGCCAGCGAGCAGGTCCGCCTGCAGTCCGAAACCGGCACCATCCACCTCGAGGGTGACCTGACAGCGACCAACATCGTCCTCCTGCAGGCCGGGAACGGCGTGGTGCAGAATCCGGGAGGTTCCGGTGGCGGAGGTGTCATCAATACCGCGGCCCTGATGCTGGATGGAAGCGGCGGTTTTTACCTGACCCACGACAATGAAATTGGAGACGCGGTCAACAAGGGTGAAATCGCCGTCAATGTGAACGGGCCCTTTGAATTGCGAAATATCTTTGAGCTGACCACCAAGAATCTGACCTTTACTCTGAGGGACGGCTCCACCTTCACCATCAACGGATTCAATGTGAATTCGGGTGGCGACGCACTGATTCTGAATGTCTTTGGTTTGACGATCGAAACGGAGATCAGTGCTCCGAAAATCATCATCAACACCCAGGGAGACATCATCCAGGCTCCCAGCGGTCGCCTGATCACCGATGAACTGGTGCTCACCGGTGTGGGTGATTTTGAATTGACGGCACTCAACCAGATTGGCACAGCGCTGAATCCCGGCGTGGTGGCCATCAACGTTGAAGGCAACGTGGAACTTCTCAACGAATTCTCGCTGAATTTTGATGAAATCGTTAATGGCACCGACTCGTTCCTCGGTTCGACACTGATCGCCGGCGCATTCTCTCCCGGTGACTTGACGCTGCGAACCCAAAATGGTGACATCAATCAGTCCAACGACAGCGTCTTCAACGTTGCGGGAACGACCACCTTTGACACGGGCACCGGCAATGTCAAGCTGCTCGGATTTGCCCTCAACCAGAATGACTTCAATGGCTTGAGCGTCGACTCGGGAGCGATTGTCGAAATCGCCGATGCCAATGGCCTGCTGATTGACTCCACCAACGTGAGCGATTCAATGATGGTGCTGGCTGGCGGCACCATTCCATCCCAGATCATTCTCGATGACAACATCAGCGTTGCCAATCAACTCATGCTCAAGGCCGAATTGGGCGTTTCACAACAACGGGGTTTCATCATCGCCAGCACCCTTCTGCTGGATGGTGCCAGTGATTTTGACCTTGGTCTTGCCAATGAAGTCAGCAGCATTTCAGCCGACATTACCGGTAACCTGAACCTGACCAACGAGGTTCCCCTCACCATCGTCAAAGACAGTTACACCGATCTTGACGGTACGATGACCTCCTTTGCCGGAATCGATCTTGGCTCGCTGCTGTTTGACGGCAACCTGACCATCACGACGTCCAACGATGACGTGGTTCAAAACGCGGATGCCCACGTCCAGGTCGCGGAAACCGCTTCTTTCGACCTCGGAACCGGTAACCTCGATTTGACCTTTGGCGATTCCAACACCGATTTCATCAACGACAACGACATCAACGTTCTGGCGATCGCATCGGCAGGAACGGCCGAGTTTGTCGACCAGAACAGTATCGGCCTGGACAACATCAACCTTTCCGGCAACATGCTGATCCAGTCCGAGGGAGGCTCCATCTCGATCCAGGGTCAGGTCGACGCAGACGGCTCAATGATGCTGGAATCCCTGACCGGTGCGGGTACCACCATTGGTGCCAGCCTCAGTGCCGAGAACCTCCTGGTAACGGGCTCGGGTGAATTCAACCTTAACGGTGCCAACCGGGTCGGAACCGCTTCCATACCAGGAAACGTCGGTCTGGATGTAGATGGCAACGTGATCCTGCATAACGATTTTGGAGTCCACTTTGCTGACGTTACCTACACCCGCCTCGACGGATCGATTCACAACCTGACTGGTGCCGACGTCGATGCCAGCGGTTTCAATGGCAACCTGTTTGTCATGGCGGACGGTGGCATCACGGACTCCGATACCGTTGACATTCTCGTCGACGGTGCGGCCGCGTTTGTCTCCGGCGCAGGAAGTGATGTCGACCTTGGCGGCCTGAACCAGGTGACGGCCTCATCCGTGGGACTGGGTGGCCGCAATGTTTCGCTGATGCTCAACAACAGCCTGGTCCTCGACGGTGCCAATGTCACCGGTGACCTGGCGGTTCAATCCACGGGTGACATTTCGCAGAGTGCCGTTGACGTTTCCGGACTCGCCGGTTCCCGATACGTCATCGTGGGTGGTTCGGCAACCTTTACCCTGGAAAGCACCAGCGGCCTGGCCGAAGAACTGAACATCAACCTTCTCAGCTCGGGCGGTGCCCTGCTGAACAACCGCTTCTCCGGTGCTACCGTCATCCAGGGAACCTCCTTCCTGGGAACCGGAGCCGGGCAGTTGAACCAGGTCCAGGTTCGCAACTCCGTCACCGATACCGCCCAATTCCCTTCCATTTTGAGAACTGGCGGCGACCAGCTGAGCTCCCTGTCAGTCTGGGCTCCGAACAGTTCGCTGACCATTTCCGACCTGGGCATGGGGACGGACTACGACGTTACTGGCAACCTGACCATCTTCGCGGGCGTGGATTCCGAAACCGAACAGGTGGGTGGCCAGCTGAAAGTCACCGACAATGCCAAGACCCGAAACCTGCGTGACGCTTCGGGCGTGGAAATCATGGTGGGCGGCAATTTGAATACAAACGCGGCCAACACCCTCAACCTGGCTGACAATGCAGACAACTCCATCGTGGTGGGGGGAACCTTGAGCCTGGTCAACCAGGGAGGTGCCAACGAAAACAGGATCAGAATCGGTGTAACGGGTGGAACACGAGGCACCGACAGTGGTGCAACCGTCAGTTCGTCGGCCCTGAGAACGCGGGCCTTTCGTGACGGTACCGATGGGCATGTGACTGTGAACCTCGACAGCCCGGTATCCTTTACCAACTCCAATTTTGCTACCTCCCTGGTAGTCGTCGCGGACGGTGACATCTCCGACGAGGCCACCGCCTCACTGGCTGTTGCCAACGGGGCATTCTTTGAAGCGGGTGCTGGAGCCAACGACATTACGCTCGGCGACGACAATCTGACCAACCGCACCAACTTTGGTTCAGTTGGCTTCCTGGGACAAAACGTTTCGCTCACCGAAGACACTTCCACCCTGCTGAATGGATCCTCTGTCGGTGGCGACTTGGAAGCATTGGCCAAGGGTTTCCGACAGACGGGTGAGAATCGATTCGGGCGTGCTGGCACCGCATTCATCGAGGTAGCCGGCAATACGACGCTGACCGTTGATGGCAACAGTGTTCCCAACAATCACCTGCAGGATCCTTCCGGTCGGGATGTGATGTTGATGAACAACGGTTCCCAGGACCTGATGGACAACGACTTTGGGGGCTCGATCACGATTCAAAGCACCCAGAAACTGAGTGGTGGCAACGGTACCGTACGAAGCGTTGCCATCCGGAACATGTCTCCCACGGCCTCGGTTCCCCAGTTCAGCGTGGACGCCACCGACCAGCTGAAGAGCCTCAGCATCTGGCACCCCAATGCCTCGGTGGCACTGGGTGCCCAGGCCAACGCAACGGATTATGATGTTGCGGGCAACCTGATGGTGGTCGCCGGACTGGATTCGGATAACGGAAAGACCAATGGCAACATGATCATTGTCAACGACCTGGCTGTACGGGACATCACCGACCTGGCAGATGTTGCCATCAGCGTCGGTCGAAACGCCAGTTTCCACACCGCCAACCATATCAACCTGGTCAGTGATGCGACCCGATCGCTGCTGGTCGGTCGAACAGCAACGTTCATCTCGCAGGGTGGGCTGCAGGGCAACCAGGTGGATGTCGGCACCGCCGGCCCACGTGGCACCGACAGTGGAGGCACCTTTGAAACCCAAAGGCTCAAGTTCACCATTGAAGATACCGGCGTGGGTGGAGACCTGACCGTTGTCGCGGACCGGTCGTTTGACCTGGATCCAACCAGCTCGGCACCTTCAGCTGTGCTGCTGCCTTAAACACGGTTTTCAGTGGCAAATGGAACCAAATGGTCTAAACTGACGATCGACATTAAAGCATGGCATCCTGTCATGCTTTTTTCTTTACCGGGGACCAACCATGCGCCGTTTTCAAGAGGAGCAGGCACCGGCAGTCAATAATGCCAAGTACCTTGCCCTGCTGTTGATTTTTTTCGGGATCCTGCTCGGCACGGTTTACCTCTGCACGGAGGAAATCGTTGTCCGAAAAATCCTGCTGAAACTCGCCTTGCCGACCGGTTTCTGCTGGATCGCCCTGCTGTCTGTCAGCTACTTCCTGATCGTCAACAACCACCGCTGGCTGGGGTTCTTGTGCATCTCCCTGAGCCTTGTCTTTTCGATTGCAGGAAACGAAATAGTCGCCAGTCTGTTGGCCAGGTCCCTGGAGGAACCCTACCTCGATTTCCGAATCGAAGATGCCAAGGAGTATGACGTGGTTGTCCTGCTCGGAGGAGGTACCCATTTTGCAGCCAATGAACAGTCGCAGCTCGGTCCCAGTGGTGACCGCGTGATGGTAGCCCTGCAGATGCACCAGATGCAGAAAACCGGGAAAATCATCTGCACGGGATCACCCATTTTGTCCCTGAACCAGAATTTACATCCCTCACCCGGAGAGCAGAGCCGGGAAATCCTGATCCGCTCTGGCGTGCCGGCCGCTGATATTGAACTGGTGGAGGGGCGAAACACGGGCGAAGAAATCAGGAATCTCGCCAAACGCTTCCGCGAGGGGGATTTGAAGGTAGGCATCATCAGCTCGGCCTGGCATTTGCCCCGGGTGACCCGACTGGCGGATGCGGAAAAACTGCGTTTCGAACCGATACCCTCCGATTTTATCTCGTCGGAGATTGAAGTCACGGTCGTGTCAATGATTCCCCAAGGAGGACCGATGGCAGTCAACACCAAACTGATCAAGGAAATGATCGCCAAGGCAGTGGGCCAATAGGGTATTCGCCCATACCCGGTGATCCATCACGATCTTGCGAGCAGCGACCCGTGCAGGACCCACCTCCCCGCTCGAAGGGAAACCTGCCATTTCCCATCGCAAGCCTCCCTGTCAACGTCTTTTCTCTAAAAGCAACGGGAATCCAGAGGCAACGTGAATCGTCTGAAAGAAACGGAAACCCCTCAGGCAATGGCTCAACAACGAACACACTGCCGGTCGCGAGACATTTTTCACAGTCACGGCTCCGGTAGGGACCACCCCCGACAGCAGGCATTGCTGACCCGAACCACCAGGACCTGACACCGCGGTCTATTTTCTCTCACCTTGAGGATTGGCCCCGATTCGGGGCGCTGTATCCCGCAAACGTGTGTTGGTCCGTTTCCATCCAAAAGGTGTGCTCGGTTTGTTGCTCAGCTCATCAAAAAAATTGGCGAGACCGGGCGTCTGGGCATTTTCCCAGATTTTCCGGTTATCAAATTGAATGGTCTGTTTCGCAATGACCCTTCCCTTGACGAAATCGTGCTCCGGTGAAAAAAGTGTCAGCACGGCCGGTAGAAAATCCTTTTTTTCCAGGATGATTTCCACCTTCTGAAAGTTGGCCGAATCCCGCCGGAATTTCGGGTAGGCCTCGAGCCAGTATTCTCCTTTTTCACCACGTTCCTTGGGGGTAATGACCCGTATCCAGTAACGCTTCTTGAGCTCGTCGGCCTTGGCACCAAATAGGAACGGCAACGGACCATCCACGATTCGCTCTCCCTGCATTTCCTCGGGAATCGGCGTCTCGATCAGCTCTTTACGGGTGTACAGGTATTCGTAAACGGCGGTTCCATCGCAGTGCCATTTTTGACGCAACTCGGGTGATTCCCGGAAAGGGTCCTGCTTGGCGGCATACCGCTGTTTGTCAAAAGTCCAAACCTTGTTGGAATCAAAAAGCCCCTTGTCGGGAGCAGCGAATTTGACCGAACCCTGCGAAATGGTCTGCGCGAAGACATGATTGGACTTCGGGTCAGTCACCGGCACCTGCATCGAATTGTAGGTCCAATTGGTGAACTTGCATTGGTAACGTTGGATCTTGTTGCTGTTGGTCTCCCAGTAATTCAGCAGCTGATCCAGGTATTGCACGTGAGAAGCTGAAAGCTCCGGGAACGGTCGCGGAAGTGGTTGACTGGCCTGCTGGCGGGCACCTGTTTGAGGACCGGTATCCAACCCCGAAAGATTCTGCTGACCCGCTTTGGATGGAGACTGCTGCGAAAATCCGGAACCACTGCCGTTGTTCTGAAAGCCACCACCTTGGGCAAATCCGTTCCGGGTTGCCAGAACCACCAGGCAGAACAGACCGAATCGATTCAGATTAACCAAAATTTGGCGAGATGAACTGTGCATTTTTCCTTCCCTGATCAGCACGAAGAACCGGATGCCTGCCAGATCCTCCCGGATACAAAGCAAAACCGGCAACCCATTAAAATATCATGCGCGGGGATGCTCCATTCCGGCCAGGCGGACTGAAATCATCCAGGCGGCCAATCTAACACGGTTGGCCCTCGTTTCCCATATCGATTTACCGGTATCGGACAGCGACGGGTCAACGTAGAATCGGGGGGTGTTCCCCTGTCCGGGCCCGGCTTTCGTCCCATCCACCAGGATTCATTGCAAACGGTGAAAACCCTCCTCAGCGAAAAGGAATTGAAATCGGGCGTCGAAAGACTGGCCGGCGAAATTGCAGCCCGGTACGGGAACGACCCCCTGACCATCGTCGGCGTTTTGACGGGGAGTGTCGTCTTGCTAGCAGACACCATCCGCCTGCTTTCCATGCCCCTGCGGGTCGGGGTGGTACAGGCAGCCAGCTACCAGGGAGACCAGCGGGGTGAATTGACAATCAACAGCGAACTGATGCCCGACATCGCAGGCCGGGACGTGTTGTTGATCGACGATATTTTTGATACCGGTCATACGCTTCAACAGGTGGTCCAACTGATGGACGATTTTTCCCCACGGTCTGTTTGTTCGGCGGTTCTCCTGAAAAAAACAGGCCGGCAGGAGGTCTCCTATGAGCCAGACTTCGTCGCTTTTGACATTCCCGACAGATTTGTCGTGGGTTACGGGCTGGATTTCAATGACGAATACCGGAACCTCCCTTACCTGGCTGCTCTTGAAGATTCCGATTTGCAGCGTCACCGGGCAGAGGATTCCGCTTCGAGGTAACCCAAACAAGATTCCCATCCTGAAAACCCTTTGATGAACTCACGTCGCCTCATTCTGATCAGCAGAAGATACTGGCCCCTGGTAGGCGGCGCGGAACGGGCGATGGCCGGGCTGGCAAACCAGTTCCACTCGATGGGCCACGGTGTCCGGGTCTTGACGGCCAGGTGGGAGACCCAGTGGCCCGCGGAACTGATCCACCAGGATGTCCCGGTGACACGTCTTCCCAATCCCAAGACCCGTGCATGGGGAACCTATCGCTACATGGCTCACCTGGGGAGCTGGCTGAAAGCCCACCAGGATCAATTCGACGCAGTCCTGGTATCGATGCTCAAACACGATGCGCATGTGGCTGTCAGGGTTCTTGAAAAAATCAACAAGCCCACCATCATTCGTGCCGAGGGAGGGGGGGCCACCGGGGACTGCGCTTTTCACCGGACCGCCCGTTTCGGGAGTCGAATCCGGAAAACCTGCATGAAAGCAGATGCCGTTATCGCACCCAGTGAAACCGTCGAGGCAGAATTGATTTCTAGCGGCTTCGATTCCAACAGGGTCCACCACGTTTCCAACGGAGTCGAAATCCGAAAGTCACCGCAGATCCGCAACCCCGAGTGTCGCCGGGCATTGGGTGAAACCCACCCGATCCTGGCGGTTCCTCCCGGCGAACCGCTGGTCGTATACACCGGACGACTGGATATTGCGAAGGGCCTTTTGGACCTTGTCGAAGCTTGGCGAACTGTGGCTCGTACCTATCCCAACGGTCGGCTTTGGCTGGTGGGTGAAGGAGCGGATGCAAGAAAGATCTGGGACCGGATTCGGGAAACACGACAGGGTCATCAAATCGTCATGCCCGGTTCATTCGACGATGTCGGGGAGATCCTGGCGGCTGCTGATGCCTTTGTGCTTCCCTCCTACCAGGAGGGAATGTCGCTCTCGTTACTCGAGGCGATGGCAGCTGGACTCCCGGCGGTCGTTTCTGATATTCCCGGCAACCGCGATCTGGTCAGCGGGAACCGTGGTTTCCTGTTTCCACCGGGCGAACCCGATAAAC
Organism: Planctomycetota bacterium; assembly: GCA_036336715.1. GTDB lineage: Bacteria > Planctomycetota > Planctomycetia > Pirellulales > Pirellulaceae > JABAAE01. Next base: position 13,614 of record JAYZFP010000174.1, read on the forward strand.
TGTCAGAATCCCTGCTGACCGCAATCGGTCGCCAGGCCAGGGCAACTGAATTCGCGGATACGGCACGTTCTTTTGTCGAGGCCAACTATTCTTTAAATAGAATGGCAGAAGACCATCTGCGGATCATCGACAAGGCAATCCAGGCAGCTGGACAACTCCAAACCGGGTGAATGAACCAGAATCCATGACCTCCAAAATTCTGCAGATCATTCCCACGCTGGTTCGTGGTGGTGCCGAAAAACAGCTGACCCTTCTAGCAACGGGAATGAACCGGGACAGGTTTGAAACCCACGTTTGCCTTCTGACAGACAGCGGGCCCTACCGGGAGACGCTGGAAGAGGTCGGGATTCCAATTCACGAGATCGGCAAGCGCCGCAAACTGGATTTTGCCGCCTATTACCGGCTCAAAAAACTGATCAGAAAAATCCAGCCTGACCTGGTCCACACCTGGATATTTGCGGCCAACAGTTACGGCCGGTACGCAGCGTTGAATGCCGGTGTAAAAAAAATCATTGCCGGGGAGCGATCGGTGGACCCCTGGAAACGATGGCACGAACTGGCCATTGACCGCTATCTCGCGAAACGAACCAGCGGCCTGGTCACCAATTCCCGGGGGGTCGTGGAATATTACGCGACCCACGGAATCGACGCCGACCGGTTTACGGTGATTCCCAATGGGATCGACCTTCCCGACCAACAACCGGTCGAGGAAATGCGGCAGGTTCTGCTTCAGGCCCTTGGCCTGCCTGAGCAGACGAAGCTAGTGGGGTCCGTGGGCCGACTGTGGCCGCAGAAACGGATCAAGGACCTGATCTGGGCGGCTGACCTGATCAAGTGTAGCCGGGACGATGTTCACGTTCTGATTATCGGCGACGGCCCCTTGCGTTCGAACCTGGAGAATTTCCAGCGGCAGGTGAAAATCGAGGATCGGGTCCATTTCCTCGGGGAAAGACCGGACGCCAGGGAGATCATCAGCTGCCTGGACTGTTTCTGGCTGGCCAGTGACTACGAAGGCCAATCCAATGCGGTCATGGAAGCGATGGCGGCCGGTGTTCCGGTAGTTGCCTCCGACATCCCCGGCAACCGGGATCTGGTCGTTGACGGATCGACCGGCTTCCTGTTCGAAACGGGAGACCGGGCCGGGCTGGCCCAGAAAACCGAATCCATCCTCAACGATGCTTCTATCGCAGGGAAACTTGGAGAGAACGCCGTAGAAAGAATGAAAAGCGAATTCACCACTTCCCGCATGGTTGCCGCCTACGAAGTCTATTACAGCGGACTGCTGGAGGAGTAATCCGGTTGCCGAGCGGGCGATCCGGGGTGTTGAACCCGCAGCGGATTGCGGTAGACTTTGCTTCGCTTCCTCTCCACCGGTGGCATACGGCTCCCGGGCTGGGCCACGGTGATGGCCCATGAATGGGACCATTCGTCCGGAAGGGTTGGATTTCCAGGGATTCTCCCAGTCGC
>JAYZFP010000175.1:0-27091 GCA_036336715.1 Planctomycetota bacterium
TCTCAAGGTTCATACGGACATCGATTTCGCAAGATCCGAATTCGTAGAGCAGCCTCCGGAACTGATTGGTGTACTGCTGGCGTGCCGATTCCAGGTCCAACTGGTTTTTGGCGATCAACTGATCCATCCTGCTGTTATCCCGCGGATGAAAAGACATCCCGGTATCACCGTCCACCACCGTTACATCTTCTTCCTGCATTCCGGCAAAGGCATTCACGACGACCTGCCTGGCCGTTGTGGCCTGCAGATTTTCAATCACGTTCCCTTCGGTGGCCCACAGAGTCACCAGAGCGGTGTGAACTTCCTTGCGTTGGAAGGTGGCTCCCTTCGCCTGGTCGTGAACGATAATGGCCTCACGGATACCTGAGTTTCTTTGCAGGATCTGCTCCAGCAAGGCGATTTTCTGTTCCTTGCGCCGATTCTCCTTTTCCGTGCTGGGGAGAATAAAATCCCCGAAACCACCAGCGTCCTTGCGTTGAATCCTTGAGCGTTCGGAAAGGCCACTGTTACTGACAATTTCATCGCAGCGTGCACGGTATTTATCAGCGACCGAAATTTTTCCGTCATCCGTCAGACGGGCACCGGTGGCACCCTGTTCCAGGAGCTTGGGCAAAAGCTTTTCAAATTCAGTTTTTGAAAAATTTCGTCCGTCACCAAGCAGAACCCTCTCTTCATCCTCCCCGACCGTCTGCCATCCTGGGAGAAACCAGACGGCCAGAAGGGCCAGAACCAGGACCCCCAGCATTACCAAAAAGCGCATGCAATCCCTCCGATGACCCTAGGCAGCTTTTCTGGACTGACCCGCTGCACCGGTATCCCGGACCGATGAATCCCACTGGAACGCATCTAGCTGGATCTTGAATAATTGGGAAGCCGTTTGAAAGCTGAACCGGCTCAGAACATCCAGGGTGAATGACCGGACCATCGTCCGGTCGGCACTGGAGTTGCTGATGCCGCGGATCGAGGTTCCCAGCAGGTAGACAATTTCCTGTACATAGTTTTTTTTCAGGATTTCGCCATCGAGATAAAAAACCATCTGGGCAATTACATATTCCAGCTCATGGCAATTTCGCCAAGGCACCTCTATCAGGTACGCGAGTGCCTCGTTTTCAATGTGAATTTGCGAATTACCCATCAATTGCCCAACCCGCATCACCTCCGTTCCGTACCTTGCAATGATGGTTTCCGTCCCCACGTAACGTTGACCATGATTCTTCAACTGGCTGAGAATCGCTTCGTTGAGATGGTTGATCGTCGTGTCAAAGCAATCCAGCACCTCCTGGGTACTCCAGCCGGAAAGACCGCCGGCTCCCAATGTCCCCTCCAACACATCAAAATCGTTTTGCACGAAATCTACCGATGTTTTTTCGCCCCGTGATGGATCCACATAAAAAAGAAGGTCCTGCCGATTTGCTTCCCTTGTTCCTGGGAAAGCAGTCAGGCAGAGTTCAATCCCTTCCCCCCGCCAGGAATCCAGGTCCACGGTGCTCCAGTCGTAAGGCGAACCCAACAGCCCCACTCTGAGGCTTCTTGCTAGCATCTTTGTTTTCAATCGATCCCTTTTACTCGCCATCCCTGGCTCCCTGATGAAAGGAAGGTTTGCTTCGAATGCCCTTGGGTGGAATCTTTAGCCAAAGCTGGAAACTTTTACAAAAAAAACCGCATGTCTGTCAATCGTTTTTGACACTGTTTATTTTGTGGTCCGAATGCCGATCCTATACCGGAGCGTATTCTGTCAAACAGCAGAATCGGGTTTCCAGGAGCCGTATACTTCCAACGCCCTGGTTGGCGCGTTCTGGCTGTGCCCTGTTTCCAACGTTTGGGGGGATCCATGTTCGCGGGATCCGATCCGCGCCCCCTGCCCGATCAAAGCAGACGGCAACCTGTGATGGATGGCCGATCATTGCAAGCACCTGCTGCAAGCGTGGTGATGCCAGCAACAAATTCGAACCATTGAAAGGGCTCCACACGGTGAACACCGGGGATCGAGCACTGCACTGAATGGAACACTCCCTTCACAAAGCGCTGAAATCAATTTACTGCCTGGACGGCTGTGAGCAGGAAGTCGTCCTGGGAAAGTACCGCATTGATGTGGTCAATGATCAGGGAATCCTGATCGAAATCCAGCACAGTTCCCTTTCGGCCATTAAACCCAAGTGCCTGGACCTGCTTGAAGATTATCCTCTTCGGGTCGTCAAACCACTCGTCCGGAACAAGACACTGGTTAAGCTGGATGAAAAAAACGGAAAGATCCTCTCCACCAGGCAAAGCCCCAAAAAAGGGAGTTGGTTGACCGCCTTTGAGGAACTGGTCTATTTCACAGGTGTGTTCCCCCACCCCAACCTGGCCATGGAATTTCTCCTGGTCGACATCCGGGAAACCCGCTATCCCGGTCACGGGCGGAGGCGGCGAAAAAGGGAATCCGATTTCCAGGTCCAGGACCTGGAACTTCTGGACGTGGTGGGCCGGGCCGAGGTCATTCAGCCCACCGACCTGTTCCAATGGCTCCCTTTTGAACAGATCCCCCTCCGCTTTGATACCGATGAATTGGCCCAGGCATTGCAGGCGGACAGGGAGGTTGCCCAACGAATCGCATTTTGCCTGCGGGAAACGGGGGCAGTTCGCCACAAGGGGAAGCGGGGACGAGCCAATCTGTACCAACGTCCCACGCGCCGAATCAGAAAAAAACGGAAACCGATGACCAGGAAACAAGCCTGACGGTTCACCTGGTCAGGGAAAACGGAAACCCTGGATCACTCAACCACCCGCTTTTCGCTTTGCCTTTTTAACAACCGGTTTTTTTTCAGTGGTGGCTTTTTGGGGACCCGTTTTCTTCGTTTCCGGTTTTTCGTTTTTCAACCACAGGTCCAACCGGGACCGCTGCTCCGGTGAAGGTTTGGCGACCCGGGACAGTGCCCAATTGCTTGCGGGTTTTTCTTCGAAATGGATCTCCTTCTTAAGTACCCGCCCTCGGCGGGAAATCAGGCACTTTCGTTTGTCACCTGGCTGGATGCCCTTTGTTTTGCCTGCAAGATCTGTGGAACGGACCCGATACCCGTCCAGGGCGAGGATTTCATCTCCCACGTTGATTCCGGCCTTGAATGCAGGTGAACCCCGCGTCACCGCCGAAACTGAAATCACCCCCTCTTCGGAGGTCAGGCTGACGCCCATCCAGACGGTTTTCTCCCCCGGCTTGGACTTGGATGGCTTACGAAACTGAAGGCCGAAATAATCCAGTGCTTTCTGGTAATCCAGCTCCGCCGTGGAATCGATGCTGGTCCGAAACCACTCGGTAAGATCCTTTCCTGCCATTTTGCTCGCGAGGGCCCTGAACTGTTTACTGGTAAACCCGACTTCGCCCTGGTGAACCCGGTACAACTCCCGCATCAGGTCATCCAGCGTCTTTTTTCCACCACTGCCGCTACGGATTTCCGCATCCAGCAGAAAACCGGCGACCGCTCCCTTGGTGTAATAGCTGATCCTGGCATTCTTGGAATTCTCGTCCGGCCGGTAAAACTTGATCCAGGTATCGAGGGAAGAATCCGAAAGCGATTGAGTGAGTCGCCCCTCGGTCGACTGAAGAGAGCGAATCTGTCGGGACAACTGCTCGAGGTACTCCCGTTCGGAACTCAGGCCCGCTCGCTTGACCAGCAGATCATCGTAGTAACTTGTAATTCCCTCACCAATCCAGAGAGTCGAGAAATAATTCTCATTTTCATAGTCGTACTCCACCAGTTCCACCGGTCGAAGCCGCCGGATGTTCCAGGTATGAAAAAATTCATGGCTGGCCAGGCTCAGCCAACTCAGGTAACGCGAACGGGATCCGAAACTCCAACGACTGGTCATCATCAGGGTACTGTTGTCATGCTCCAGTCCGCCGCCAGTTTCAACGATCAGGTTCAAGAACTTGTAATTGCGGTACGGAACCACGCCCCACAGCTCATGATTGGCCTCGACAATTTTCGAAACGTCCTCTGCTGCTTTTTCGATATCCCAGAGTCCATCTCCGCCCAAATTGACCAATTGATGTTCCACTCCAGCCACCTCAAACTTCTTGATTGACTGGTTTCCAAGCAGGATGGGGGAGTCCACCAGGTAGTCAAAATCGTCGGCGTGGAAAAAATTTTTTTGCTTCGAATCACGCACCAGGGCGGTTGAAATCTCGGTCCACTTGCCCGTGTTAACCATCAGGACATGATGAGGTGATTTCCGCGATTCCACCGTGGTCAGAAACGTTGGAGCCCCATTCAGAATGGCAAACCCCTCCTCGACCCAATTCGTACGGACCGACAGCTCCCGGCAATAGAGGCGATAACTGACGACGATTGCATCCGTTTTCTTTCCACTGTCAATTGTCCATCGGTTCTTCCTGGTTTTACGAATGGAAAGCGGGTTCCCGGTAGCATCCCTCGCCGAAAGAGTCTCGATATTTCGGGCATATTCCCTGACCAGGTAGGACCCCGGCGTCCAGACCGGCATGTAGATCTCAACGCTGTCACGTCCCCGCGCGTCAAAAGTCGCCTCAACCAGGAGGTGATGGCTGGCAGCCTGGGAAAAATCGAGTCGGTAATGGACATCCTGTCCCTGCAGGTAAGGCCCCCAGGCCGGAGGCAGCAGCAGGCAGGTCAGAAAAAACGTGAGGCAGGAATTTTTCATCGGTTTCTTTTTCACTTTTCTCTTGAGGACCAAAGCTCAACAACGCCATGATTCCAAGGATAACCGGTATCCGTCTTGAGAACGACCGGATGGACGGTTCAACCGGAGTCAAAATTCAGGTCAGATCAATCAAACCAATTCGGTAAAACCGGAAAGTCCCAACGGTTCACGGGCCGCGTACGGTTCACCGTACCTCACACCAATGGTCTGCCCCCAGTAGGCGGCCTCCGTACGCAACTTCTCCAGAAAAGACGGACTGTCCGAACGACCGGTCACAAATTGACTCTGGTAGGCAGCGATGGATTCGAGTTTCCGCTCCCAGAATTCGCTGATATCCAGCACAAACGCAGGCTGGGGTGTCTGCTTGAGGTGAACGCAAAAGTAATTGTAAATACGGGCGGGATGATAGGGTTCTCCTTTCATGTCCGTTTTCGTCAGCTTGGACCAGAAGCGGGCGGCTTCGACCAATTCGGTTGCCGCCAGATGATCCGGGTGGGCATCGATCCAGTAGGGCGAAAAAATCCAGCGAGGCCGAGTCTCACGAAAAACTTCCGCCAAAACCCTTCGGTTCTCCAGCGTGGCCTGCAGGCTCCGGTTCGGCAGTCCAAGGTTCCGTCTCCATTTCAACCCCAGCACTTCAGTGGCCGCAGCCGTCTCCTGTTGCCTTACGGTTTCACTGCCAAAAGGGGTGGGCTCCCCAGTGGTAAGATCCAGTACCCCTGTCGCCAGACCACTGGCGATCATCTTCATGATTCCCCCTCCCATTCCGAGTTCTGCATCATCGGGATGGGGTGCCACGACCAGCACATCCAGTTGTTCCATCTGTATTTCCTCCGGTTCTTCCCAAAATTGCTATGTACGTTTCCGGTCGTTCTTAGTAATCAATCCCTTCCATTGTAAAGGGAAGCCTGATGAAAATACCTGGATTGCGATTCCTGCTGCTGATTTGCCTGTTATTCTCCGGATGCGAGGGTTTCACCAAAGCGTTCCAGAGTCAAGATACACTGACCACGCAATGGAACGGGTCCGGTATTCAGCGAAGCGTTGGCGTGGGCACCGGAATCGATCCCCAGGCCCGGGAAATCGAGGGTCGCCTCGGGTACAGAAATACCGGATTCTGACCGGCAAGGGCAATCCAGCGGGCCTGCTCCCGCCTCCAGCGGATCACACGGCCAGCTTACCTCAGTGGCAACCTTTTCAGACGCCCTTCTAACAACGGGATTTCTGCAGGATATCCGACCGGCGCGGCTCGAAAGGAGTGATCTTTTTCCGGCCGGAACCGGAATCCAGCCGACCGCCCACCGGTTACGGAACGCGTTCCCTGATGAACCACGGGCCGGGTCGAGGCCATTTCTTCACCCTGGGGTAAACGTCCCAGCAACCCCTGAGCCCCCTTCAAGCGAATCCAGGACATCTGCAAGGCAATGGCCGAGTGGATAATCTCGGACCGGGCCTTGAGGATGTCCGACTTGACCGTCAGGACCTGTTCGATCTGGATCGGTCCTACCTGCCGCAGCGTTTCCAGCCGGGCTTCACTTCGCCGGAGACTGGCCAATCGCTCCCGATTCAATTGAATTTCCTGGTTGTTCTTTTGTATGGCATGAAAATGCTCGCTGACCAGTGATTCTGCCAATTCAACCCGAACCTGGTAAAGCGTGGCCAGCTGCTGTTGCAACGTCCGCATTTCGGCAGAACGGTCCGCGAATTTACCTGAAAAAACCGGCCGATCCAGGCTGACCCCTGCCAGTGGACTTGCGGTTGCGACGCTTCGACGCAGGACATCGAGGGCTTCTTCCTGTCCCAGGCCTGCCAGTTGACGGATCCCCTGAAGGTCGGTGCGATGCTCTCGGGCCAACTGCAACTCGGCGGAAAGATCCGTCGGAAGTGCCCAATCCATGATCTGGCAATCTGTCCAGACAGGATGCACCGAAGGTTGCAGTCCGAGTAGGGCCTCAAGGTTCCGGTTCAGTTTTTCATAATTGAAAAGAATTTCCTGCTGAGCCAACTGAACCTCGAGTTTTTTTCTCACCAGCATTTCCGGATCCACGTCCCGCAGCAGCTCATCTTCCTGCAACTGCCGGAGGACACCCTGGAGGTTTGCGATTTCCTCGAGGGTGGTGTCTGTAATCCGATTTTGAAGGTAAACTTCGGTCAAACCGAGATACGCGAGCAACGCCTGCTCGGCCGCCAGGTTACGCTGATAATCCGCCTGGGCCTGGACCATCGACTGAAGGGTATTCCTGAGGCAGGGATCGATTCCCCGGAAGCAGGAGCGTTCGGACTCGAACTCCTCGAGTTGCAGAACACGGGAAAACGGCGAATGCCTGGCCGCAAGCCATTCACAGTCCCGTATCGAAAGTGGATGGACTTGCCGATCCCCGGAAGGAATCGAACCGGTTTCATCGGCCTCAATAAAGGGAATCTCAATCGGCCCGGCCTGATCAATATCTACCAGCGGCAGCTCTCTCTTTTCCACGACCGAATCAGCAATCAACGACGCTCCACAACAATCACAACTCCACCTGCAGCCCCCGAAAAAAAGAACCAAAGAGACGCCGATCGCATAAAACACCGCAGGCGCAGCCTGATCCCCAAAAAACCGTTTTTTTTCAGCTTCCACGACAGTGGGGGATGGCATCGGCAGGGCTTCAGAATCAAAAATGCATATCGCTACAGAATCTAGATTCGGCTTGAAGGGGTTATGCCCTTTAAATCGTTGATACCTGTTTTTAGCATTACCGTCCAAATCCCCACGCAAATCTCTGTGCCCCCCCTGTGCACCTCCCTGTATACCCTTTTGTGCAATCAACTCCCCCGCTAGCGTCACATGCCAGCGATGCACCCAAAATACGACGACTTGCCATGATTGCACAGGCGAAGATTCCCCTTGCAGCGTGGTGAGGCAAACCTCACCGCTGGCCCTGTTTCGACTTTCGCTGGAATGGATTGCGGATGGGCACAAAGTCCTTTTTGCCCAAACGGTGGCGGGCCTGATCTTTCGCAAAAGAGATCGATGCTCTTCTCCCATTCAACCGCAGGTGAAACATATTGATCTGATCATCCTGCAATTCAAAAAACAGGCGATTGGAATAGGTAAAGTCGTCAGGCTCCCGCAGCGTCTTGACCTCGAAATAAAGCCAAGCCTGTTTGATTTCCAACTCCTTGCCAATCCATCTCAGTGGGTACTTTTTTCCCTCCGGATCCTGCACCTCGATCTTGTTTTGCAGGTAGGCAAAAATCAGCTTGTCGACCTGAGGGTCTGAATCGAGGTCAACTGGTTTCCCGGTCTTTTGCCGTAAAGCCTTTTCCAGGTCTTCAGGCCACACCCGAAGGGAAACCTCAAGGCAACCGGACTGCGGATTGAACTCCATTTCCGCCACGCTCACGTGGAATGGATGCCCCGTCCGGCAATCGGCCCACAGGGATTCCGAATGCGGAAATGACGTGAGAACCAGAAAACAAAGGATGGCAGAATGCAAATTCATGACAAATGAAAATCCGGCAAACAGGGAAGCAGAAAATAATCGACTCGAAATCCTGGACAACAAACGGGCAAATGATCAGGGAGGTGAAGGTCGAAGCGAGCCATTCGGCCCCTTCCTCAATCGACAGTTTGATTCGGTTCCCAGGCTGAAAGGCACACTGGATGATGGGTGCCTGCCGGGAATGTTTCAATCCTCAATCCGGTATAGCGCTTTTCGGGTACGCAGGAAAAGTGCGTCCTCACTGACAGCTGGAGAAGCCATGAATCCTTCATCCAGCTTGTTGGTACCCACCAGCTCAAATGTTTTCGATGCCCTGACCACGGTCGTTTTTCCTTTCTGGTCAAAGAAATAGACATTTCCATTGGCAAACAGCGGAGTCGAGGTAAATTCCCCACCAATCCTTTCGGTCCAATGGTATTTTCCCGTACTGGCATCGATACATGCCACGATGCCTCCCTTGTCCGCCGCAGAAAAAACCAGGCCATTGACGACAATTTGTGTCGGCTTGGAACCAATCGCCTTCTTGGTACTCCATTGGATGTGTGTCCCGGTGATGTCCCCTTTTCCACCTGCCTTGACCGCGACCAGCTGAGCCTTTGAGAAACCGGTGTTAATGAAAAAGAGGCCATTCTCGAACTGGGGACGGGCGGTGGCCGAAAATTCACCATAGGTAATTCGCCAGATCTCTTCCCCGCTATCGGGATTCAGGGCCAGGGTGGCTTTTGAAGTCGGGCTGATCAACTGCGGCACGCCGTTCACGCTGAAGACCGACGGCGTGCAATAAGCCTTCTTGAAATCTCCGTTGTTGGTTCCGTATTCGACATCCCGGTCCTTTTTCCAGACCGTCTTACCGGTATTTTTATCCAGGGCCACGATGTACTGAACGTCCGCTCCATCGTAATGGATGATCAGCAGGTTGTTGTACAGGATCGGTGAACTGCCTGGCCCGCGGAAATGATCACAGGGAAGATCACGACGCTGCCAGATTACCTTTCCCGTTTCCGAATCCAACGCCGCCGTCCCATAACTGCCAAAATGAAAATAAGCCCTTCCTTTTTCCAGGACCGGCGATGGCGAGGCATAACTGTTGAATGCGTGCTTGAACCGGGGCTTGGCTTCATCAAAGATCTTCAGATCATGGACGATGCTGCCACTATCACGATCAACGCAGATGGCGAAAAATGCCGTGCCATCTTCCCGTGCGGTTCCCAGCCAGATCCGGTTCCCCCAGATGACTGGAGACGACCATCCCTGCCCGTGGATGGGCGTCTTCCATTGAATGTTCTCTTTTTCCGACCAGGTGACGGGGAGCCTTGCCTTGTCTGCCCGACCATTTCCATTGGGCCCTAGCAGCTGCGGCCAGTTTTGATCTGCACCTGCCGTTCCCGACACGATGGCACCGTGCAGCAAAAGGACTGGCAACAGGATGGCGACTCGCAAACAAGAACCGGCAGGAAATTTCATTCTGGATCCTTTCTGAAGGGGTGAGTTCCATTCTAATGCGATTCACTGGGCTGGATAGCGTTTCAGCCCCCGTTTTTCGTTCCTGCCCTCATCGCATGACCTCTCGCAGACCGGATGTCCCCACCTGCCTGCTCCCCCTGGGGCAGCTTTACGGTTTTTGTCGACTGGAAGTCAATCCAGAGAGTAAATGAGGGCAGAGAAACTCCACAGGTTCAAAAGCAGGTGAACCAGCAGGCAGGGCAGGATGCTGTGGGTTTGGCGATAGAGCACTCCCAGGGCAATCGCGAACAGGAAAAGTGCATAGGGGGCTGCTCCCTGTCCGGCATGGACCGATGCAAAGAGCAGGGAACTGAGGAGGACTGGCCACCAGGGAGGACGACTTTCCGGCTGGACAGGTTCCTTTTTCCTGCCCCTTCCTGCGTCGGATGCAATTTTTTCAACGCGCCGGTCTCCCTGAATCAGTCGGATTTTGCGTTCCGTATGAAGATCATGGACCCGTTGAAGCCACCCCTGGAGAACAACACGAAAATGAAATTCCTCCACAAGCGGTGCCACGAGAATGGTTGAAAAACCAGTCATGACCAGCGAGTGCCTGACCATCAACATGACCTGGTGCGAATACTCCACACGCAGCAGGGCATGAAGAATGATATTCACGAGCAGCACCAGCGGGACCACCATCAGAGTTGTCACCAGTCCAATACCAAGGTGACGCCGCCAGCGTTGCCAATTCCAGCCCAGGTCCTGCCAACCTGCCTTTTGAGTGAACCGAAGGTAAAAGACTCCAAAAACCAGCTGCAGGAGGGAAAACAGGCTACTGAATCCGACGAGCAGATCCGCATTTTCCACGGCCACCTTCTGGTTGATCGCATCAAGCGGGAGTCCGGTCCTTCCGGCAATCGACAGCATCGCACACAATTGGCCCACCAGCTTGGCAAACATCATTGTGCCAAACAGGACAAATACATCCAGAATCCCCCAGGGGACCTCCCGCTGGTCTTCGCAGGCAAGAACCTTCCGGCGATTGACACAAAGAAAAAGAAACAGCAGCCAGCAAGCCAGGGGGAACAGCGGAAAGAAAACGAAAGTCCAGAATTCGGCAAAGTCAAGTTGCTGGAACATTCAAGGCTCGTTCGCGGGTCGGGGTGCCGAAACTTTAACGGATGATTCGAAGTCTTAGGAACCCGCCGTACGGGAAGATTGAATCCTGATCGCCGCCAGAACATATTCCCATCCCGAGTAAAGCGTTGAACCCAGGGTCAGCCAGACATTGATTGCCAGGAACCAGTACAGCCATTTTGGGGCGTCGGCCTGGTGTGCAAGAGAATCCAGGAACAACAACCCGGCTCCTGCAGCCAGGCACTGGAAAACCATTTTCAGCTTTCCGGCAAATTTCGCGGAAAAATCTCCACCAGCTCCTTCGATGGCGCTGCGAAGTGCCGTGACCAGCAATTCGCGGCCCACCACGATAACGGCCACCGTACCCGAAACGGCATAACACCAATGGACGTTTTCCATTTTGGTCGCCAACAGAATAAAGACGCCACAAATCAGGATTTTGTCACAGAACGGATCGAGAACCCGGCCCAGACGCGTCACCTGGTTGAATTTCCTGGCCCACCAACCGTCGATCCAATCCGTCCCGGCCGCCAGCACAAAAAGGACCAGGGCCACCCGGTAACCCTCGTAGACAATGAAGCCGAAAACAACCAGCGATATCAGCAGTCGCAGGGCAGAAAGAGTGTTGGGTACGTTCCAGATCACGTTCAGGGGATCTTTACCGGCTTCCGTTGCTTGATTTTCGGTGTTCATCAGGTCAAGTCCTGCTGGCTGTTAATTTCCTGTCTGCTTTTGCGTGGTCAAGCCCAAGAGAGGTCTGCAAAACTACCTGGCACCATCGATGGCGACGCCGACAAGGTCATACCCTTGGGAGGTCACAATTTCACAATCCATGATGGCTCCCGGTTTCCCGGTTCCGGTCGGGTCGGTTACAAAAATCAGACCATCCACATCGGGAGCATCTGCCATGGTCCGTCCCAACCAGACATTCTCCTCCCCTTCAATCGGCTGGTCGAGAATCGCCGTTTGCCGCGTTCCGATGAGGGACGAAATCCGATCAAAAACGACCTGCTGCTGTGCCTGCATCAACCTTTCCCGACGGCGTTGCTTGACATCCTCTTCGAGGTGTCCATGCAACCTCGCGGCGGGTGTATCCGGCTCAAGCGAATAGGTGAAAACACCCACGTGGCTGAACCGGGACTGGCTGATAAATTCCTCCAGCTCATCCACGTGCTTTTCAGTTTCCCCCGGAAAACCGGTGATGAATGTGGTCCGCAACACCAGTTCGGGAATGTTCTCCTTCATGATACCGATCAGCTCTTCGGTTTTGGCCCGGTTCACCCTCCGCGACATCCGTTTCAACATCTCGTCGTTGATGTGTTGCAGGGGCATGTCGACATAGGGCAGGATCTTTTTTGCATTCGCAATGACCTGGCACAGCTCAGGATCAATGTACATCGGGTAGAAATACATCAATCGAATCCATTCCAGCCCTTCCACCTGGTCCAACTCCCTGAGAAGTTCCGTCAGACGCGGCTCACCATAAAGATCCCTGCCATAGTAGGTGGTATCCTGCGCCACGAGGATCAACTCCCGCACACCTGCACGGGCCAGTTCGTTTGCCTCTTTGACGATCTGTTCCAGGGGCTTGGAGGCATGTTTTCCCCGCATTTTGGGAATCGCGCAAAAGGTGCAAAGACGATCGCACCCCTCGGAGATCTTCAGGTAGGCAAAATGGGATGGAGTTATCTGCAGTCGTTGTTCATCCGGAAGCGCGCGAACGGGTGCAGGCTGAAATACCAGGCGTTGTTCCTCAAGATCCCCAACCAGCCTGTCAGCAATACTGGTAATTTCTTCCCTGCCGAATACGCCTACCAGCGAATCGATTCCTGGGCGGTCGATCAGAAGCTGCTCCTTTTGCCTTTCGGCCAGGCAACCTGAAACGATCACACCCCGGGTGTCCCCTTTCTGCTTGAGATCCAGCATTTCATCGATCGCCCGAAAGGACTCTTCGCGAGCCGCTTCGATAAAACCGCACGTGTTGACGACCACAAAATCGGATCCCACCGGGTCGGCCACCAGTTGGTAACCATCCAATTTCAACAGACCCAGCATTCTCTCGCTGTCGACCGTATTTTTTGGACAGCCAAGACTGACAAAGGCATAGGTTCCCTTGATATCTTTTTCGTCCGTCTGTTCTTTGTATTGAATGGACAAGTTTTACCGGTTCCTTTCGCTGTCAAATTTGATTCCAGAGCTGGGCTGGCATCCTGTTTTCATTTTATGCTGATTGAATTGATAGCGGAGTCGTCCCGCGGGGTTCGGCCTACGGCCAATGCCAAGCCCGTCACCGTCAACCGTTATTAACTCCGATGTTAACACCGATTCCCGGCAGAGCCCCTGCCGGTCCCAAATTGAGCCAATTGGACGGATCCCCCGAAAACATGGAACCCGCTTTAATATGGAACCCGCTTTCCCAAGGGTCCAACTTTGCCCCTGTTTTTGCCACCGACTGTCCGGTGGTGGCTCATCAAGCGAGGTGAGATCTCTTGGGCCAACCCGATTCTACCTCGCGAGGAAACCTGGCCATCGCGAATTCCACCGAAATTCCACCTGCCAAAGTTGAAGAAAACGCTGCAATCGCCTATCCTAAGCGATTCGACTCCAATTTAACAAATCGCCCAATTATTCGATAGGAACCAATTGAAATGGGTTGTAGCGAACGACAAAAAGAAATCAAACGCCGCCGTCACCGCCGTGGCAAACTGAAAAAGCTGAAGGCTCATACGGTCAAGGCGAGCGCATCTGAAAAACCGGTCATTGCTACCAAAATTCGAGCACTGACCAGTGGTGCGGAGGCAGTGATCAAGGAGCTCAAGCTGGAAGGCGATTCCTAAGTCGCCGGGAACTCCCCAAAAAACACCCCAACTCCAACAGCTGCAATGCGGTGCCCCTCTCAACAGGGGCACCCTTTCTTTTCAGGTCTGCTTTTTCTATCGCGTTTCCCTGGCGCAGATTCCCTCTTGCAAATTGTCTGCAGCTGGTTTTCTGCAGCTGGTTTTCTGAAAACCCTTGCTCTGGCAAGGACTACCGCGCGGAACTCGGTCCACCCGCCCGACTGAACGCGGCGGTGACGTCTTCATCCCCTGGTGGATCACTCGCCATCAAAAGCCTGGCTTTGGGGAAGCTCCTCCAACTGCTCCAATCCAAACAGTTCGAGAAAACGTTCCGTTGTCCTGTAAAAGGTCTGCGGCCGCTTGCTACCTTCGGCTGTTCGACACTCAATGGCAATCAGTCGACGTCGAACGAGCTGATTGAGGATCGAACCGCTCGGTTTCATCCGCTTCTTTTCAATCAGTTTTTTTGTTACCGGCTGGAGATAGGCGACAAGCGCGAGAACATCAACGATCGACTGAGACAGCGTTGCGGCTTTTTCCTCACGGTAAAACCTCTGCCTGCAAAATTCATAATCACTGGCCAGCACCAACCGATACCCCTGGTCATCGCAAACCACGTCAAAGGGTGAGTTGCTCGCGCGGTAAGATTCATTGAGACTGTTGACCAGCTCTTCAACGTCCCCTTCGTCGACTCCCCGCATCAGCGATGCCATCTCTCCTGCCTGGAGGGGACGATTTTCGGGGTTACCAACAAACAACATTGCCTCGACGATGCTCTCCGGACTGACTTCGAAGAAACACCCGCTCTCCGGTTCGTCCCCCTCCGAATCCGGCTCGTCAAGCGGCGTTTCCGGCTCGAAAAAATTGTCATAGGATTCCGAATCCTCAAATTCCTCGGCGAACGCACCGGCATCAAAATCTTCCTCGTCGTCGGGAAAGTCGGATGGATGATTGCGGCTGGTCATTCCGGGTTTATACCCCAGGACCCCCATTTCTTGAAGCTCAGGTTTGCCTGCCATGGATTTCCGGAGTCCGGAACCACTCCTCTGCCCTCCGCCCCTATCCCACGCATTCACAACCTGTCCGGTCGCGATATCATTATTTTTCGCCGAATGAGGCGAAGTTCCCCACCTATTCGCCTTTTTGATTTGCGGGTCCGAGGTCATAATAAGACCATGTGGCCCGAATCTGAACAAACACAGGAACTCCTGAACCATGCCGCCGAAGGCGACCCGGATGCCATCAATCAATTGATGGAGCGGCATCGCAATGCCCTTCGCCGAATGGTACAGCTGAGAATGGATCAGAAACTGATGCGGCGTGTCGACGTCAGTGATGTGGTCCAGGATGTTCTCGTTGAAGCCAACCGGAGATTGTCCAACTATCTCCAGGACCCCAAGATGTCTTTCCATCTCTGGCTGAGGCACATCGCCAAGGATCGCATCATTGACACGCATCGGCGACACCGGGTTTCTGCCAAACGGAGCATCGACCGCGAGCAGGCATTGGCCACTCCGAGCGGCGGTGACCAGAGTTCGATTCTGTTGGCCGACCAACTACGAGACGATCAACTGACCCCCGCCGCCGCCGCCACTCGCAACGAGGTGGCCAAACAGGTGGAAGCAGCAATCGCAAAACTGGAAGACCGGGATGCTGAAATCATCATCATGCGTCTTTACGAGCAGCTTTCCAACCAGGATGTGGCGGCAGCGCTCAATGTTTCCGAACCCGCAGCCAGCATGCGGTACCTGAGGGCGATCCGCCGGCTGAAAGACCTGCTGGTCGAACAACCGGAAGCGCCGGAAGGTCCCTAACCAGGTTTTCCATGATTAACAGGAATCAAGAGCAATCCGGCGCGTCGGAAGATTCATTGACGGACGAACAGCGTGACGGATTGCTGGCCAGTTTGCTGTCGGAAATGACGGACAGACAGGCGACCGGCCAGGATGTGGACATCCATGAGTACTGTCGCACCCACCCTCAGGTTGCTGACGAACTGAGAAAGCTGTTTGCAGCGGTGATGGTTACGGACGTAGCAGGAAAAAACCAGGGCAGCAGTTCACGCAGCTGGAAAGATGCAGGTTCGGACGCGGACAACCTGATCGAGTGCCCCTGTCAGTTTGGCGAATTCGAACTGCTCGAGGAAATCGGCCGCGGTGGCATGGGAGTGGTGTTCAAGGCCCGTCACATGCCACTCGACAGGGTGGTCGCGTTGAAGATGATCCTCGGTGGGGAACTGGCATCTCCGGACGATCGCCAGCGTTTCATGGCAGAAGCCAATTCCGCCGCCAAGCTGCAGCATGACTCCATCGTCTCGGTACATGAGGTGGGACAACACGAAGGCAAACTCTTCTTCAGTATGGAGTACGTCTCCGGCAGGACCCTTTTGCAGGAATTGAAATCGGGCCCCTGCACCCCCCGGCGGGCCACCAAAATCCTGCTTCAAATCGCCCGGGCGATGGCCTATGCCCACGAACAGGGCGTTCTGCACCGCGACCTTAAACCGTCCAACATACTGATCGCGGAAAACGGAGATGCAAAAATCACCGATTTTGGTTTGGCAAAAAACATATCCAATCGCAAATCCATCACCGTCAAAAAGGTCACCCTGACGGGAGCTGTCGTCGGGACACCGGCCTACATGTCGCCGGAACAGGCTGCCGGGGCGCGGGGAGAAATCGGTCCCGCCAGTGACATCTACAGCATCGGTTCCATTCTTTATTACATGCTTACCGGGCGGGCACCTTTCCAGGGATCGTCGCCGATGGACACACTGCTGATGGTGTTGGACCAGGATCCGATCCCACCAAGGATTGTCAACCGGAATGCCGATCGGGAACTGGAAATGATCTGCCTGCGATGCCTGCAGAAACCGCCTGAGCTCCGATATCATTCCGCGGGGGAACTCGCCGAAGACCTGGAGGCCTTCCTGAACGACGAACCGATCTCGGCACGCAGCGGTAGAATCGGGCATTTTTTCGCCCGGATGTTTCGGGAAACCCACAACGCGCACATCCTGGAAAACTGGGGCGTGCTATGGATGTGGCACAGCCTGGTTCTTCTGACCGCAAGTTTCGCCACCAACATTCTGCAGTTGCTTGAAATTCGGGGTATTTACCAGTACCCGATCCTTTGGATTGTTGGACTGGGTGCGTGGGCAGGTGTCTTCTGGTTGATGCGAAGACGGATGGGACCGGTTACTTTTATTGAACGGCAGATTGCCCATGTCTGGGCCGCCAGCATGATCTGCGTGGCCGGCCTGTTCCCTATTGAAATGTTGATGGGGATGCCCCCGTTAAAACTTTCACCCTGCCTGGGTCTGATTGCCGGGATGACTTTTGTCATCAAGGGAGGAATCCTCTCGGGCACTTTTTACATCCAGGCTGTCGCGTTGTTCACAACCGCAATCATGATGGCCTGGATCCCACAGTATGGACATTTTATCTTCGGCCTGGTCGCCGCCCTCTGTTTTTTCGTCCCCGGGTTAATTTACTACCGACGGAAACTCAGGAACTCAAACCCGACAGCCAATGGCTGAAAATGGCTGGACTTTCCCCTGCCAGACGGTAGATTCTTGTGAACCCTCTCCTGACCAGGCCAACATGCCGTATCCCAGGAAAACCACCCATGAACCGGTTCCAGTCGCCGTCGCTTTTTTCACTTCCGCTGGTTCTGCTGGTCATTTTTTACCCGCCGGCCGATACCGTTTCTGCCCAATTGACCATTCGCAGGCAGGGGCGGATTGAAGGAACCATTGTTTCCCATTCAGGGAATACGATCAGCGTCAAGGTAGACGGAAAGCAGCAAAACTTCCTTTACACTTTGCCTGGCCAGACCACCGTGCCACTTACCAGGGGGCAGGTCAATCTCCGTCACCAGAACGAAGTCAGGGTTTCGGGGACTCTTGGCCTCGCCGCGTTGTCGGCCGGACAGAAAATTGAATTTGATTGCTCGCTGACCCGCTCTGGCCGAAGCCAGGGAGAAGTCAGCCGCCTGAAGATTGTCCCGGGGGATTCCCCCCAGCGCATCACCTCCAGCCGCGAAGCCAGGAACTCAAATGACCGGGTTCCCTGCCAGGTGAACGGCACCATCGAAAGCATACGCAACCAGTCCCTCGTCGTCGCCGTGGGAAAGCGGGAGTTTGCCCCTCAAGGAAAACTCCGAATCCGGTTGTCCAAGGACCTCGAGGCCTCAGTTGACGAAAAAACGATGGCACGCGTCTCCAGTGGAGACCTGGTCGAAGAGCTTGCCTACTCGGAATTGAGTACGGGCGATCTCGTGGTCAACCGGATCAGCATCCGTCTCGAACGAAGCAAAGCAGGGCCCCAACGTCCCCGCCGGCCGCCCCCTGTTTCGGATGAGCAGAAATACCTCAAACTTTCCGACCAGCCAACCAATCCCCGTGATTTAAGGTCACAGCACTTCCTTTTGCATACGGACCTTTCTGACCGCTCCTCCAGCCAGCTACTCGACAAGCTGGAACGAATGCTGGACTTGATCTCCCGCTATTACGGCCGTTCCCCCAACAGCATCATTGAATGCTTTGTCGTCAATGATCTCGCGAAGTGGAATGAGATTCCGCTGGAGCCTGCCGGAGTACAGAAAATCCGGGAAAAGGCTGGCGTCACCCTTTCCCGTTCGCTCGGTCAGCAGCGAAAAGCGGTTGTCTATGCATGCGGTGACCATGGCGTGGTGCAGCACGAAGCCGTTCACGCTTTCTGCTTTCAGACATTTGGAAGCACCGGGCCGACCTGGTATTCGGAAGGGATGGCTGAAATGGGACAGTATTGGCGAAAAGACGAACTGGCGGTCAATATCTCCCCGCCGGTCATCAGGTACCTGACCGGGTCTCCTCCGAAAAAAATGCTGGACATCGTCGCCGCGGGCCAGGTCACAGGAGATTCCTGGCAGGCCTATGCGTGGCGGTGGGCATTGTGCCATCTGCTGGCGAACAACCCCAACTATTCCACAAGATTCAAGAGCCTCGGGTTGAACATGATGTCTGGCGGCAAAGCTTCTTTCGAATCGGTTTACGGAGACGTGGCCAAGGAAATTTCGTTCGAATACGACCTTTTCGTAAAGAACTTTGGCAATGGCTATCGAGTGGACCTCTGCAGCTGGGACTGGAAAACCAGAGCCGTGCCCCTGTCCGGCCAGAGAAGGGTCAACCGGAAGATTGATTCCCGTCGCGGCTGGCAGTCAGCCGGACTCAAAATACAGCAGGGGAAAAAGTACCAGTACATCGCCGTGGGACAGTGGAGCACCTCCCCGGGGGAATCGCCAGTCAGTGGCGCAGGCACCGGTGACGGCAAAGGACGCCTGAAAGGAGTCGTTTTTTCAGACTACGAACTGTCTGCGGTCATGGAAATGGGGGAAAAGGGCGAATTTGTTGCCGAAAAAGATGGATATTTGTTCTTGAGATGTGGCGACAAATTCACTGAATTGGCAGATAACAGTGGAACAGTAACCGTTCATTTTCGGCGAGCGGTTGCCGAGCAGAACGAGTCGCCCGATTGAAAATCCGGCAGGGATGGTCGAGCGTCTGATTCCGGCTTTATCGGCGATGACGCCTGTTCGGGTAAACCATCACCTGTTAACAATGGACGGTTGAGGAATGGTTGTTCAGGTTGTTATTCGTTCCACCAGCTTATCTGAAACTCGTCACCTGTCCGCATGCATCCCACATTCTGCCCCAGGAAGGGGTCTGCCAACCAACCACGATCAACAGCCACAGGGCCCCTGGGAACCACGCGATGAACCACCCATTGGGCACGCAACGGGTATTCCTGGCCGGAGCGTTTCAAAGGTCGACCGGACAGGAATCCAACAAATCACTTATTTGGGACTAAATTTGAGTTAGAATTGTTCTGATCTTTCCGGGGTTTCCATAAGATTTCCGGGAACCCTGCCCAACCCTTCCATCAATCTTTTACACTTTTCCGCCAAACATATCCGCTCTTTCACGATGGCCAAAATTAGCGTCAAAAGATTCGTCGAGCTGCTGCAGAAAAGCAATCTCGTCCCTGACATGATTTTGCGCGATGCATTAACCCAGATCAAAAAAGAGAACCTGGGTGAACCGCTTGCCGACACGGGGTTTGTCACGCGTCGACTGATTGAAATGGATCTGATCACCTCCTGGCAGTGTGACAAACTCCTGAGTCAGAAGTACAAGGGATTTTTCCTCGGCAAGTACAAAATCCTGGGGCATATCGGCACCGGCGGCATGAGTAGCGTCTACCTGGTGGAACACATGCAAATGCACCAGAGGCGGGCCATTAAGGTTCTCCCCAGAAAACGGGTTACGGACAAGACCTATTTGGAACGCTTTTACATCGAGGCCCGCGCCTCGGCCTCCCTGGAACATCCGAATATTGTAAGAGCGTTTGACGTTGATCACGATGAAGGATCGGAAACACACTACCTGATCATGGAGTACGTGGACGGCCGGGACGTCGGCAAGATTATCGAGGAAGACGGACCGATTAACCCTCGGGACGCGGCCAGCTACATCGCCCAGGCAGCCGAAGCGCTTCAATTTGCCCATGACCAGGGAGTGGTTCACCGCGATGTCAAACCGGGAAACCTGCTGGTCGACCGGAACAATGAAGTCAAGATCCTCGATATGGGGCTGGCCCTTTTCAAGGAAGACGAATACTCACTGACGCTTGAATACAACGAAAAGATTCTTGGAACGGCCGACTACCTGGCCCCCGAGCAGGCAATGAACAGCCATGAGGTCGACCACCGGGCAGACATCTACGGACTGGGATGCACCCTCTATTTCATGCTTGCAGGCCAACCGCCCTTCAATGAAGGCACTCTGGCTCAGCGGATTGTCAAACACCAGACCCAGAAACCGCCGTCGATGGAGACTCACCGCAGCGACTGCCCCCGGGAATTGCAGATGATCATGGAACACATGATGGTCAAAAATCCCAAAAAACGGTTTCAGACCTGCAACGATGTGGCCCGAATCTGCACCGATTGGCTTGCCGGAAGGCCCATTCAGATCCCTTCAGTAAATCGCGTGCCGATCGCCCCGGATGGAAATTCTGCCCAGGCTGGAACCGCGGTCGGGGATTCCGACGTGCTCAACGGTGACGATCGAACCACAACATTACCCCGTCAGCCCGAAGGGGAATCGGTCACAGCCTCTACAGATGACACGATTCGACACGGTCAAAACAGCGCTGAAAACCTTTCGAGCGTTCCCAGCTCTTCCTCCAGCAGCTCGTCCCATTCCAAAATCAAGCTCACCGCAGTCTCCTTTTCGGACATTGTGGCGGGCTCTTCAATCGATGGAGACGGCACCCTTCAGACAACGTCGGTTCCTGGACCTGACCCAGCCTCCCTGCCTGCTAAAGAACCGGCTACCAATGAAACGCCACGCAGGACCAGCATTGAAATCAGTCCCGCGTTCCTGGTTTCCATTGTCCTGTTCTCAGTTTTCGTCTCCTCGGCCTTTACCGTTCTGATCCTGGATTGGCTGAAACTCCTGGGCAACTGACCCTCAAAACCGGGATTTTCATTTCCCAGCGTCCATTCCATATCCGGGGCAGCACCGGAAAAACCGTGGCATCTCCGACAACCCGATTTTTCTCCGCCGATTCCGCAGAGCTACCTGCGGACTTCGGAATCTTTCTTGGATCCTGGAACGGCTGATTTTTAACATGGAAGCAGAAGTCATGATTTACCTGTTCTGTCGCTCAAGGGAAACAGCGTCAAAACCAGCCACGGATGTCGCTTGTCCAGTTTACAGCCTGACTGGTGATGTCAAAATTCCGATCCAAATCACGCCAAACCCGAGACCCGTGTGCGAAACGCATGCCTTACGGAGTCCCCCGTAAGGCAAACTTCCGCGCCCGGACTGATCGACAAGCCCCCTGCTTCCCCATCGAAGACTGGCACGAACCACTCGTGGGCGAAAGAGACGGCTACAGGATCATTGAAAAGGAAGCGGGGAACGGAATGTTCCATCCCATCAGCCCCCGCGAGATTGCCTCCCGCCTGGCCGACTTGCCGCATTGGACGATCGCAGAGCTTGATGTCGTGCAGCTTTCGGATGTCACCAGAAAAAAGAGGCGGTTCCCCTGCTATGGTTTGCAGTGGGGAACGGCAATCTATCTCTATCCAATGTGCGAAACGATGGTCGAAATCTACTGTGCCCCGCCCGGACCCAAACTGCTGAACGAGACAAAAATGTATGGTGGAAAGTGGTTTGAAGATAACGGGGAAAAAACATGGATGCTGCAATGGAGTGAAAAGACCCTTCGGGACTATTATTTGAATAACGTTCTGATTCATGAACTGGGGCACCTGAATGATGACCGCAACAGCTCATTCGATTCCCGTGAAAGATATGCAGACTGGTTTGCCATTGAATTTGGTTATCGAAAAACCCGAAACCGAAAGAACAGCAACCGAAATCCGGGAAGTCGCCATTCGAACCACCGTCGTCGCCACCATGGGGGCAAATAAGCCCCTTTGCTTCCAGAAGGCCGCCTGGGGCCATTTTTTTCGAGTACATTCGGCACCGCAAATCGCTCATGATTCCGGGGAATTGGCCCCAAAATCAGGCCAAATCCTTTAGTTCCCCCGAAATCGATTGCATCTTATAATTGAAAAGCGGTTTCTGATCATTTTTTGGAGCATGATGTGCGTTCGTTCAATTCATTTTTCCTGGTTGTGATCCTTCTGTTCGTGTCCGCCTCGACTGCAATGGGGCAAACACAGAAACAGAGAGTGGCAATCAACAAGGTCCAGACCCTGATGGTTCAGGCCGGGAAGCTGTACAACGAAAAAAAATACAAGGACTGTGTGGACACGATCAAGAAGATCCAGTCCGACATGGAATCGCTGACGGCCAGCGGGAACCAGCAGATTATTCGTGCCCTGCGGCCAACCTATAGCAAACTGAAAAACGCCCACTCCCTGCTCGAACTCGAAGGCTACACACTGCCTGCGCTCAAGCCACTGATGCCGCCCAAGGGCACTCCGGCAACCCCCGTCAATACGGTCAGCTTTTCCAAGCAGGTCGCCCCGGTTCTGGTCAGCAATTGCGGTCGTTGTCATGTCAACCGGGCCCAGGGCCGCTTCAGCATGGCAACATTCATTGAGCTGATGCGGGGCCCCAACAACAACCGCGTCATCTTCCCTGGGGATGCCGTAGGAAGTCGCCTGGTGGAAGTGATCGAAGATGGAGAAATGCCTCCCAGCGGAAAGGTCAAACCGGATGACCTGGCAATCCTGAAAAAGTGGATTTCCGAAGGGGCCAAGTTCGACGGTGAGGATCAGACCGTCGGATTGAACGATCTGGCCCAGGCTGCCAACCCGGATGCAGCCCCAATGCCACAGGCCAAGGTCGTCAAGTCGACCGGCAAGGAAACGGTCAGCTTTGCACTCGAAATCGCCCCGGTGTTCATCCAGAACTGCAACGGCTGTCATTACGATATCCAGAACAATGCCCGTGGGGGATTGAACCTTTCCACCTTTCGACAAATTATTCGCGGCGGCGATACTGGTCAGATGATCGTTCCGGGCAAGCCGGCTGAAAGCCTGCTGGTCAAAAAGCTGAAAGGTGAGGCAGGCACGCGGATGCCGGCAGGGCGTCCGCCGCTGAGCAGCGAAGTCATCGCCAAGATCGAAAAGTGGATCTCGGAGGGAGCAACCTTTGACGATGACAATGACCGTGAGGACATCAAGCCAATCTACGAACTGGCCAAGGCCAAAAACTCATCACACGAAGAGTTGATGGCCGAACGCCTGGTTTCTTCGCAGCAGAACTGGAAACTGTTCATGCCGGGCACCCCTGCCAACAAGGTGGAAACGGATGATTTCGTCATCTATGGCGACATGTCCGAGGCAGTCCTAAAGGACTACGTGAAAGTTGCTGACAAGGTCCTGCCCAAGATTCGCCGCACATTCCTGAGCCGCTCGGGACCGGCCGTCAAAGGTCGTGTCACGCTTTACCTGTTCAAACAGCGTTATGATTACAGCGAGTTCGGCAAAATGGTCGAACGCCGGGATATTCCCCGGGAATGGAAGGGCCATTTCCGCTATGACGTCATCAACGCGTATGGCGCAATCATTCTGCCCAAAAACGAGGACGAATATTCCGAGGATGCAATGTTTGCCCAGCAGATTACCGGTTTGATGGTTGCCAGCATGGGAAAGAAAACACCTACCTGGTTCGCCGAAGGTGCCGCACGAAATGCAGCCAAAAGTGTCGACCCGAAAGATCCAAGGATTGCCAAATGGAAAGAAAGCTGGGCCGGAATTGCTGCCAAGCTTCAAAGCGGAGACGAGTTTGTCAAAGGCCAGTTGAACCCCGCGGACTCCGCGATTGCCGGTTACGTTTTTGTCTCCTACCTGATGAACAATGGGACCGCTTTCAAGAACCTGGTTAAGGCATTGCGTGAGGGTCATGATTTTGACATGGCGTTCCAGGCCATTTACCGGGGAACCCCTTCGGACCTGGCCAAACGACTGATGGGCGGAAGGTCACGGGGTCGCTGATACGGTAACCCCCTCCCGGCCCCGTACCCTCACACAACCTGCCGGACTGACGGACGCCCCGCTGCAAAATGGGTGGGGCAGGTGTTCTTGCGGTGCATCCCAGGGACGTTTGCAACCAGCGTTGTCTGAAACCGGCTTTTGCACCTGAACGTCCCCCCGCTGACTCCCCCAAATCACACGGAAGAAAGACCTTGTCAGAAGACGAAAATGGATTGATCTTCGATTGCCACCTTGACCTGGCGATGAATGCGGTCCACTGGAACCGGGATTTGACCAAATCGCTTGAGGAAATCAGGGAACGGGAGCAAGGTCAGACCGATAAGCTGGACCGTGGAAATGGTGTCGTCAGCTTCGATGAAATGCGTTCAGCCGGCATCCGGATATGCGTTGCCACCCAGATTGGTCACAGCGTCTCACAGAAAAGCCCCCTCCCGGGATGGAACAGTCCGGAAATCGCCTGGTCCCAGACCCGGGCACAACTGGCGTGGTACCGTGAGATGGAACGGATGGGATTGCTGGTTCCAATATCAAAACGATCGCATCTCCATCGGCATCTGGAAAACATCGATTCCGGGAAGGAAATCGGTTACCTGCTCAGCCTGGAAGGAGCCGATTCCCTGGTTCATCTCGATTACCTGCAACAGATTTACGATGACGGCGTGAGACTGATTGGTCCCGCCCATTACGGGCCGGGAAGGTACGCTGCTGGCACCGGTGAAAAAGAGGGCTTCACAGCCCGTGGAAAGGAACTCCTGCGGGAAATGGAGGCCAAGAACATGGTTCTCGATGTCACCCATCTGACGGACCGCGGTTTTGACGAAGCGTTGGAGCTTTATGGTGGTCCCATCCTTGCCAGTCACCATAATTGCCGGGAGTTTGTCGAACACCAGAGACAACTTTCGGACAACCAGATTCGCAGGCTGATCAGAAGGGACACCATCATCGGAGTTGCCTTTGATGCCTGGATGCTTGTTCCCGACTGGGTGCGGGGTCAAACCACGCCCGCCCAGTCAGGCGTTTCCCTGGAGCACATTGCCAACAACATCGATCATGTCTGCCAACTGGCCGGTTCCGCGAGTCACTCGGCAATCGGCAGCGATCTCGATGGTGCCTTTGGAAACGAACAGACTCCGGTCGAAATCAGGTCAATCGCCCACCTTCCGCTGCTGAAGCAGGTTCTACTGGACAGGAACTACGACGCGGCATCTCTGGATGGAATCCTCTTTGGCAACGCGTTCCGGTTTTTCGACAAGAATCTTCCCTGATCCAGGACTTTCGGATTCGCACTGCTCCCATTCGCTGCGCCACCGATTCACTGCGTCACAGATTCGCTGCGTCAAAGGGGGCAATTTTTTGATGCAACTCCCCAGCCTCAATCCCCGGCAAACAGAAAAACGTCTGCCTGCATCACCGGGCGATTTGCTGTTTTTTCTGGAGCGTTTTGGCGGAATTGTCCGGGGCTTTCTGAACATCCAGGGGCCCTCCGATTTCAGCTGGAATCTGGATGCCAAACCGGGCGAACAGGGGATACACACTCCCAGAAAACCACTCCCTGTTTTGAGCGTAAAGCTCTGAAAAACTGTTGGCACCAACCGATTTTCGCTCGCCACCTACCAGCAGGTGACAGTTGACCCGCCCCTCCCCGTTCTGGAACAACTGAAAAACCGTCTGTGCCTGGCGGCTGGCAATCAGAAGATTCAGTTCCGATTCATCCGATTCGTGAAATGTCATGGTGAGGTTCGTATCCTGCCGTTCGCGTATCGAGTAGTGAAAAGTGTTGGGCTTGTTGGTTGCTGCCTTCGGACGTCCGTTTTTTTTGTCAAGCACCTGCCCTTCCAGGACCAGACGCATGAAAAGATGTGGCTGCTCCACATGGCGATTGAGACTGCTACGGTGGTAACCTGCAATGTTCCCGTAAGAGTATTGGTTGGGCGACTTCCGGGGAGGGATGGCCGTCTGGATATGTTCAAACAGAACATGCTCGTGTCGCATCAAATCGAGCGAATTCCCACCAGATTGCAGCCATCTCGCCGGAAGATTCGACTTTTTCAATTGATCACGAAGCCGCGTAACCAGTGTTTTGATCGATTCTCCCTGGAACTGCTCTGCCCAGGATCCCCGATCGAGAGACAAACGGCCATCCGTCAGTTGCAACATCAACAGGTTGGCCGTTGGCTGTGCCATGCCGGGAAGGTAACCATCAACTTCCACCAGGGGTTTCTGTTGAGTGGCAACCACGGTTGGTTTGGCCGGTAATTCCCTCGCCAACCACCGGCTCCAGGCTGCCAGATCCGTGCCAAAATCCTCTCCCGTGATCAATTTCAGCCGTTTGGCCACGCTCCCTTTCTGGCCATCATTTTCAGACTGGCCCAGCAACCAGACGAGGTACTCAGGGTCGTTCACAAGGTCAGCCGAATTAATCAGGCCAATCAACTGGCGATCTTCCTCACTGCTCCTGTCCCGGATCAGTTTCTGAATTCTCGCCCTCACCTCGACGGAAAAGCGTTCACTCCCTGACGCGTAACGCAGGGCTTTTTTCCACTTTTCAAATTCCCGGTTCAATTTTGCGCTGGCTTCTTCCCGAACCTCGTATTCCCGGGACTCAAGGCCCTCGAATTCCTTTCTGAAGTTGAGCAATAGTTCATCATCCACCGGCGACAAAAGGACCATCACATGATCTCGTGTCACCGGATTAAAGCGGGTCACCGGCGAGCCGAAACCGTATTTTTTCAGAATCGCAATCAACCGTGTCTGCACGAACTCGGGGTACTTTCGACAGAATTCCTCAAACGAGGATCCGAAACCTGCAAACGATTCCTGGCCACGAACTTCCTGGACCAAAAAGCCCTCCCGGTTCTGCATGATTTGCATCAGGTAGGGTGCCTGTCCACCGTTGATCCGGATCATGAATTCTTCGCCGGTCTCCCCCTGGACCTCCAATTCTGAGTTCCGGTCGACAGACTCGGCAAACTCAACAACAAAGCTGTCGGGTCTTTTTTTCTTTTGGCCAAA
>JAYZFP010000176.1:0-6896 GCA_036336715.1 Planctomycetota bacterium
ACAAAATTCGTTTATCATTTAATTAGAGTTGATATTTCTCGTCTTCTCTCTTTTCTATCTTCTGTTGGCGGCAGTTCATGGCTTTAGAATCAAAGACCTTTTTTGATGTCGTGGAAAAGCATGGTTTGGTTTCCCAAAAACAGCTTTCCAATCTTAAGGAAGCTGTCAAAAAAGACTCTCTCAGCGACTCCGACCTGGAGACGCTGGTTGCCCGAAAATATCTCACCCAGTGGCAGGCACAGCGGCTTTTGGCCGGAAAGCACAATTTCAAGGTTGGGAATTATCGCCTCCTCGATTACCTCGGAAAAGACAGCTCCGGCGAGGTTTATCTTGTTGAACCGTTGCAGGGTGAGGGAAAGTATCGCCTCCGATTGTTGTCCAGGGAACTCTGCGATCAACCGTCGAAATTGGAACAGTACCGTGGTCGGGTCCAGTCTTTTCAAAATTTCGCGAACCAGAAGATTACCCCGATAGTGGAACTTTCGGATGTGGGAGGCCGTACCATTGTCGTCACCGAATGTCTGCAGGGACAGTCTCTGGTGAAACGCCTGGCCGGCAAGCCGCAAAACGCGAAGCTGGTGGAAAAGCTGGTGGAAAAAGTTGGCAGGTTACTGGGCGACCTCGAATCAGCAGGTACCCGACATGGGTCCATCAACGGCCATTCGATTGCCTTGACGGACAAGCAAAAGATAGCGCTGGACCTCCCGTCCGACATCGGCTTTCTGGATGCCCCCAAGAACAAGTCCGAATCAGACATCGCATCGCTCGGTTGGGTTGGGTGTGGGCTATTGAGTGGTGATTTTGAAAAACCACAGATCAGCGGAACGGCCCTGGCGGATTCCCTTTTCGAAATCGCCTCCAAGTCTGATGCAAGCCTCGAGCAGCTGCTGCAAGCCATCGGCGTCAAGAGCGATCGTCCTCCGACCGATTCAGTGATTCTTGAAGTGGATGCAGATACCGGTGCCATTTCGGTCGCAGGTGTTAAGCCCCTCGCGGGGGGTGCAAAGCCGGGAGACAGTGCAAACCAGGGAGCCGTGGAGGGAATCCCGCAAATCGTCACAGGGGAGAAATCGGTCCCGGAAGCGAGCGGGGCCGACCAGGGCATGCCGGTGATTGTTACACCGGATTCGCCCGCTGGCAGCGGCGAGCCTGCGGCGGTCAACCTGTCGGAGATTCAGGTTCAGGATGGCAATCAACGATCCGACCGACAAGAGGCAGCGAAGCAGGCAACACCGGACCAGGAAACACCCGGTTCGGCATCCAAAGAGGAGGTGCTTGTCGCCGAGCCGGTGGAAGCTCCTGCTGTGCCCGAAGAGCCGTTGGTTATCCCTGAGGTGCCCAATGTGACCGCCGAGGGGTTGGAGTCCTTTTCAAAAAAAGACGACATGTTTGACAATCTTGACAATGTTGAGATTGTATCGGAGTTGCAAACGCCCCAGGACTTCAACGCCATAGCTTCCTTGGCGGTCGATGCGGCTCCTGCAGGTTCGCCCTCAGCTGCTCAGGCCCAGGCAAGGATGAATCCAACCCCTCCACCTGCCGAGGAATCCGCGGAAAAGCCAACAGGGAACGGCCGGATGCTGTTGATTGGCATTCTGGCGGGAAGCCTCGGGGCCGTGTCCATTGGACTGGTGATCTATTTCCTGGCTTTCGCCGGCAAGGACACCCAGCTGGCATCCAACCCGGGGAACCAGGCGGAGTCGGTTCAACCCGATCGTTATCAGGTCGGAAAATCAGGGAAGGGTGCAGAGGGCCAGAAAGACTTTGGGAAAAAAGAGCCCGGCAACGATGAAAACGGTGTCCCGGGCGAGCCAAACGGCACAGGCGGCGGCGAGAAGCAGGGAAGTGGACTCCTTAATTTCGGCAAAAAAAAGACAGTCGGATTCGGGCCGTTGCCAAGCAACCCACAGGGTCCGGATGACAAAACAACTCCCGATCAAGGCAAGAATGAAACCGGGGGCCTTGCCGGGACGGGTGAGTCGGACAATCCTCCAGGGAAATCGCAAATTGGTTTGCAGCCGAAAAATCCTGCCGGAAAGGGAATTGGTAAACCGGGTATCCCAGGTTTCCCTCAAACGGGCAAGAAGAACCCTGCCGAGAAGGATGGTCCCAATCCTGCCCAGAAGACGGGCGATGGTAACGGTCCCATGCCAGGCAAAAACGGTCCAGGCAAAAACGGTCCAGGCAAAAACGATCCTGGTGAAAAGGAACCTGCAAAAAAGGATAGCGAACCTGCAGGCAAAAAGAAGGATGATGCCATTATCCTTGTTGGAACACCCAAGAAGAAGGATAACGACAGCAAGGAAAAAGGGGGTGGAAATTCCGCAGGTTTTCCGAATCCCTTTGCACAGGCACCTCATTTCGTGAGCCTCGTTCCGGCCAAGAAGGGGTCTCCCAACGAGGCGGCACAGAAGTTGTTTCCCTTGACGATACCCAAGAGTCTTCCGCTGACTGTCAAGTTGCACGGCGGTGACCGGGCGTCCAAGGCTAAAATTGAATTTACGCTCAAGGCATCCACCAGCGCCAACGCCACCTGGTCCCTGTCGGCAGGTGCCAAAGGGGCCGGAAAAATCATCGCCAATTTGACTTATAACGGAAAGCATTTGGTTTTTGCCTGGAACCGTGAGGCTGCCAACACAAGCAATGCAATCTATCTGCAAAACTGCGCCCTCGAGATTCAGGCCTCCCGGTATCGCCATATTGTCGCACTTCGAGCTCCAGTGATCGCTACCAAGCTCGACTTTTCCAAGTCGCTGAATCCCACCGCGGATGCCAAACTGGATAACCTGCCGAACCTGGAAAACGTCAAGACGGTTTTGGTTCGTCTGCCCAAGAAGCTGGCCCGGTTTGAGTACCCCAAGAACCGGAATTTTCTTCTGGGAAGAGCCGATACGACCGAGCTCCATTTCAAAAAAGAGAATATCGATGTGGCACGGGGTATCCTCGCCAATCGGCTTCGTGGCAGCCGGATGACGGTCAACCTTTCCATGCACTTGATCACCCCGGACAAATCGGTTCAGAAGCTGACAAGCTATGAACAATTCGAAAAAGACTATGGCAAATTTGTCTCCGACTCTGAGAATCTGCAGTTGCAGTACAATGACCTGATGAAACGGTTCAACGCCACTCCAGACAACCTGCGGGCTGCCTTTTCGAGACAGACCGGAAAGGTGGAAATGGAAAAGCAGATCAAAGCGGCCAAGCAGTTGAAACAACACCTTGCCAACACCAGCGAGGTCATGAAAACATTCCAGGGAGTCAAAATCGGGATCCGTGTTTTTTACCAGGCCGGGGAACACCAGGTCGACCTGGCTACACCCGACGGGAAAAAGTTTTTCCGTCCCCAACCGCCACAGCAACCCGCAGCCCAACCGGGGCAAAAAGCCAAAAAGAAGAAAAAGTAGAAATTTGAAATGACAAGAGTCGGAATTGTGGGGGCCACTGGCTACACAGCGTTTGAATTAATCAAAATTCTGCTCAGGCATCCACAGGCCGAGTTGACCTGTGTAACTTCGAGAGAGAATATTGGCCAACCTCTCAGCCGGGTTCATCCACAGTTTTTGGGCCAGCTGGATCTTCAGTTCGAGGAATTTTCAGCCGGAGTAATGGCCAGCAAGTCTGATTTTGTATTCACCTGCCTGCCCCACGGTGCTTCGGCTTCGTCGGTGATGGAGTTGCGAAAACAGGGACTCAAAGTGGTGGATTTCAGCGCCGATTATCGTCTCGCCTCCCGGGATGTCTATGAAGACTGGTATGGGATCGAGCATCCCGATCCCGAAATGCTCGGTTCTGTTCCTTATGGCCTCCCCGAGTTTTTCCGGGATGAAATTGCGGCCGCCGACCTGGTTGCCAATCCGGGCTGTTTTCCGACGTCGGCAATCCTGGGACTGGCTCCGCTGCTGAAAAACGGATTGATTTCTCCGAGTGGGCTGATCATTGATTCGAAGACCGGTGTCAGTGGCGCCGGGCGAAAACCGAACCTGGCTTTTCATTTTCCGGAGTGCAATGAATCCGTGCTCGCATACAAGGTAGCCAGTCACCGCCATCAACCGGAGATTGACGACTTGCTGGGCCGGTGCAGTACCGCGGAGACAGCGTGCCTCTTCACCCCTCACCTGATCCCAATGGACCGCGGCATTCTGTCCACCCTGTATGCGGAAAAAACCGGCTCTATGGCCGATACGGCGCTGATGGATTGCCTGAAGGATTTTTATCGTTCCAGCCGATTCGTTCGGGTCGTCGATGAATTGCCATCGACCAAGGCGGTTTCCGGAACCAATTTTTGCGATCTTACCGTACGCGTCAGCGGAAACCGGGTGATCGTCATCAGTTGTCTCGACAACCTGATCAAGGGGGCATCGGGGGCGGCGGTGCAGAACTTTAATTTGATGAACGGGTACGACGAAGCTTGTGCTCTGCTCTGATTTCTGCAAATCTGTCGGTTTTTCCAGGTTTTCACAACTGCCATGATTCCCCTTCCCGAAGTGATTCATTTGCCGCGAGGCTTCTCATTTTCCTCGGTGGCCTGCGGCATCAAAAAGAGCGGTAAGCGGGATCTTTCCCTGCTGGTTACTGACCAGCCCGCTGTTTCGCTGGGAGCATTCACCCAGAACCTGGTTCGCGCTTCTTCCGTTGATTGGAATGCGGAAAACATCGGTCGATGCCGTGCCCTGGTCATTAATTCCGGAAACGCCAATGCCTGCACGGGGACCGCGGGGGTGGGCGATACTGCCCGTATGGCGGAGCAGGTTGCCGAGAGCCTTGGCCTGGTGGCGAACGAAGTTCATGTCATGTCCACCGGGATTATCGGCGAGCCGTTGCCGATGGAAAAAATCGGGCCCGGGATCCGGGAAGCTGCCGGGCAGTTGGCCGGGGGAAGGGAGAGCCTGGTGGATTTTGCTACCGGGATGTTGACCACCGACACCTTTCCCAAGGTCGTCTCGAAAAAATTCACGGTCGATGACCGGGAATATGTCCTGACAGGTGTTGCCAAGGGTGCCGGAATGATCGGTCCCAAAATGGCGACCCTGTTGGCGGTGGTGATGACAGATTTTCCCTTGAACGACAGCCCGGCAAATCGGCAACGATTTCGATCGGTAGTCGACCGTTCCTTCAACAGTATCAGCGTTGATGGTCACACCAGCACCAGTGACCAGATGATCCTGGTGGCAACCGGCGGAGATCCGGGGGACGGCAGTCCCACAGAACTTTTTTTCAGCGAGCTGGAGGAGGTGTCGGTCGCCCTTGCCAAGATGATCCCCAGTGATGGCGAAGGCGCCCAGCACCTGATCGAGATCCGTGTAACGGGGGACTCGCCGGAGGAGGACCTCAGGACAGTGGCCAGGACAATCGCCGACAGTCCTCTGGTCAAGACTGCTATCTTCGGAGGCGATCCCAACTGGGGAAGAATCATGAGTGCCGCAGGTTACGCGGGAGTTGACTTTGACCCGCACCAATCCTCTCTGCTTATCAATGGCCACCTGCTGTTTCAGAATGGCACCCCGGTAGGATTCGAAGAGTCTGCAGTCAGCCAGTCCATTCAGGCAGATTTTGAAACCCGAATCGATCTCGAACTCTGTCGAGGTGGAGAGGAGCTTGCTGAAACGAGATACTGGACGAGCGATCTGACGTACGAGTACGTAAAAATCAACGCCGAGTACCACACCTGAGCCGGTGTATTCTGAAACAGCACATCCGCATTACCCTGAGGGAACCCGTGCCTGACGTTTGCTGTGGAAAGCAGTGTTCTTATTCGCCAGCTCGATAACCAGGACGGGCGTTCCAAGAACATTGGCGATGTGGGAACATTGGCGATGTGGGAACATTGGCGAGGTGGGAACATTGGCGAGGTGGGGACTTCGGCGAGGTGGGGACATCGGCGAGGTGGCTTTGCGGTTGGCAGGGACTGCGCCCGGTGTTCCACCCCCTGGTGGCTTGTTTCCGGGTCAGGGCTGGTCCGCTGTCGCCTCCTGCAGAATGGTTTCGAGGTCTGTCTTCAGCTGTTGGAACTTTTCCGGGTTGGCGCGAACCAGGTTGCTCGATTCGCCGATGTCTGCTGAAAGGTCATACACCTCGTACTGGTCGGTTTTGCGATCGTGGATAATCTTCCAGTCCCCTTTTCGAAGTGCCGAATGACGCCTCGATTTCCAGAACAGGTGGTCGTGGGGACGCCCCGTTTTTGCGCCGGTCAGGAATGGCAAAAGGTCCACGCCATCGATCTGGTCGGACCCGTTCTTGAACTGGACTAGGTTCTGGATGGTTGCAAAGATGTCGAGGGAACTGACTGGTTGACGATAGACAGCACCGGCAGGGATTTTCCCGTTCCATTGGGCCATGAATGGAATCCGGAGGCCCCCTTCGTAGAGGGTCCCTTTTTCACCCCGCAAGGGGAGGTTGCTGGACGTCAATTCGCGGGTGGGACCGCCATTGTCGCTGAGGAGAAAAATCAGCGTGTTGTCCTGGGGGTTCAGTTGCTGCAAGGCGGCGTTGATATCACCGATACTGTCGTCCAGGTTGGACAGCATGGCTGCAAAGATTCGTCGTTGAATATCCTTGATCTTGCGGAACTTGTGCACATAACGATCGGCTCCCTGCATTGGACTGTGAACGGCATTGTATGACAGCATCAGAAAAAAGGGTTTGTCCGCGTTCTTTCTGATAAAGTTGATCCCTTCCCGGGTGATGGCATCTGTCAGGTAATCCTCTTCGACAACCGGTTGTCCTCCCCGGTAAATCGGGTTGTTGGCATCATAGATGGGTTCGTTGCTTCCCATGTGCGTCGAATAGATGGTTCTCCGGTCACGCGAGATGTACCTTCCCTCCCCTCCTCCGGGCAGCACCTTTCTTCTCAACCAGGTCACCAGGTCGAAATAGGGTGGCGGCGCGTAATAGTGGCC
>JAYZFP010000177.1:0-72751 GCA_036336715.1 Planctomycetota bacterium
CCGTGCCCGCGAAGCGGCGTTGGCGTTAAAAAACTTTTCTGCCAAAGGCTTCCAGGTCATGATGTTCACTTGCCATGACCATATTCGAGACATGTTCATGGACCTCGAATGCGATGTCCGTGAGTTGCCGCACCATGCTGAGGTTCACGAAAACGGCGGCATGACGATCGGCCCAAGGTTCCTGGAGCCGATCGTTGAAGCGGAATCCGAAGATCCGGCGGAAACGGTTCACGATACGGTGATTCATGTTCCCGCAATTTCCCGTGGCTCGAATTACGAAATACTGAATCGTCGTCTTGGTTACGAATTCAGCTGCCTCGACGCCGACCGTCAAAACGAACCCAGCCTGCTTGCGCCGTCCGCCCCACGTTACCAGGTCGTCGATGAAATTGAGCACCGTATCGTCGATGAAACCGTTGAAAAAACGGGGACAGATCACGAAGTCATGGACAACGAGCTCTCGGAAGAAGAGGCTGCCTGACAACGGCACCTTGCACACACCCGAATCTTTTTCGGTCGACCGGTTTCCAGACCCTTTTCATGAATTTGCACATCACTACCAACCGTTTTCTTTTTCCGGGGGTTGGTACGGGGTGTCGAAATTTATTGAGCCCCCGCCACGGCGGCCCAATAGAAAAAGCTGCAACAGGACCAGGCTGTTGCAGCTCGAAGAAGCGATGTGAATACGAAATTGCTTCCGCCACGCTTTTTTTCAAGTCACCGATTCCCCGGAAACCAACCTTGCGCAAAATGTTTGAAATTGAATTTCCGCAAGGAGTTCAGAGTGCGTCAGAACGTATGAAAAACGGGAGAAGCAGCCTGTTTCGGTTACTGGCAATCACAACTGCAGGCACGCAGACCACGCAGCAGGCCCCCCAGTCCCAGGCCACATCCCATCCCACAGGTTTGGCAGTCGTAAACAGGAACCTTGATAGTTTGAGGCACCCGTTTGCAGACGCAAACCTGGTACTCTTCCTCAACCGTATAGGGCACACAAACCGTATAGGTTTCTTCCCGGGTTTCGGGAACGCACTTGTTGACAGTGACCTGGTATTCTTCGGTTTTGGTCTCCGCAACACACTCGTGATATTTCACTTCCCGCGTACGGTCCTCGTAACGGCACTTGAGAACCTCCACCTCCCGGGTCCGGGTTTCATTCCTGTAACGGGTTACCGGGCAGGTTCTTTGCCTGGTTACGTTCCGATAGGTACAGACTTTGACTTCCCGCGTTCGTGTTTCATTTTTATAACGGGTTACATTGACCATTTGCTTACGCTCTTCCTGCCTGCAACGGGTCACCTCAATCGTCCGAGTCTTTTCTTCCGGTTTGCAGACAGTCACCATACAGGTGTATTCCTCGGGAACCCATTTGGAGCGTGTCACCACACACGGCACTTCTTCGGTAACAATGTTGGGAACCCAGACTCGCCTGGTGATGGTCTTCATGTAGGTTTCGGTTCGAGCTGTCCCGGTATCAGCGCAATCGCCGCATGTCGATTCACATCCGATTCGGCAGGCAAACAGTCGTCCCAACAATCCGGTGCGGCCGCAGCCTGAATCACAGGCCGGGACTTCTACGGTTTGGCATTCCCATTTACCCTCGTCCCTGGTGACCGTGCGAGTGACAGTCTCCTGCCACTTCTTGCAGACCATGCGTGTCGCTTTTCGTTCCACCTGGTGCGGTACGTAAATCGTGTATTTTTGCTCAACTTTTTCCCTGTAGGGAACGTTGATCATGCATGTCTTCTCAACCTGCTCTGTATAGGGAACGCATACCTGGTATTGCTGCTTGACGGTCTTGTAAACGGGCTCACAAACCGTGAAGTTCCTGACAACCTTTTCGGTATAGGGGACACATACCGTGTACTGCTGTTGCACTTTTTCGGTGTAGGGTACGGCAACCCGACAGGTAACCGTTTTTGTTTTGGGAACAAGCTTGTTGACGGTACAGGTGCGTGTCCTCGTTTCTACCGTTGGAACCATCCGGTTGACAGTCACTTCCCGCTTTCTGGTTTCATTCCTGTACCTGGTCACGTGACGCTTCCTCGTTTCGGTCGACCTTTGTTGGACGTAACAGGTTTTTTCCACGTAGCGGACCGCAGGAGAGCAATCCTCTTTGGCTACGGATACAACTCCACAACCGCCACAGGGGCTGGTCGCAACGGTCAGACCGCTCCCACACTGTGCAGAAGCAAAGTTGGCAACGGTAAAAAGTCCGGCGATTAAAATTGCCAACGCGGACAAACGGGATTTCATTCGAATCTCCAAAAGCAAAGGGAATGACAAATCGGGGCAGTTCTCCACCTCTGGCACCGCAAAATCCAGCCCCGGCAATCCGTTAGCCGGGGAAGGCCAGGCAAAAGGGGAGGATTTGGTCAACAAAAAGATTTTGGTAGACTGTTCCTTCAATCCGCACCCTATTCTCACCCTGCTTATTCAATTTTTCAAGGATCCGAAGGAAAAACAGGTAAACAATTCAGAAAACATGACGCATTTTAAGCAATCTCTACAGCTTGACTAATTCAATACGGGCGAAAAAATAACGGTTAGGCAGGCAGGATCCAATTACTTGTTCCTGCACGGCGAAGAATGCCGATTTAACGGATGGACTCAATTACCTGAGGCTCATGGATGCACAAACCTCTTTTTAAAGCCACCCTGATATTCTGTTTTTCCATTTTGTCTTCCCTTCCGCTGAAGGCTCAGGGTCAGAATGAAGTTTTGGACGGTCTGCTGAAAAAGGCAGAGTCGGTCGCCGAATTTGCACCGATTTCAAAGGCTCAGATCGACGAGGCGAAATCAAACCTG
This sequence comes from Planctomycetota bacterium, assembly GCA_036336715.1. GTDB lineage: Bacteria > Planctomycetota > Planctomycetia > Pirellulales > Pirellulaceae > JABAAE01. The sequence continues at coordinate 2,809 of JAYZFP010000177.1, forward strand.
ACTTCCGCCCTGAATGAACTGGACCGGCAATTGACCCGGCAAAGCGAGGCGAACGCGATCGCCTGGAAGTCCTACCTGGAATGGGAAGCCCTTCTGGCCCAGTCGAAGGCCGAATCTGCTCAAAGGACGGAACTGGTCCGGATCGCACGCAAATTCCAGATGAATCACCCCGGACTGGAACTGAAGGTCTTTACCGATGTGCGAAAGGCGATCCACGACTACGCAAATACGAGCTATTTCGGTCAGGAATCGATTGGGAAAAGAATTTATGATTCCCGGCTCAAGCTGGTCCGAACCAACCTGGAAAAGCTGAAGGCCGGGTATGATGACCGAACCATCGGGTTGATTGGAGAGGCCATCACCGATCTTGAAAACGCCCGCCAGTGCCCTGCCCTGGTCCAGTCTGTACGCCAGGCATTTTCCAAGCCGAACCTGCATGTTCAGATATCTGAAAAACTGGCAAAGGCAGTCGCCCGCCAGCAAAAAACATCCGATGTCCGTCCGGTTGACGAAGAGATCCTCGGGGTTCACCAACAGGGCACCGCTCACACCACCGCACGATTCGATGTGGACTTTTTGCCCAGTACCACCACGGGCAAATTCAAGATCATCATTCGCGGCGATACGGTCAGTGAACAGATCGGCACAAAGGACCTGAGTTTACTCGGGTGCATTTACATTTGCAGTGAGGGAGACACCGCGCTGGTGGGTGATGCGATCGTGGAGTACGACGGAAAGCACTTGAGTTATGGGAACCTCAGAGCCGGGGCCCTCACCAAAACCAAAATCGTCGGTATTGACGCCCCTCCGCTGCTGGAAGGCCTGATCATGAACCAGGTCGAAAAGCAGAAACAGAAAGGGGAAGCCGAAGCGGCCAAAAGGGCGCGTTCCAAATTCGCGCAACAAATTCGTTCACAATTGAACGATGTCGTGAAAAAAACCAACGATCGACTGGAAAACGGAATTCGTCCGACCACCCGGCGGCTCGATTTCGAACCCAGACAACTCGAAGTAAACACATCAGATGATTTCCTGCGAATCCTCGCCATCGTCGGTAACCGTCAGCAACTCAGTGGATGGAAAGGGCCCGTCTCCTCTTCCAAAAGCGATGTGATCCTTCAAGTGCACGAATCGACCCTCAACAATGCCCTGCAGCACGTGCTGGGAGGACGAAGCATCAGTAACGAGGACCTCAGGGAACTGGTCAGTTCTTTCGGAATCGAACTCCCTCCTGCACCAGCTGATGAAAAACCGCTTACGATCACCTTCCCCCGTGTGCGTCCTGTCCAGGTCGCATTCGATGGGGGAAAGATCACGACCACCATTTCGGCCAATCGAATTCAACAGGGGGGGACCCTGGTTCGGGACAAGTTGCAGATCATAGTGACCTACGAACTGAAGTCGAACGACAAGGCACTTCAGTTTGCACGCAGTGAGGCTGTGGCCATCAAGTTCGAGGGAGCTTACACGAACGCAAAGAGCATCATCGAATCAAACATCAAGCCCAAGCTGGAAGAGCTTTTCAAAAAGGAAACCCGGCAACTTTCGATCGATCAACTGGATTTGCCGGAGGAAATCAAGAAGGTCGGGATGCCGGCGGTCTCGCTACTGAACCTCGAAGGAGGCTGGCTCCACGTCGAGATGAACCTCGAAGAAAAAAAGGTGGCCTCGGAAAATTCGCTCGACCAATTTTTGAAAGCCCCCCTTTCCTCGGCAATCAACAACTCGGCCCGGAACATGCCAGGATCCGAAAGCCAAGGATACAGGGTTTACATTTCGGATACATCCAGGCGAATTTCTGACGAAGTGGAACTCTCTCCGGTTTCCTCAAGCAAACAGTCCCAATAGAAAACCGGCCCCACGGAGATCCCCCGGGATTCATCTACCGGACCATGAGCGAACTCCCCCTCTATGTGATTGATGCCTTTGCGGATCAGGCTTTTCGGGGAAATCCGGCGGCGGTTTGCATCCTCGACCCGGATGTCCCCTGCAGCGATGAATGGATGCAGGCGGTCGCTGCCGAAATGAATCTTTCGGAAACGGCATTCGTCGATTTTTCCCAAAAGTCACTGCGTTGGTTTACGCCCCGCTCCGAGGTCGACCTTTGCGGGCACGCAACCCTGGCAACGGCCCGCGCCCTGAAGGAGCACGAACTGGTCGCCGAAGGTGATCTGCTGGAATTCCGGACACGCTCGGGCCCGCTGACCGCCCTGGTTCATGCCGGTGGAAAAATTGAACTCGAATTCCCGGCAACCCCTGCTTCCGAGCTGGAACCGGTTCCGGAACTGGTAAAGCTGTTTCCGGGGGCAAATTTTTTTGGTCAAAGCCGGTTTGACCTGCTGGTAGAACTTGAGAGCCAACAGCAACTGGAAGAACTGGAGCCGGACTTTCACCGCCTGACGCAGCTGCCCTACCGCGGTGTGATCGTAACGGCCCCCTCTGCACTGCCTGAATTTGATTTCGTTTCAAGGTTTTTTGCGCCGGCAGTAGGAGTGAACGAAGACCCGGTCACCGGATCCGCTCATTGCTGCCTGGCCCCGTACTGGGGGCAACGCCTGGCAAGCAGCAGGATGACCGCAGCGCAACTTTCCTCCAGGAAAGGAGTCATCACTGTTGAACTGGTCGAGGACCGGGTCAGGCTGACTGGCGACACCGTCCTGGTAATCAAGGGGAAACTTTTTCCAGATGCCCATTCTTAAAAAAGAGATCGACAAACACCCGGACAACCTGCTCCAGGAAACTGGACAGTATGAGTCAGTCTGGCTGTTCTCCCTTTTGAGCCGCCGGGAAAAGGAATTCATGCGTCGACTACTGAAAATGAACATCGCCTTTTATGGCCCCATGATGGAAAAACGATACCGCTCGCCCAACGGTCGTTTTCGCACCTCGTTTTCACCATTGTTCCCGAACTACGTCTTTGTTTTAGGGTCCAACGAAAACCGTTTTGAGGCCATGAAAACCAACTGTGTTGCCAAGTACACGGAAGTCACCGAGCCGGAAAACCTGGTCCGGGACCTGAGGCAGGTTGAGGAAATCCTGAAATCCGGCGTGGCGGTGACCCGGGAGGAAAAACTGCAGTCAGGCGATCCAGTTTCCGTAAAAAACGGCCCCTTCCGGGGATTTGAAGGAACCGTCATCCGCCGGGAAAGTCAAACCCGTTTGCTGGTTTTTGTCCAATTTATTGAACAGGGCGTTTCCATGGAAATCGATCAGAGCCAGCTTCAACCGCTTTGAGCGGAAGCCCGAACCTCCACCGGCATGGTCAATTCGCCAGCCAGGTCAGCCTGCATCATCGATTCCAGTTCCGTCCTTTCCAGTTCGCAGTTCAGCAGGCAGTAGAGCTTGGCGAGTGCTGCCTCAGCGGTCATGTCCATCCCGCTGATGGCACCGGCCTTTTCAAGTGCCTGCCCCGAAGCATAGCCCTTGAGATCGACAACGCCCTGGGTGCATTGACTGCAAACAACGACCACGACCCCCCGGTCCGTTGCCGACCGGATGACCTGGAGGAATTTCGGATCCTCGCTGGGTGCATTTCCCACGCCAAAGGCCTCAATCACAATTCCCTTTAGCGGTGGTCGGAACAGGTTATCCAGGATTTCGTGGTCCATTCCCGGAAACAACCGGAAGGCAGCCACCTGGGGACAGCGGTCCCTCTCGAACATCAGGCCAAAGGATTTTCCGGAAGCAGAGAGCACCCTTTCTGTCCGAATATTGATTTCCGTACCAATCGTACCCAATGGGGACAGGTTCGGTGACTGAAAGGCATCAAACCCACTGGCGGTGAACTTGCGGGAACGGCATCCTCGAAGCAGGTAGCCTCCAAAGCAGATGGTAACCTCGGCGACCCCGGAATTGGCCGCGATCAACATGGATGTGATCAGGTTCTCCCTGGCATCATTACGAATTTCACAGAGCGGAATCTGGGAACCGGTCAGAACCACGGGCTTGCCCAGACCCTGTATGAGAAACGCCAGTGCAGACGCAGTGTAAGCCATGGTGTCCGTTCCATGAATCACCACGAAACCATCAAACTCGGAGTACCGCGAAGAGATGTCCCTGGCAATTCCCAGCCAATTGGCGGGCCTCATGTTCGCCGAATCCAGCAGAGGATCGTATTCGTTCAATTCATAATCGGGCATGGAGGGATGCGTGATCTCGGGAATGTCCCGCATTTGACTCTCGAGAAATCCCTGGCAGGTCTGGTAGCCACCTGCGCCTGCCTGCATACCAATGGTGCCTCCCGTGTTACAGATATAGATTCTTTTTTTCATCTTGCCTCCTGGAGCGATCCGGGCTCCTTTCCCCCTTTGGCTGAAAATCAAAGCCTGCGAATTCCCTGTCAACTTTCTGCAATATTCCGCGGACGGCCTTTAATACCTCTCGCCCCCGTGCCGATGTTTCAAGACGTAACCGGCGGGTCGGGTTGCTGCCAACTGCTCATGCCACCATCTACCAGCAACATCTGACCATTGACGTGCCAAGCCTCATTGCTCAGCAGGTAAACCGCTGCCTCGCCACAAACCTCGGGTCCCGGAACCTGTCCGTTGGGTGTATGCAACTTCATCCAGGCCATCAACGCCGGATCCTGTAGCGCCCCATCAGTCAGAGGCGTCCGAAAGAGCCCCGGGGCGATGCCATTCACCCGGATCCCGTGCGGTGCCAGAGAAACGCAAAGCGTTCTGACCATCATCTCAACGGCGCCCTTGGAGGTATCATAGGCGGCGTGGTCAGGTTCGGCCAACCTGCCATTGATCGAGCCAACCATCAGGACACGGCCCTGGATGCCGTTTTCCACCCAGTACCTCGCAAAACACTGGGTCAGGAAAAAGTAACTATAGACGTTCAGTCTCATGGTCTGGTCAAAAGTTGCGAAGTCCATTTCCAGGAAGGGCTGGTCAATGTAGGTTCCCGCATTGTTGACCAGCAGGTCAATTTCGGGATTTTTTTCGATCGCCTTTCGAAACACGGACTCGACGCCCTCGGTTCCTTCGGTGACCAGGTCTCCGTCAACCAGGTCGACCGGGCGAGCTCCCTGCCGCCTCACCTGTTCGACCGCCCGCTGCGCCAGGTCATCGAAAGCGAGGCCATGCAGACAAACCTTTGCACCAGAGGTCGCCAGTGCATCGGCGATGGCCAATCCGATCCCCTGGGAAGACCCGGTAACCAGGGCAGAATGTTCTTTGAGTGAAAGCATTGAAAAACGGTGTGTAAAAGGCTGGCCTTGTAACTCGGAACGTCAAGGCTAGGATGGGATTTCGTAATCGTGATCTTACCAATACCCTAGACGATTTCCAGAAGTCATCGCATGCCGGAAGTGCTAGAAATCAACGGAGTTCATCTCGAACTGAGCGATTCCCATTCCATTCAGTCTGACTGGATTGGACAGCGGGAGATACTCAAGCAGATCCTCGCCTGCTGGCTGGTGGTCGGAGAAAAGGATCTTCCGCTCACGCCCCGTCTGGTCGGCAGCCCGGGCATCGGCAAAACCGCGCTCGCCATGGCAGCAGCGAAGGAACGGGGGCAGGAGCTGTTTATTTACCAGTGCACTGCCGACACGCGGCCCGAAGATCTGCTGGTCACGCCGGTGCTGGCCGAGAGTGGAAAAATTGCCTACCACGCCTCACCGCTGGTCACAGCCATGGTCAAGGGAGGCGTCTGCATCCTGGACGAGGGCAACCGGATGAACGAAAAATCATGGGCCAGCCTCGCTCCCCTGCTCGACCACCGGCGTTACGTGGAATCGATCGTCGCCGGGATCACCATTCGGGCTCACCAGGATTTCCGATGCACCGTGACGATGAACCAGGACGACTCGACCTTTGAAATCCCAGATTATATCCTCAGCCGCCTCCAACCCACCCTGACGCTCGGATTCCCGGACCGGGAGGAGGAAATCGCCATATTGAAATACCACCTTCCCTTTGCCGAAGATGAACTGCTGGCCATGACGGTCTCTTTTCTGCAGCAAGCCCATTCATTGAATCTCGATTTTTCTCCGCGGGATGGGATCAACCTCCTGCGTTACGCCATCAAGCGTCTGACGCAAAACGCGGATCACCCGGTTGCAAAAGACCAGGCATGGCGGGAGGCATTGCTGGCTTGCCTTGGTGAGGAGGCAGATGACCTGCAATCCCTGGCAGAACGAAAAAAACGGACCCTGGGAGGGGAATCGGTCCCCCTGGGATTGGGCGATTTCTTCTTCAACCCGGAAGATCCCCTGAATCCGGATTTCGATCCGGACAACGAAGACGACGATTTCTAGAATCCGTTCTTCATGGCAGGATCAGTGATCCCGGTAACCGAATGAAAGCCGGATGCGATCTTTGGGCCAGGTTTTCCCATCCACCTCAACATGCGGGTAGACAAAATAGTTCAACGGTGGACCCTTTTGGGGGGGCGACAGAACGATATCCCGACCGGTCGTGAACTGAATTCGATTTTCGTTGAGATTCCCGAAGAAATAGTCCTTCTTTTCCGGAGCTTTGTCCGCTTCTGAAATATCGACTGGAACCCAGCCCTGGGACGCGGAATGAAACTGGGCCCAGCAATGGTACCCCCCGATTTTCCCCATCCCCCTCTCGGCTGGCAACGGAAAACCGATCTGGAATTTTGCCGGCACCCCCCGGGCGCGGGCTACGGAAATGAACAGGCTGTGGAAGTCGGTACAGTTTCCGGTCCGGCTGTCACAAGCCCATACCGAATCTCCATTACCATAGCCGGGCTTGCTCTTGTCGTATTTCATGTGCTGTTCTACGAAATCATAGAAGAGCCTCCCGCTCTGAAGCCCGTCCTCGGGAATCTCCAGGGAATTCTGCTGGCGATACTTTTCAAACGTCTGGATGGGCTTTCCTTCCAGCGGAACCAGCGTGTTGGGCTGTAAAAAAACCTCCAACTGCTCAGGAGGCTCCGGCGTTCGACCTGGGCTGGTCACCGCCTCGCTGCGGCCCACGTCATAGATCAAGCGAAAGGCAAGCGGACCGTTCCCCTCCTGTTTTTTTTCCAGGAACAGAATCCGGTTTCCATACTTGCTGTCACGGGAAAGCTTTCCCTCGCAGGGAAGGGTCAGCGATTTCATGCGAACGCGCTGGCTGGAATTGCTCTCGGCAACAGGAATCCAGATCCGAACATTCGCCCCCTGAGGGATTCCGTTGGCGGAGGCCGCGTAGGAGAAATCAAACCGTCGGTGACGAACTGGTTCATCATCTCCCCAGGCAACCAGTGGAAAGATCCCCGTCAAAATCAAAATGAAATTTGCCAGCTTCATGATTACTCCGAACGGACCATCAGCTCGATCCAAAAACCTGTTTCTCACATCCGATGAAGCGGGCAGCCGAAAGGAGAACCGTTTGGTAAAAACCGGTTTCCGCCATGGCCGATGCCCGCCCAAGCATCGCCTCCGTCCAGGAGACATGATTTCGAAAAAATGAATCGGCCAGTCCCTGGGAACCGAACTCCGACTCATGCTGCAGAACCTGCGCCATGACCTCGAATTGGAGCCCCGCATGATCCTCAATCGGGGGGCGGGAAACCGTCTGAACCACATCGAGAAAATCACGCATCGAATCGACAACCTGGCCCTGTAACTGGCCACTCTGCCAAACCGACTGGTAGGGGGGACAATAATCCTTGGGGCCGATAAAAATACTGCAGTAATCAATCGCCAGAATCTCGACAGATACCGGGTTCGGCTCCGGCGGATGAACTTCAATCTCCCGAAGCGCATCTTTCCAGCGTTCCTGCTGGAAAAGCTGCAGGGTTTCCAGGTCCAGTTCCTCCAGCAGCAGACGGGAGTACAACTCGTACAAGCCGGCACGTGCCTTGAGATCAGAAGCGTCATCCACCCGAATGGCCATGGAATTCCGGTCCCCCAACTGCCTAACCGACTTTTTCAATTTTCACAACGGTCGAATGAAAGGCTTGCTGTCCCGTTACCGGGTCAGGTGCAATCGGCATCAACCGGTTCTGGTTCCAGCCATTGCCCGTGTTCTGTTTCCATTTTGCGGGATCACCGTTGGACAGATCCTCCCACCACATGTTTCGCTCCCAGTCCGCATCGCGGTAGGTTTCTCCGTCACTGCCCACCAGGTGACCATTTTCGGAAGAAGACTTTTCAGCCTTGGCAACCCGTGTGTACTGCCAATGTCCGCACGAGTTGCTCATGGCAATTGCGCTGGGATGAATACCGGGCATGGTCACAATCGGCACCCGCATCTTGCTGACAACGACCCGACCGGAATCATCCCGGACTCCGTGGGTCAGGTTGGGGGAAGTCTTTTCGAGCATTTTCGAGTGGTACGATGTCAACTCAATCCAGTCTCCATCGGCCAGACCGAATTTCTCGGCGGTTGCCGGATTCATCCAGGCAGGGTTGCTGTGCACGATTTCGGCCAACCATTTCAGGTTCATCGTTCGGCCGTGATTATGGACATTCCACTTGAAACTGGTCATGATCAGCTCGTTGTCGGCCAGGTTCTCGTGTTCCTCCATTTGCAGCCAGATCGGCATTTCGTCGACGTCTACCTCGTGCCCCTTGTGCTGTTCCGGGCGGTTCTTCGTCTTGGTGACGCCACTTTTCCGGATCATCTCGGAACAGTCCTCGTTTTGACTGACCTGATTGACAAACAGGCTTCGAATTTCAAATTTTCGGCTGGGGGTTTTGAATCCCCGTACGGATCTGTCTCCCAAACGGATCCCGATTCCGATCCCTTCTCGAGTAATGATGCCCTGGTCATCGATCTCGGCCCCCTCGAGTTCCTCGGCCGAGAGTTCCACGTTATAGGGTTCATAGAACGGCTGGTTGTCCTGATTTTCCCAGGCACCCTCGTCCAACAACCGGTTCAGTCCGGATTTTCCGGTCTCCGGATTCTCGGGGACATTTTGGGCCCAATATTTCATGTAATCTTCGGTCGAACCGTAATCGTAGGCTTCCTCCATGCCGCCACCAATTTTCCGGGCCAACTCGGGGAAGAAATCCCGGATGTCCCGTGATTCACCAAGAGGCTCAACCATCGGAGTCCGGATTCCAACGTAGGGCCTCAGGTTGTAGGAGGCCCGGGCATCGAGATCCCAACGCTCCAGGAAAGTCGTCCAGGGAAGAACAATGTCCGCGTAGTGGGCGGTTTCGTTGTAGAAACAGTTGATGCAGACGTGGAAGTTGATCAACTCTTCATTGGTCAACACATCCTTGGTAAGACTCTCCTCCGGCCAGGTCAGTGGCGAATCCAGGTTATAGGTCATGTAGGCCTGAAGCTTGGCTCGCCCCTGCAGCAGGTAGAGATAGATAATCTCCCCGACCCGCATTCTTCTCCAGACATTGGCCAGGGGATACTCGGGGGGATCTTCCAGCACACTCCAGGTCTTTGCCGAAGAGGGCATCTTGGGAGTCTTGACGACCGGGTCCAGCCCGCCCCAGGGACTCCAGCACCAGCCACCTTTTTTCCCAACGCTGCCTACCAGTGCGTTCAAAAGATGAATGGCCCGGTCATTGTAAAAACCGTTCAGATGAGCAGAAGACCCCCGGTTGCACATTGTGGTTGCAGCAGGCGCTGCGGCAGCAAACTCAAGGGCAATTCGCTTGATGTCTCCAGCGGCAATGCCACTGACTTTTTCTGCCCATTCCGGCGTATGTGGATTGAGGTGCTCCTTGAGTTCCTCGATGGAAACATTGGTCCAGGTCTCCATGAATTCACGGTCATACTTTTCCTGGTCCAGAATCCAATGGCACATCCCCAGGGCGACGGCACCGTCTGTACCCGGGAAGGGTGAAAACCACTCATCACTGTTGCCGGCGGTGTTGGACAGCCGAACATCAAATGTCACCATCTTGGCACCGTTCTGGAACCGACCGTTTTGGATCCGGTTGGCAAACGGAATGTGCCCCTGGTGCGCCTCGAAAGCGTTGGATCCAAAATTCAGTATGTACTTGCTGTTTTCACAGTCATTAAGATCCCAGTCACTCTCCCAGAGGTAAGCCAGGTTTGCCGCCCGCCTGTTTCCGGAACAGAGTGAGCGATGGCTCAACTGGGTTTTTGTACCAAATGCGTCAAGAAACCGTTTGATGGCATCCTTGCTCCGCTGTCGCCCCTGGTGAAAAGCAAACTCCTCGTGTTCCCCCCGGTCGCGGATGGCTTTCAGCTTGCCCGCAATTTCTGTCAGGGCCTCGTCCCAGCTGATCCGCTTCCATTTCCCTTCACCCCGCTGTCCAACCCTTTTCATCGGATAGAGGAGCCTTTCGGGATGGTAGAGATGATTCAGCGAAGCCTGTCCCCGGGCACAGAGTTTTCCGCGACTGTTGGGGTCATTGGGATTCCCCTCGACCTTGATCACACGACCGTCCTTGACGTAGCCGATAATGCCACAAATCGTACTGCACAACTGGCACATCCCGGGGACCTTTTTGGCATCCTTGTATTTGTCCCTGGGCGGCCAGTTTCTTTTGGCCTCCGGACCGGGAAGCTCACAGACTCCGGGCATTTTCTGTCCACCGATTTCATAGGGCTTGCCTCGCCCTTTTTTCCATTTTTCGATGTCAACGCCAAATGGCAGTTCCCCGTCCTGTGAGGATTCCTGAACAGCCGCTTTTTCGGACCCGTTTTTTTCCGCGCCATTTGGTTTGGTATTTCGGGAACAACCTGAAAGTCCGAAAGCTCCCAGCGAAAGAGCTCCCAGCTTCAAAAATTTCCTTCTTGAAGAATCAGACATCTTGCCCCTCCTTCCAGTTGAATATGTTGTAAGCTTCCGGGCTGTAGGACTGGCCCTCTTTGGGAACCCGTTCCTCGATCTCAACCGGAGCCTGGCCCACGAACCACATCCGGGGCCGCGTCTCTTTTTCGGCTCTCAGCTGCGTTGTTTCCAGCCCGTTTTCACTGGCTTCGCGAAGGGCTTTGGAAACCTTGGAATCCTCGTCGTTCAAATCACCGAAATAAATCGCATCCGCCGGGCAGGTATTGGCACAGGCAGGCTCCATCTCCTCATCCAGCCGGTGATAACAGTTGTGGCATTTAACAGCCTGGTTGGCGACCGGGTCGATGTAGATTGCCCCGTAGGGACAAACCTCAACACAGGTCGCATGGCCACAACAGGTGTTGTAGTCAATTGCTACCGTACCACCGGATCCCTTGTGCAGCGCTCCGCAGGGACAAGCCTTGATACAGGGGGCGTCTTCACAATGCTGACACGCCATCGGCATGAACATCCGGGATACTTTGGGATAATCACCAACGTCCTTGTAAAAAGTCTGTCGGATGTAATTTCCCAGTGGGACATCATTTTCCGCTTTACAGCTGACCTCACATCCGTGGCAACCAAAACAACGACGGGTATCGATAAACCAACCGTATTTCTTTCCGTCTTCCGGCGCCTTCATCCGGTCTTTCCAGCGTTCCTCCGGCTGGTAAAGGGAATTTTCGTCGGTTCCCTGATCCTGCCCCCCTTCCACAGCAGAAGCCGCACCGAGGACGACCAGGGCGGCCGATGAATTCTTGAGAAAATCACGCCGTGAATTCCCATCCCCGTTTACCGGCTCACCACTGCAGGAGGTCTGGACCACCTGTTTTCCGGAAAGGGATGCGTCGGAATCCGGCCTGCGGGAACAGCTGGCCCCGGATCCGGGCGAAGAAGCGTCTGAAGAACAGCAGTTTTTATCGTCACTCATGATGGCAATGACCCCGCACATCGCCACCGACCGGCAGCCTCAAAAAGCAGGGCCTCAAATTCCTCGCAAATGAAATCTGGTTCTGGTCATTCCCGAACTCTGGTCAATCCCGAACTCTGGTCAATCCTGACGGTTGCACGGTCGCAGGCCGCCCGGCAAGCTCTTAAAAAGAGCGAACCCCAAGAATCCTCAAAATCGACAGATGTGTCAACCGTTCCCGGGGACACCTTTCTCGGGGGCACCGATCCGGGGCCCTGGTGGTTGCTGAAGCCATCCTGCTCAAACCATGAAACAAAATGTCTGCCCGGCCAGCCTCCCGCAAAGCTTGACTGTTTGGGAACAGCCGGCTTCCGGAACCCGCATTGGAATAGAGATCAAATCGGTCAAACCACGGGAATCGTCCAGAAAAACGAGGGAGTTGCCTGTACAGATCCCCAAAAGCACTTTTTCACCGGTGGGACTCAGCGGACCCTGGGCCTGGCAAGCGGATTCCCCCTCAGGCCTGATCTGCAGATTTGCCTTGCGATTCGGCTCCTGGCATTCTGCAAACTGAGCCGCTTGTGCCATTTGAATGAAACAACTTCCTGACAGGTCTCGATTTCCCGGAACACTGCTGTTTCCCGGAACACTGCTGTCCGGGCCAACAGGGCGTCTGAATCCTGCAACACGCGGCCATTCGAAAGGCAGGAAAGCGTGTGCGTTGTGTAGAAAGTCCCCGGGATTCGAGAGAGAAAAAATCAGGACTTTTGGCCCGCGCCTGACGGTATCCCAACTCAAGATATCAGGCAAGTTCCAACCATGTCCCGGGCTCCAGCAACCAGTCAATGCTCAAACAGTGCGAATTCCACTGGTTCCAGCCCGCATTGAACGGCAAGCCACTTTTCGATTCCAGCTCAAGGCAGCTTTCGCCCGTTTCAATGACCTCAGCTGGGCGTCAGGTGAGGGTAAAACACCCTCAGCACCCGAAGCCGGGACAGCCATGGAATACTGACCGGACGCCCCGTTTCGGGAAGGCCATTCTGCCAACCGCAGCGGACCATGCACCTTTCGGTTCCCCGGGGGCAACCGCCAGAACAAATTACCGGCAGATCCCCCTTTTTTGACTTTGATGGCCCAAACCTGATTCTCCACAAAACCAGCCTGGATTGAACGAACCCTTTTTCCGGCGTTTCGTATCCAGATCACTGCCCAACCCCGGCGGCAAAAACAAACCCCGAATATTACGGAATTACGGTGTCAGGCCTGTCGCCTGCGATGCACGACTTGGATAAAATCATTCGGCTGGTCCGAAAATGCCGAGGTCTTCGGTTAACCAAGTCTTATCACGTGGAAACAGAAAATGGAAAACCTGTTGGATCTAGGGATTCCCGAAGCCAACATGGTTGTCAAAATTGCCGGATTCGCCGCATTGGTCGTAATAGCCATATACGTGGTACTCAGAATTCGGGATTTTGCGACCGGGACCATGCCGCAAAACGGTGAGTACGTCACCGATTTCGAAAGCATGAGGGAACAGGGGCTGATTGACGAGAAAGAATTGCACCTTGTCAAATCGGCTGTTGGGAAAGCGGTCGAGGAGCAGGTTGCCGAGGAAGGCAAGGGTGACGATGGCGAGGAGGACTTTGACGGTTGACAGGAATTCTCAACCGTCAGGAATCGTGCTCACTTTTGACCCAAAAATTGACGTACAAGAGTTCTAGGATGCAACTGACAGGTTGGGTTCAAGGATTCAATGCAAGGGATATTGCGATTATGGTTTAGGGAGACGTTGGGAACGCAGAACGTTTGATCGCTTGAACGCGGGCAAGGACGCACATCACTGCCGCCACATCAATGAAGCACTCGTGCTAAACAACATGTGCCGTCATTTCGAGCTACACCCTGGGACGAAGCACCCGTGGATTTAGAAAGGATCAGCAATGCCCGCTGGAAACGATAACGGAAATACCCGTCGTGGCAGCACGACCAAGAAGAACGCATTTTGTTCGTTTTGCCGAAAAAGTTACAGGGACGTAGGTCCCCTGGTAGAGGGTCCCGGTGACGTCTACATCTGCGGTGAATGCATCGAGCTCTGCCAGTCGATTCTGGAACAGGAGCAGAGGCGGCGTGGTTCCACAAAGCAACTGTTCAGCAAGATCCCGACTCCCCGGGAACTCGTCTCGCACATGGACGAGTACGTGATTGGTCAGCAGGCTGCCAAAAAAGTCCTCTCGGTTGCCGTTCACAATCATTACAAGCGACTGGCACTTGGCTGGGAGGGATCCGAAGTCGAAATCGACAAGTCCAACGTGATGTTGATTGGTCCCACCGGATCGGGAAAGACCTTGCTGGCCCGCACTCTGGCACGCGTACTGAATGTTCCTTTTGCAATCGGTGACGCAACCACGCTGACCGAGGCTGGCTACGTGGGTGAGGACGTGGAGAACCTGCTCCTGAAGTTGTTGCATGCGGCTGACTTCGACATCGAAGCTGCCCAGCGTGGAGTCGTCTACATTGACGAAATCGACAAGATCGGCAAAACAAGCAACAACGTCTCGATCACCCGGGATGTCTCAGGGGAAGGTGTCCAGCAGGCACTGCTGAAGATGCTGGAAGGTACCGTGGCCAACGTTCCTCCTCAGGGTGGACGAAAACATCCTGAGCAGCAGTACATCCAGATCGATACCTCCAACATCCTCTTCATCTGTGGAGGAACTTTCGTTGGAATCGAAGATATCATCCGGCGTCGCCTGGGACGGAAAACAATCGGATTCGGCCAACAGCCGGGACGTCGTGAAGAGGGTGACCTGCAGGAAATCCTTCCCAATGTCTGCACGGACGACATCCTTGAGTTTGGGTTGATCCCCGAGCTCGTGGGACGCCTGCCGGTGTCCACTGCCCTGACACCGCTTGACGAAGAAGGATTGGTCAAGGTTTTGACCGAACCCAAAAACGCCCTCATCAAGCAGTACAAGTCCCTGTTTGAAATGGAAGATAGCGAAGTCGCCTTTACCGACGATGCCCTGCAGGCCATCGCCCGCAAGGCACGTGAAAAGGGAACCGGTGCCCGCGGATTGCGTTCGATCGTGGAAGAAGTCATGCTGGAGGTGATGTACGAACTCCCCGACCAACCCAAGAATTCCCGTTTCGTAATCGACGAAAAAGTCATCGGTGGCGAATCGTTGTTCAAGATGCCTGAAACCAAGAGCGCCTGACACGACGGCAGCTTTCCACTGGCAAAATCCAAAAGCCCATTGAGCCCATCAGTGGGCTTTTTTGTTGGCAGGCCCCTGGAGCAGTTTTATTGACGGCTTCCTTTATTTAAACGTAAATAGTGGTAGCGAGGGCGGATTGAATCTGGCAAACCAACCGGTCGGAATATCTGCCTGGGGCGTCATCCAACTCAATCAACCCGCACCGGGAGAGTCAACATGGGCATTCGAAATACCAAATCACTACTGCTTTTCGCTACGGCGTTCCTCTCATGCAGTGAAATCGTATTTGCAACCAATTTCGGTTTCCTGCCCGGTGACAGCTGCTTTCATACCACTCTCTCCAAAGAGTTTGTCGAAAAGCTCCAGTTGGAAAAGGACCCAATTTTTTCCTACGTGCGTCCCAAAAATGCCAGCCGGAATTTTTGTGGCTACGGAGGGTTCTTTCGAATGCAGTACACGGACATGCCGGCCGAATTCAAGACCAACCTGAAAAAGGTCTACGAGGAAATCCGCACACTCCACCGAAGGAGAATGGAAGTCTACCCGGAAACAGTCCAGAACGAAGAGGATGGCCGGGACATCCCAACCGGAAAGATGATCCGGGAGGAAATCAACCCGATTCACGTTTTCTTCGTCAACGCAGACTTTGACTTAAAGCAGTTCCGGATCGGTCTCAAGTACAACGAAAACTGGTACGAGCAAAAACAGCAGACAATCAAACACAACCCCAAAGACGTCGGCCTCGACCTGTTTGTGGAGTCCGAGAATGCCGTGATGATGGATTGGCGGGACGCAAAACGGGTGCGTCAACTGGATGCCCAATCTCCAACCTTGTCCACCAAAACGACCAATCAGCCGGTCAAGGTTACCGGGAAACTCAAGGCCATCGTTCTCCCCACGGGAAAGATGAAAGGTTACTTCCTGAGAGAACTTCCCTACTATGTCGTTGATGAGACCGGAATCAGCTGGTCAGGCGGAAAGCAACGGGCCGGTGGCCTCTTCCAGCCCTGAGACCGGGGCGAAGCGTGGCGACGGTCCATCGACCGGTCCGGCTACCTGAACCCCACCCATTTTTTCCACTCGCCTTCAAGCTCCTTCAGCGTTGCTCCGTAAGCGTTTTCCAAAGCCGGTAACGGCAGCTCTTTCCGACCGAGCCGCTGGACCAGCTGCGTCAAACGGTCCGGGCGGGACATCAGGAATTTCACCATGGACTTGGCCTGCAAATCATGAATCAGCTGGTAGTCGCTGAATTGCAGCTCGAACATCACCTCCCAGGGCCGCGATTCTCCTGCCCGCGCCCTTCGACGGAACTGGAGATCCCAGTTCTCCGCAAAATCCGGCGCATGACGCAAATCCCGCTCGGACTGAGCTGATTGGTCAACAGGTGGCGAGCTGACGTAAACCAGGTTCTTTCGCGTCACCTCATACTCCATGACCGCCCCGAATCCGGAGTACAGCCAAGGGGGCTCATTCCACAGGGCTGCTTTTCCCAATTGCTTGGTTGCCAGAGCGAAGACGGTCTTGTCGACAATGGACTTTGGGAATTTGGTTTCCCGGAGGGCGGCGGAATAGCGGTGGACCGAAAAAGCATGCAAGCGGAGCAGATGATCCCATGGATAATCAAAATCTGCGAGATCAGTCCTGACAAGCTTTACCGCCTGTGGATAGGTCTCTTGCCGAACCAGGAGAACATCGTCTTCGCCACGACGACTGTTGGAGAACAGCAGGTGGCCAAACCTCTGTTGCAGTTTGAACTCGAACTGGTTGATTGCTTTCAGAACAACGGCAGTCTCTCGCTCCGACAGCTCCGAATGCACCACGCGGTAACGGGTTTCAAATTTTTCCAGCTTTTTGCCTATTCCGATTTCAACCTTGCGATGAAATTCATCGATTTCGGCGGCCAAAGCGGGTGAATCGTCAGAGAATTTGAGGGGATCCTGTTGATGCTGACACTCTGGACAGCAATCGCCGAGCAACTCTTTTCCCAAATCCCTGCGATCCCCCTGCTTGCGACTAACCGGTTGCAGCAACTTCAAAGGAACCATGCCGATTCCCAGGCACCGTGGACAACCGGGATCGGGCGGCACCACTTTGGAAATCCGATCGGTTCCATGGAGCGGCTTGGGGTTACCGGATTTCCCCATCTTTGCACCGGGCAGCACTCCCGCCCTGCCGCTGGTCGATTTTTGGCCGGAACCGGTTTCTCCCCCCGCAGGTTGTCCAATTTCATCAAACAGAACCTTGAGATAGGACTGGTCGAGGTTACTCAAACGGACCACATCGAGCCTGATGACCGAACCATCCGACACTTTTTTCAGGGAGATCTTTCCCCCACCGTAGGAAGTGATCGTGGCAAACAACTCGTATTTTCCGCTTTGGTCCTTCCACTTCCGCGGCTTGTGAGCAGGAATTTTCCGGGTTTCGTCATCGCCCCCTTCCTCCAGTTCAGCGCGGACGGACACCGACGCAGGAAAGCCATGATTCGGGATTTCAGCGGATTCCAAACCGGCAAAGTCCAATGCCTGAATGCTCAACCCGATCAAAAAAAACAGACGTGCGGTTTTCAAGTCCCTCGTCATTTCAAAATCTCCCAATGGCCTCCCGGTTGATCTGAATCTAACAACTCCAAAGCAGGTCGTCCAACAAACAAAAACCTTCCGGTCGATCCACCGCCGTCGCCTGATCCCCGGCCTCCAGGCTGAAAGCCGAATTGAGACCCTGCGGACTCCAGTCACGCATCCTGGCCGGTCTCTGCGCTGAGTCAAAAAGACAACGCCGGTGAGGTGTTGCGTGAACGCAAAAAATATCGACTTTTCGTAACATTTTACCCAATTACATCTCAAATGCGTTTTGATAGACTGAAATCAGATTCGTTCCCAACTCCCCCCCTTCTGATTTCGATTTCCCCAGTGCTATTCAACAACGTCTGCCTTGAGTCCCTTGGCTACACACTCCCGGAAGAAATCATCACGTCGGATGAAATCGAGCAACGCCTTGCTCCACTTTACAAGAGGCTTCGATTGCCAACCGGTCGCCTCGAATTGATCACTGGCGTCCGGGAACGCCGATTCTGGGAGCCGGGGACGTTACCCAGCGATAAAAGCATCCTGAGCTGCAAAAAAGCAATCGCCAATTCGCAGATTCCGGTTGAAAAAATCGGTGCCCTGATCCATGGTTCGGTCTGCCGGGACCACCTGGAACCTGCCACAGCCTGCCGCGTCCACCATGGTGTGGGGCTCAAAAGCGAGGCAACGATCTATGATACATCCAACGCCTGCCTCGGTATCCTCAACGGTATGCTCCAGGCGGCCAACATGATCGAATTGGGCCAGGTGGAAGCCGCCCTCGTTGTCGGAACCGAGGGCAGCCGGCAATTGGTGGAAACCACCATTGAATCACTCAACCGGGACCAGAACCTTACCAGGAATACGATCAAGATGGCGATCGCTTCCCTGACCATTGGTTCGGCCAGTTGCGCAGTCCTGTTGACCCACCGCTCCATCAGTCAGACGCAAAACCGGATTCATTCGGCAACGACGTTTGCCAACACGGAATTTCATGAACTCTGCCACAGTGGAAAAGATGAAGCCGCGGCAGACGGCATGGCCCCCCTGATGACAACCGATTCCGAGACCTTGATGCGAGAGGGCATCCGGACCGGGGTAAAAACATTCCAGAGATTCCTCCCCACTGCGGACTGGTCGGTTGAGGACATTGACAAATCATTCTGTCACCAGGTCGGAACCACGCACCGCAAACTGATGCTGGAGTCGCTGGGAATCCCAGTGGAAAAGGACTTCCTCACAGTCGACTGGCTGGGGAACACCGGGTCGGCAGCTCTACCGACCACGCTGGCTATCGGGCTGGAATCGGGCTTTGTTGATGAAAAGGACAAGGTGGTGCTACTTGGTATCGGGTCGGGAATCAACTGCCTGATGATGGGAGTCGAGTTTGAAACCGTGCCCGCGAAAAACGTAGCCGGCCAGCCCCACATAGCGATACATTCAAACTCTTCGGCAAAAACTGCTTTCTGAATCGGCAAATGGCAGAATTATCTGGCGGAACATACTGTCCAAGGCAGGTCCTTTCATTTCCCAACGGATAAACGGTAACGAACCGGTCCCTGCCGGGAACCGTAAACAGAATACCTGTTATTTCCACGAACGCTTCCCATGAAAAAAATTCCCCTGCTGATCCTGTTGTTTCTGGCCATCCTGGTAGGGAAGGGATGCCGATCCAATTCGCCCCCAAAAGAGGCAGGCAATTCCGGTCCTAAGAAAAAAATCAGCCAAACCTCCAAAAGTGAATCAAGAAAAAAGCGTGAAGAGGAGCTCGCTGCTGCCAGGCTGGACGAAAAAAAACAGGCCTTCCTGTTTGATGCTGAGCACGTCACATTCGTAATCGAACAGGTGTTTGGGGATGAATGGAAAAAAGCCTTCCGAGCGGGCGATTCGAAACGTATCGCCGAATTCTTCTTTGACCTGTTTGCCGGCAGCAGCCTCAAGGAATGCGAATTTGAAGTTCTTCGAGCGGCCTGCGTCACCCAGAAAACCCGTGTCTCCCCCTCCAAACAGGCTGAGGACCCCTCGGAGAAACTGGACGCTGCTTCCATGGCGGACTACCTGGCATCGGTCCAGGACCAGTTCCTTGAAATCAGCCGACTGAAATTACGGGTGCTTGAGATTGAGCAACCAGTCGCAGACCAGCCGATCTGGTCCTGCAAAATTCTCGTCGATGCGGTTGGCAAATCCAGAAAACAACTCCCCTTCCAGTACCAGTCCGAACAAAGAGTGGTATTTGAGATTGAAAATGAATCGGAACTTGCGACTCACCCGGTGATCTCCGATTGGAACATTACCCGGGAGACGTTTCGCGATTCCGACCGCTTCCTTACCAGCGAAGTCACTGAAGAAACCCTGATTAACGATGTCGTGCTGGCCAACAACTGGGAACTGGATGTCAAACATACCGAACAATACTGGCTCCAGTACTCGGTCGAGGATTTTGACCGCGATGGCCAACTCGATTTTGCCGTTGCCTGCAGTTACTTTTACCCTCGCCTTTTCTACAACGCCAAGGGATTCCGCTTTATTGACGTTGCCAGCGAAAGGAACCTTGTTCCGGCGGCGGGCAAAACACGTATTGGAAAATCCTTTGGCTGCGCATGGATCGATTACGACAATGACGGCTACCCGGACCTGATTGCCGGTCCCCGGCTTTACCACAATAACGAAGGCAAGTCATTCAGCGATGTCACCCGCAATTCCGGGCTCAAGTTTTTCAATGAGTGCATGGGCGTCCTGGTTGCGGATTACGACTGCGACGGAAGACTGGACCTTTATGTTCTTTACCAGTCTCCACCTCAGGAACGGACAACGAATGCACCCAAGCAGTGGGTCAACGAGACGATGACCGGGGCTGAAAATCAGTTGTGGCGAAACTTGGGAGGCGGGAGGTTTGAGAATGTTACCCGCAAAGCCAATGCTGGGGGTGGAAAACGACACACCCATGCCGCCAGCTGGTTTTTTTACGATGACGACCATTATCCCGATCTCTACATTGCCAATGACTTCGGGAAAAACGTGCTCTTGAGAAATAAGGGCAACGGTACCTTTGAGGATATTTCGACCAGTTCCGGCACCGAGGGATACTCCACCAGCATGGGAGTTTCCACCGGCGACCTCGACAATGACGGGGTTTCCGAGATCTACGTGGCCAACATGTATTCGAAGATGGGGCGGCGGATCATCGGAATGGTCAGCGAATCCGATTACCCGGAGGGGATTTACGAACAGATCCAGGGATCCTGTGCCGGAAACCGCCTCTACACGCGCGGGTCGGATAACCGATTCCGGGAAATTGGTGAAAAGAACGGTGTCCACGATGTCGGCTGGGCTTTCGGCCCCACTTTTTTTGACCTGGATGGCAATGGATTGCTGGACATCTATGCAACCACCGGGTTCATGAGTTTCAGTCGTGAAAAACCCGACGGCTGAACGTGCCTCTGGAGGGCTGTCGTGACACAGCCGCTGGACCGAACCTGTCGAATTCCCCAGATGGGAAAACTGGCCGTGGAACAGGGTGAATTCTGGGTCGAAAACCCGTTCGAGATGCCGGAAAAGGGTGAAAACCTGAGTGCCTGGGAACGAAACCAGCTCTACCTGAATGCAGGTAACCTGAAGTTCATCAACGCTTCATTCGCCTCCGCCTGCGATATTGAAGCTGATTCGCGGTCTGCGGTCGCACTCGATTATGACAACGATGGAGACGAAGATCTGCTGATCGGCAGCGTGGGTGGCGGGGCGATTCGCCTCTTCAGAAACAACCAGCCGCAACAAAACTCCATCAAGATTCGTCTCAACGGGTCCAAGAGCAATCGTTCCGGGATTGGCAGCCGGATCACCGTTCGGGTGGGGGAACAATTGCTGGTCAGGGATCTTTTCCCTGCCAATGGATTTATGGGCAGCGGGCCGGCCGAAGTCACCTTTGGCCTTGGAAAACACCAGTTCGTTGAAGAGATGGCGATTCGCTGGCCGAATGGCAAGCAACAGTCGGTAACCGGGGTGCAGATCAATCATGCCATCGAGATCCGTGAGGGATCCGATGAACTGAGACAGGTCCCCCTGCAAAGATAGCAACCGATCGCCTGCCATTTTTCGTGACGACTCACAGGAGCGGCACCGAAAGCAGCCTTGACGATTCTCCTGATTCCTGCGAGGTTTTGCCGCCCCACAACGAGGTCGTCATGCATCAAGTTTCCACCGCTCTGCTGCTTTCTACAGTGCTCATGTCGGTCGGCTGTGCCTCCGGCCCTTACGCTCAAAGAGGAACCCAACTGGGAACCCTGATTGGTGCCCCGGTGGGTGCAGTCATCGGTTCCAACAACGGCGAGGCAGCGGCCGGCGCCATCGTTGGCGGAACGATGGGTGCATTGATTGGAAATGGAATCGGTGCGGATAGGGACAGTGCTACCCGGCGACACCCCATTCTCGATGAAAGACTCACCGTGGCCCAGGTGATCGCCATGACCAGGGAGGGCGTTGGAGAGGAGCTGGTCATTACCCAAATCAGCAACCAGGGAATCACCTCACGCCCAAACGCGAAGGACCTGATTGCGTTGAAAAATGCGGGGGTCTCAGACCGTGTGGTGCTGGCAATGCAGAATTCTCCAGACGTCGAATCTTTGGGGCCACGCCGACCTGTTATCGTGGAAGAGCATTACTGGGGCCGAATTCCAGACCCATTCTGCGACCCACCCCTACGTTCAAGATTCCGACCGGGTCCGGTACCGGCATACCCCCGGCAGCGCTCAACCTTCTCTTTCACGCACCGGTTCTGATTCAAAAAACCACCAGGCCATCCCTGGACTGCCAGGAAACCGGGTCAGGTATCTACGATCAGGTCCAACCTGCAGAACTTTTCTGCGAAAGACTGACCGGAATTCCGGAAAACGTGAATCGCCATCAGTATGGCGACCACCAGTGCAGCCTGCAGAAGGCATGCCATGACAAGTGTTCCCGAGAAAGATCTCAGGCAAATCCCCATCACCAGCAGGATCGCCGGTAACGTCTGAAAAAACACGAACTGTCCGAATCGCGACGCTTCCGGTGTTTCCAGCCGAAAATTCACTGCACGGGTCTGCGTTAACGACTGCCCAAGGGTCTTCCTCTTGAACAGGAAGGAACCGAGAAAAACAAGCGGACCACACAGCCAGGGTAACGCGGCAACGTAATTCCAGAAATCTCCCGAGCCCATGGAAGCTACCAGCGTTGTCATGAAGGGGATATTCAAAAAGACCAGAAAGCCATTATCGATCAACTGCGAACAGATTTTGGGTGCCGTTTTGGAAGGAATGACACTGGAAGAAATGCTTTGAACGTCCTGCTGCACTTCGGCAACGGACTGGTACCTGTCTTCACGTGATTTTTCCAACAGCTTGGTAAGAATTTTTTTCCACTGCAATGGAAGGTCTTCTGGCCATTTGGCGGGGAACTCAACCGTCGACATCTCAAGTGATTGCCGGACCTCCTCGACCGTTTCTCCCAGCAACGTGTAGGGGGAAACTCCAAACGTCAGCTGAAACAGGGTCACACCCAGACTGTAAAGGTCTGACTGTTCATCGATTGGATGATTTCCAAAGAGTTCCGGAGCCATGTACGATGGAGTCCCAACCAGCCGCCGCGGCTGATAGTTTTCGTCATGCATGTGCCTGGCCAGGCCAAAGTCCGAAAGCTTGACGTTCCCGTCATCATCGGTCAGCAGGTTGGCAGGTTTGATGTCTCCATGAACAAGTCCGATCCCATAGGCTTCCCGCAATCCATCGATGATCTGGCTGGCAATCAGGTTGATTTCGGCAAAGGAAAATTCCCTGCTTTTGATTTTCGCCGCCAGTGACTCCCCATCAACATACTCCATGGCCAGGTAGGGCACGTCGCCATGAGTACCGACATAGAAAATCGAAACCACGTTGGGGTGTTGAACGCTGGCCTGTGAAATAGCCTCCGCCTTCAACAACTGAGCCTGCGATTCCTTGGAGACATGCTTCTTGTTCTGAATAAGCTTGACTGCAACATGTCGCTTGAGGATGGTGTCGTAGGCCAGGTAAACCCTTGCCATGCCACCACTACCGATCCGTTCCTGAATGATGAATTCCCCCAGCGACTGGCCGATCATTTTGTCGGGCACGTACATGGGCTTGGGAGCGACCGTAATTTCTTCGACCAGTTCCGTGATCTCGTCGATGGCGTCCAGAGAAGGCACGATTGGCAATTGACAAATTTCACAGATGTGTGCCGCCCCATCGGCCGATTCATCCAGAGAAATGGTGTTGACCTGCGCGCACTGGCACGTTGGTTTTTCAGGAGGGACAAAGTCAACGGTTTGCGTGATTTCCATTTACCAAATGGTGCGTTCCATCAGCAGACTGCAGATGCGTTTTCGACACGCATCGCCTGCAGGAATCGCCAATACAAGCAAGGGGCTGGGGATCCGACTATCTAGCGTCAAAAAAAAGATAGCTTACTTTGAACCAATTCCACCGATCTTTGTCGAAATCAGATTAAAACATATAATAATGGAGCCTTGAGGGATCAGGCTCTGAGGTCGTCACGACTGGTGCAATCGTCAATACCATCCGGTTCTGGTTCGTGCCGCAAGAGCATCAAAACCAACTCCGCAATGGCCCAGGCGGCTGACAGACGCGCCTGGATCCGGCTCAAAGCCTGTTCAACCTGTATTCAACAGGGCCAATTACCAACCGGAAAGGATCCGGGATGGCTTCCATCATGTAATCGACTCCGCAGAGCTTTCCACCATTTCCCAAGACCCGACACCTTGTTAACAGCACGACCCAAAATTGCCGAACTCTCGCTGACGGTCTTCGGGCGGGCCCTTCATCCCGAGCTGTTTGAAACCCGGCAGAAATACGAAGTGTCCCGTTCCAATTACCATGCCAGTTTGGAAATCATCAACTCCGGACACGTGTTCTATTTTCAAAGTGGATTGACGCGTATCACCGAAGTTACTGCATCTTCCCACCACCCCCTGCCGACCAGTCGACTGATTGAATCCAGGCCGTTTCAGCCGGGGTTCCAAGAATCGGTTGAGGAAAGGGGACAGGTCCGCTACCGCTCCGAATTCCAGATGGAAAAAGTGGAACCGGAGATGTTCTGGTCTTTCCAGAACGAGCTTGCCAAATCCAGCCCACAGCACGGAATCATGCATCGCTTTGACTCCAGTGGAAGGATTCCGGTGGGCGGCATCAGTTTTGTACACACCGTCGCCCGCGAAAACTCCCTGCTGATTCAGGCCTTTCACACTTTCCCGGATGACCGGGCAATCGTCAAAACGCAGGCAGATTTCAAGATCAGCCCACCGCGACCCTGAATCACACCCCGCGTTCTTTTGCCAGGACGGGCCTCCCGTTCTTTGAACAGCCCCGCTCCATCACAGGAGTTCATGACGCGCTTTGTTGTTGCAGCGGCACGATCATCCGATGGCTCGCGGTTCCAGGCTGCAGGTTGCAGACCCCGTTCAGTCTTCGAGGCAATCATCAGCGAATCGATGATCGCGCGGGCCCCAGCCCCACGCGATCTTCTTACGTCTGCCGACGAACTCCCTCGTTGTTCAAATCTGTATCCTGAAACCCTCCTTCTGAACCTATTCATTCGATTTGCTGTGATGACGCGTGAACACGACTGCCCCTAAAGCCGTGTACTGATAATACCTGAGCTGTCGATCGGCACTGCAGCACGGGGGTTCTTGAGCACCTGCTTTTTGGAATCTCCGGCCTTGAGCTGAATCACCTTCATGGACTGAACATAAAACAGCGTATTTTCTTCTGCCAACATCACATCAGTATTGATTTCGAAAAACAGCCTGCGGCAGACGTGCTCCGCATCCTCGAGCGAGGTAAACGGGAGCAGCAGACCAAATTCCAGCTCGGAAAACCACGTGATCACGTCGGATTCTCGCAGGGATTTTCTCAGTTTTTCCCCAACGTTGCTGATCTGCTGCCCGACCTCCTCCTTTGAAAACGAAGGACACTCCGAATGACCAACCTTGACCAAGCCCAGGCACAAATCCATGCCGTAACGGGCGGATTCATAGATTCTTCGCGAAAGTTCCTTGTCAAAGACCTTCCGATAGGTCAAACCGGTAACCGGTTCCACGTCGTGTGGCATCGACTGGGCTTCGTCAAAAATGGAATGAGTCAACGTGAGCGTTTCAGCCGCGTTACCGTGCACTGCATCCTGCTTGCTTAAACGGCTTGAAAATACCTGGTTCCGACCTCCCCGCTTGGCGGCATACATGGCAATGTCCGCCCGTTCAAGAATCGAACTTTCATCGTCAGTCGAATCAATCTCGGTCACACCAATACTGACGCTGACCTTTTGTGGGCAGGAAATCACCTGGTCAGAGATCTGGTCGACCGTGGAGCGAATTCTTTCCGCAACGATCAGGGCTTCCGCGAGACAGGTGTCGGGCAGCAGGACTGAAAATTCCTCGCCTCCAAAACGGGCAACCAGATCGGCATCCCGCAGACATTTCTGAATGGACCCCGCAATGGTCTGCAAAACGGTATCCCCGACGTTGTGGCCATACTGGTCGTTAAAATTTTTGAAGTAATCAATGTCAATCATCAGTACCGACAGGGTACGATCGTGCCTCAGGGTTTCCGACATCCGTTTCCCGATTTCAATGTCGAAAGCCCGACGGTTGGCGA
Source organism: Planctomycetota bacterium (assembly GCA_036336715.1). Taxonomy (GTDB): domain Bacteria; phylum Planctomycetota; class Planctomycetia; order Pirellulales; family Pirellulaceae; genus JABAAE01. Next base: position 28,880 of record JAYZFP010000177.1, read on the forward strand.
TCTGGGTCAGGGGATCAGTCAGTGCCAGTGAATTCTGCTTGGCCAGCAACCGGTGCACCTGCTTTTCCCTGGTGGACGCAATCAGACCAATTACCGCACCCGTGGTTCCCAGCGTGCACCCCCAAAGCACAAGATTGAGGAATTCAGCCGGGGAATGATCGGTCCAGGCGAAACAGAAAACGCAAATCAACAGACAGACCCCGACCACGGTGAACGCGCTCGATTTCTTCCAGCCCAACAACATGGAACTGATGACAACGGGAACAAAAGAGACGCTCTGCAGGCTGACCCGCAGATCGGGAAATCCGGCATAAATTGCGCCCAGGGTGCCCATCGCAAACGTCAGCAGAACTTCAACCTTGTAACGTTGAAAGCCGGAGAGGGACCAGAGATTGGGGGCCAGCTGATTCACGGATGAAAGTACTTGAGGATTTACTTGCTGAATGCCTGAAGGTTAGTCCAGAAACGCCCAGGAAGTTGATCGTTTTGTGATTTCAGGATGAAATCCCGGCCATTGATTCTCCACCGATCTGTTAAAAACCACAGAATCCAACCCCAACCTCAACAGGATGTGGCCTGATGAAAACATGTTGTTTTTTTTCAACCGACCGGACAGCCCCTCTGCCGGTTGCTCCCACTCCACCTCCAAAATGCCAACCGCGCAGAAGCGAGACCGGGAGTCCATCGCTGGAAACAGCATGGGCAAGCCGAAACCAGGTATGCGGAGGCCCTCGCCCCGGAATTGGAAGAATCCGTCGCAGACTGCAGGGGGAGCTATCCTGAAAAGGTCCTGGACCGATCGCCTGCCACCGCCTGGACGCCGAACAGAATGGGCAGGAAAAAACAACTGAGCCATTTTTCAAATGGCTTCCGGTCCGAAAACTATTTCGTGTAAGCGGATTCTCTTTCGAAAGATTTTTTCATCGCCTGCCGCAATACGGGGTATTTATCCGGGTCGATGGCCATTGCACTGTTCAACCATTTTTTGGCCTGCTCGTAGTCGCCTTGGCGTGCATAGGCGGCAGCCAGAGTCCCCAGCAAATCATCTTCCTTCCACTTGGTCAGCTCACAGGCCGTTTTGGCAAGGTCCACCGCCTTTTCGGCGTCAATGAAATCCTGGTCATCAGCGGTAGCCAACAGCCAGGCCTTGCTTCCATAGGCGTAAGCATAATTGGGTGCCAACTGGATCGCTTCATCAAAATCCTTCATTGCATCGGCAAAACGGCCAAGTTCGCGAAGTGCGATTCCACGGTTGTTCATGAAGCCAATGTTGTTTGGACTCATTTTCAACGCCATTTCGTAGTACTCGAGGGCCTTTTCATAATTTTCCTGCCGATGGTAAACCGTGCCCAGGCTGTTGTAGTAGGAGGATTCCTGGTCGTTGATCTGGATGGCAAATTCGATATCCCGAATTGCTTTTTCATATTCCCGTCGTTCCCGCCAGGCGATTCCACGGTGATGATAATTCTTGGCTTCCGGGGATTCGCTGATGGCAGCCGTAAAATGGGATACCGCTTTTTCCATCGGTAGAAAATAGTCTTTTTTCATCCAGCCGTGCTTGCCTCGAAAGTGATACCACTTGCCATTGGCACCATCGACAGTAAAGACTTTTCCAAGTTCAACGACGCCCACCACGTCTTTTCCAAGCTTGAATTCCGCTCCCCAGACGACGGTCATCACTCGTCGCCCTACCAGGGGATCTTTTTCTTCCGGTTGACCGGCTGCTTCTTCCTGCGACAGGGCCTGGCTGGCGCTGATTGCGTAGAGACAGAATAAAACGGCAAATTGATTCCGGAACATAACGATTTCCTGCAAACCTGTGAGTAAAGTGCGGCAACAAAAATCGGGTTTGTTATGTCACACGACGGTATTCGATGCAAGACGAACCAGCCGGGGCAGTTTTGCGGGGTCCGGCCCACCAGAAATTAATCCTTCAGATCTGTCCCGCAGCCGGGAATTTCACTGGTAACGTACCTGCCATCCCGAATTTCCGCCGGGTGAACAAAGTACTTTCGCAGGTGCGGGATATGTTCCAGGAAAAGCTTTTTGTGGCCCAGCGCAATATGATTAAAAAGCACCAACTGCTGGTGGATCTGACCCATATCGCCTACATGCGGAATCACCTGCACCGGGTAGCGGGTAGCGAGGATGGCAACCGCCAGGTATTCGCTGATCCCGGCCAACCGCGTGCAGTCCGCCTGCACCACGCCAACCGCTTGGGCCTCGAGAAAATTCTTCCACAGGATACGGTTGGCCACACATTCACCCACCGCTACGGGTACCGGGGCAATCTGCTTTGCAATCTCAGCATGCCCGAGGACATCATCCGGTTGCGTAGGTTCCTCGACCCAGTTGAGGTTCAGGTCTGACATCCGTCGACACGTTTCAATGGCGGTGGGGACACTCCAGGCCTGGTTGGCGTCGATCATCAGTTTCACATTCTCGCCAACGGCCTCCCGGATCATTCGCAGTCGCCTGATATCGTGCTCCGGGTAGGGACTGCCCACTTTCAGTTTCATGGCGGTGAATCCACGCTCGACCGCCCGCAGGGCATTCTCGCGGATCCGCTCATCACTGTATTGGAACCAGCCTACCGAGGTATCGTATCCCGGGTACCCCTGTTCCAGCACCTGCTGACGGGAGGCCCGACTTCCCCGCTGTTCGTCGAGAATCGCGATGGCTTGGTCCCGGGTCAGCACATCTTCGAGGTAGGAAAAATCAATCAGGTTGGCCAGTTCCCGCGACTCCAGGTCCAGCAGGAGTCTCCACAGGGGCACTTGCCGGTGCTTGGCCCAGAGGTCAAAGCAGGCGATCGTAATGGACGCCAGGGCAGAGTGAATGACTCCCTTGTGGGGACCCAGCCATCGGAGAGCCTGGTGCTCGGCCAGAGACCGCTGCACGCTTCCGAATTCCGCCATCAATTCTTCAATTTCACGCCCCAGGAGGGGCCGCACCAACAGTCGAATCGCTTCGCAAATCAACTCGTTACCCGCACCGAGGGTGTAGGCCAGTCCCGTCCCTGACAAGCCGGAATCGGCATGCAGCCGGGTCACTGCATAACCATACTGGGGATCGGTATGAACCGCGTCGGACCCGGCGCCCTCCTCGAGCTCAAAACGTCGGTCCTGGGCATCAAATTTATGAATGGTCGTCAAGAAAGTCTCCTCATCACAAACGGCGAATTCAGCCATTTTGGAATACGCGGCAAATTCAGCTAAAGTGGAGGGTGTTCCAACCTGCTTCTCCACGAAACACAACTCAAGATGAGCCCTCAAGAATATCGCATCTGCGTCATTGGACATACAGGCCGCGGAAATTATGGACACGGGATTGATACCGTGTGGCTGGAGTTACCCCGTACCCGGGTGGTCGCTATAGCGGATGCCGAACCGGCAGGCCTGAAAAACTCGATGAAAAGACTTGAGACGGAGAACGGCTACGCCGACTACCGAAAGATGCTGGAAAAGGAAAAACCGGACATCGTGGCGGTCTGTTCCCGCTGGCTGGACCAACACCGCGAGATGGTCCTCGCCGCAATCGAGGCCGGTTGCCATATCTACATGGAAAAACCATTCTGCAGGAACCTCGAAGAAGCCGACGAAATCGTCAGGGCCTGCGAAAAAAACCGGACCAAGCTGGCGATTGCCCATCAAACCCGTTACAGCCCCAAACTGCCACTGGTCAAGCGGCTTCTGGAAGAGGGAGCGATCGGCAAAGTCCTCGAAATCAGGGGCCGGGGAAAAGAAGATCGTCGCGGTGGTGGGGAGGACCTTTGGGTTCTTGGCAGTCACGTGATGAACCTGATGCAATATTTCGGTGGGGAGGCAGACTGGTGTTTTGCCGAAGCGCTGCAGTCAGGTCACCGGGTCAGCCGCAAGGATGTTGCCGAGGGAGCCGAAGGTATCGGCCCGCTTGCCGGAGACCAGGTCAGGGCCATGTACGGGCTGCAGGAGGGAATCACCGGTTATTTTGCATCCCGGAGAAACTGCCCCGGTGGCAGGTTTGGAATTCAGATCTTCGGTTCAACCGGGGTGATCGAAGTTCTGACCGGTTATGTGCCCGATGTCTTTGTTCTGAACGATCCCAGCTGGAGCCCTGGCAGGAGCAAAAAAAACTGGCAGCCAATCTCATCGGAGGGAGTTGGAAAACCGGAACCCCTTGGACGAAACGGACTGCACGCTGGAAATATCGCCGCCTGCCGGGACCTGCTGAGTGCCATCGAGGAAGATCGACTGCCGGAATGCAACCACTACGAAGCCCGTGCCACCGTCGAAATGATTGCCGCCGTTTTTGAATCCCACCGACAGGCAAAACCGGTCTCCCTCCCCCTTTCCAACCGAGCCAACCCCCTGACACTCCTCTAAAAAACGGTATTGCCAAGGACGACCGTTAACGGAATGGGTCCCGTTGAGGGAATGGGATCAGCCGACCAACAGGATGGTGAAACCGGAAACTGAATCCTGATTTTGCAACGACTCCGTCAATTGCCGGAACCGGTTTCCGAGTCACCGCCCGATCGAACGTCATTCGTTCAGCGTACGGAAATCCCCTTCCCGCCTGGTGAATCCCGACCGATCGAGGTATTCACATAACGGAACCGCGTATTTCCGGGTCGTCTCCAGGCAATCCCGGATATCCGCCATGGTGAGCTGCGACTGGTTGGCAAACAGGGCTCTCAACCTGGTCCGGATGGATTCAACCACTTCAAAATGCAGGTAAAAATCGGTATTGATCTCAACCAGGTCACCATTGTTGACAGCCAGAGCAACCAACTGTGGAACAGACTCCCTGTTACGGGTAGCCCGTTTTTGGCACTCGGCAACTCCAGGGGGTGTCAATCCATCCCCACGAAACCAGCTGACAATATTGTTCAGCAGCGCCTGCTCATTCTTGGAAAGCTTGGGGCCACAACCGGTCAGGCCGATCCCGGTAGGAGAAAGCCGGATTCGGTCCTCTGCTTTCATCCGATCCACAACAGCAGCAATCAGGGCCTCTTCACCGAGGTAGGCAAAACCGCTCAGGAAAGATTTTCGATCAATCATCGAGCGGAGAGGATTCAACTCATGCTGTTTCTTGAGAGCCGCTGAAACACGATTTACAATCCGCTCGATCACTGCCACATGCACACAGAGTGAACGGGTGGGAGAAATTTGTATCTCGGTCATCGTTCCGGTTTTCCCCAGCTCCTGGTACACCGCTGCGGTATCCCGGATACCCGCAGTCCTCGCCAGCGTGGGGTGCGTCCAATTTTCCGTTTCGGCAAAAAACAGTGCCGCAGATGCCCGCTGGACGGGATCCGGGTCCAGCAGCATGTTGACATATTTCAGGTCCGTCTCGTCAGGTTTCTGAATCCGCCTCGCATCCGGATTGATCACCTGGCCCCCGCCAATGGTGGTGACGGGAGATTCACTTCGAAGGACAAAGGGCTGGTTCCAGGTAGTGACCGCCGGTTCGCTGAGAAAAAGCTGGGCCGGAGCAGATTCGCCAGGATTCAACTTTTCCCGATCGAGGAAGCGGACATTGCAGATGATTTCCGCCGAGCCGACATGCAAACGGACCCGCCCCCTGTCCCGGATGGGCCGGGTGGAATCCTTGAGCGCCACCAGGTTCACCGTCAGAAGCCGGCTTGGCACGAGGTGCCCCTTGGCGGTCAGCTCCTGCCCCCGCTCTGTTTCGTTGTGGTGAATGCCCGCCAGGTTGATGGCCGCCCGCTGCCCCCGGTGAACCTGGTCAACCGCGTGCGTATGATTCTGCAGGCTTCTCACCCGCACGGGAACATTGCCGGGCTGAACCAAAAGCTCATCCCCCACATCCACCTGTCCACTGGCCACACTTCCGGTCACCACTGTACCATGTCCCTCCATGGCAAAAGTCCGATCAATCGGCATACGAAAGGGAGCTTCCATCCCGGTCAGCCTTCCCGACTGGACCACCCGGCTACCCGCCTCGGTCAGTGCCGCCTTGAGTTCTCCAATGCCCTCACCGGTATGACTGCTGGTTCGAATCATCGGAGCCTCCGCCAGGAACGTCCCTTCCACCAGCGAGCGGACTTCGTCTTCTACCAGCTCAATCCAGTCGGGATCGACGGTGTCGACCTTGGTAATGGCAATCACGCCCGCTGGCAGGTTGAGCATTCGCAGGATATCGAGATGCTCCCGGGTCTGCTGCTTGATCGAATCGTCTGCGGCGACTACGAGCATGGCAACATCCATGCCCGTCGCACCGGCAAGCATGTTGCGAACAAATTTTTCGTGCCCCGGAACGTCGACAACCCCCATGCGAAACTCCCCCAGTTCCAGCAAAGCAAAACCGAGTTCAATCGTAATTCCCCGTTTTTTTTCCTCCGGCAAACGATCCGTATTCACGCCGGTCAACGCCCGGATCAGTGACGTTTTCCCGTGATCGATATGCCCGGAGGTCCCCAGGATCAGGTCGGTACTCATTAACTCAAGCTTTCATTCCTTTGAATCAGCGACCCCTTTCGCCCACCACAGGTTCCTTGCGGTTGCCCTGTTCAACGGCTTACGCAAAGCCACGGGCAATCCGGATGGACCCTGAACGGAGGGAATCTCCGAAAACACGTTCCCCAGAAGGAATCTACCGGTCTGCGTCAGCCATTTCAAAGCCGAACCCGATCGATCGGTCGCGCACTGACGGGTAGGCCGGAAGATTAAAAACGAATATTCTATTCTAGGAAATTTGGAGACTTCGTCCATCAACCCGCCCATCCGGTGAATACCCAGGTTGCTGAATTCGAAGTGGAAGACGGATCATCGGTGCCCGAAAAAAAGCCCCTGCAGCAGTGAATGCGGCAGTACGCCGGATTCTGAAACGTAGCCAAGGAACCATCGCAAGAAAAAAAGGAAGACCATGCCTGGCGTTTACTACAGCACCGTACTGGATGCCCCCATCGAAAGGGTTTGGGATTCCATCCGTAATTTCAACGCTCTCGCTGATTGGCACCCACTGATCGTCGATTGTCACATTGAAGAGAACCAGCCTTCCGACCGGGTGGGTTGTGTGCGCAACTTCAGGCTGGAAGACGGAGCGAATTTTCGCGAACGCCTGCTTTCCCTGAATGACCTCAAAAAGACGTTTTCCTATTGCATTGAGGAGGCCCCCCTGCCCCTGGAAAACTACGTGGCCACCGTCAAACTTTCTCCCGTTACGGATGGAAACAGGACCTTTGTCTCCTGGTCTTCCACCTTTCAGTGTCCGCCCGACGCGGAACAGGAACTCTCTGAACTGGTCGAGGACGGAGTCTACCGGGCAGGTCTGGAGGCCATCCGGAAAATTCTCGACCAGGGGCAGACCACGAGTTGAATTACGAACCCAGGATTCATATCGTCCTTTACCAACCCGAGATCCCCCACAATACCGGGGCGGTCGGTCGCACCTGCGTAGCGTTGGCAGCCAAACTCTGGCTCGTCAGGCCTCTGGGTTTCCAGCTCTCTGAAAAAAACCTGAAGCGGGCCGGCCTCGATTACTGGCAGCACCTTGAATGGGAGACAGTCGACAACTGGGACGATTTGACGCAAAAGCTGGAAACGCGTTTTTTCTTTTTTTCCAAGACTGCCACGCATTCCCTCTACGATGCCAGTTTCAGGCAGGGTGACGCATTGGTCTTTGGGCGTGAATCAGCCGGATTGCCCGATTTCCTGCTGGACCCGACCAGTGAGCATTCCCTGAAGATTCCAATCCGTCCTCAAGTTCGCAGCCTGAATCTGAGTTGCAGCGTGGCCATCGCCGGCTATGAGTTCTGCCGTCAAACAGGATTCTGATCTGTTCCCGGCTTTCTCCCATCCCTGGTTCGGATTCCCGACAAGCCAATTCCAACGAAGACGGTGCAGACGATTGGGTGTCCGGAATGTGGCAAGCCATTCGATTCGGCGGACCGGGTGAAAGCGAACCGGCAGCCGACTATATTGAACATCTCATTCTCTGGCGTTTTCATGATTTGGGAACGACCACTTACAATCACATCAATCCGGGAGACCTTGGATGTCGCGATTTCCGTCCTTTTTGATCGCAGCCCTGTGCTGCCTCTTCTGCGGTCCTCTGCTGGCCGAAACAAAAGTCCCATCCATCATCGGCAGCCACATGGTGCTGCAAAGGGGAAAGGTAACCCCCGTCTGGGGTTGGGACAATGCAGGCCAGAAAGTCACCGTCACTTTCAATGGGCAATCCGCTACCACAACCACCGACTCGTCGGGTCGCTGGCAGGTCAACCTGAAACCGATGAAAGCAGGCGGCCCCCTTTCGATGTCCATCGAGGGCAGTTCCAGGATCCAACTGGAAAACATCCTGGTCGGCGAGGTCTGGCTTTGCAGCGGTCAGTCCAACATGGAATGGACCGTCAAGATATCGAACAACCCAAAAGAGGAAATTGCGGCCGCCAATTACCCCAAAATCCGCCACATCAAGATTCCCCACCGGCCATCAGACAAACCGGAATCCGATGTTCCGTCACAAGGCTGGAAAGTCTGCTCGCCGAAAACGGCCGGCGATTTCACCGCTGTGGGATATTATTTTGGCCGCCAGCTCCACAAGGAACTGAATGTTCCCATCGGGCTGATCGGATCCAATTGGGGAGGAACCCGGATCGAACCCTGGACACCACCGGAAGGGTTCAAAAAGGTTCCAGCCCTCAAGGCAAGCCACGCTGACAAACTCGATTCCTTTCCAGCGAAAAACGGAAATCGAATCAATCACCAGTCTCCACTGGCTCTTTATAACGGCATGATCCATCCGCTTCTCCCTTTCAGCATCAAAGGTGCGATCTGGTACCAGGGAGAATCCAATAATGGCGAAGGGATGCTGTACCACGAAAAGATGAAGGCCCTGATCCACGGCTGGCGCGAAGTCTGGAACACCCCGGATCTCCCCTTCTATTTTGTACAGTTGGCTCCTTTCAAATACGGTAACGCTGCCGCACTCCCTTTTATCTGGGAAGCGCAGGAAAAAACACTCTCGGTTCCCCACACCGGGATGGCAGTTACAACCGATATCAGCAACATCCGCGACATCCACCCCAGGAACAAGCAGGATGTTGGCAGGAGATTGGCCCTATGGGCCCTCAAGCATGACTACGGTCGCTCCGAATTGGTCTGTTCCGGACCTACCCTGGAATCGATGAAGATCGAAGGCAACCAGGCCCGGCTTTCGTTTGGCAACATTGGAAAGGGGCTGACCACCCGGGACGGAAAAGCCCCATCCCACTATACGATCGCCGGCGAGGACAGGAAATTTGTCGAGGCAAAAGCCAGGATTGATGGAAACCAGGTTGTGGTCACTGCCGAAGGCGTGTCCAAACCGGTTGCCGTCCGATTTGGCTGGGACCAGTTGGCCGAGCCCAATTTTGGCAACCGGGAAGGGCTGCCGGCGTCTCCGTTTCGCACGGATTCCTGGAAGAAATAGAAGCTCCGTACGAATCTCAAGGGGCTGAAAAACCTCCAGCCCCTTTTCTTGTAACCATCCTGAATGACTCTCTGTGAACAGGACCGCCGATGAGGGAGACGCTCGCAGCCCGCACTCTCTTATCCCTCAATCCAGTGTCCGGGTCCGATTGAAAACGTCCCACTGAACACCGATTCCATCAGCAGCCATCGTCTAGACGTCACAGACCTTGGCCGCATGTCGCAAAGCGCGGATTCTGTTTTTCCAGGTGGGAATGAATTCCTGGGCCACGTATCCTTCGTAGCCCGTCTCGAGTATGGCACGCATCACCGCCGGATAATTGATTTCCTGGTGTTCATCCAGTTCGCAACGTCCGGGATTCCCGGCGGTGTGATAGTGCCCGATGTATTCCTGGTAAGCCCGCAGGCGGCGAATGACATCGCCGTTCATGATCTGCACATGGTAGACATCAAACAGGAGTTTCATGTTGGGTGAGCCAACTTTTTTGATCAATTCCACACAGAAATCGACATCGTCCCCAAAGTAGCCCGGATGTCCTTTCATCGGATGGGAATCGTCCCTGGAGTTGAGGTGCTCCAGCACGAGATTGATCCTGTTCTTTTCAGCGTAACCGATCACCTCTTTCCAGAGTTTGACGCAGTTGGACGCTAACTGATCACGATCGATGTTTTTTTCACTCATTCCCGTAAACGTAATCACACTTGGAGAACCGACTTCGACGGCCAGGTCGATCCCGGTCATGATTTTCTTTTTGCATTCAGCATGGTACTCCGGATTAACCGGTCCCTTGGCAAATCCATGGCTTCCTACAAGGGAAATCTCCAGGCCCAGTTTCCTGATCGCCGGATAATGCTGACTTCCAATACCTTCCATTGCAACCAAACCGATCGCCTTGCAATGACGGCCCAGCTCCACCGCCGGCATCGGATTGAAACACCATCCCATGACTGACTGCCGGATTTGTCCTTTTTGCACCCGGTAGGAATCGAGTTCCGGATCATCTTTGGCATCAAACGGCCGGCCCCTGCCGGCTGGAGAGGCTTCCACGGGGCCGCTGGTTGCAACGGCCGCGGTTCCTGCAAGGGAAGTCGCCATCATTCCGCGTCGGGTCAGCTTGGGATTCATACCATTCCTTTCCGGTTTCCTGAATTGGTTGTTATGGATCTTCTTGATCCGGCTTGCCCACGGGAAGGCTTGCCTTTTCTCGCGGGGAAAGCAACCCGGTGATACCGATTCCCGCCAACAATCCCACTCCGGCCGCAATCAGAACCCAAGTTGGGAATCCGCTCCTGGAACTGTCAATCCACCCGGCTTCGACCAGGCTCTGTTCGTAATAGGCTAGCGAAACGAGGATTCCGTTGTTCAGGCAATGAAGCAGAATTCCGGGGAGGATGCTTCCACTTTTTACTGCCAGCCAGGCCAGCAACAGTCCTGCCAGAAAGGAGGGAAGGAATTTCTGACTGGAAAGATCGGTCAGCGAGAGAGTGTGAAATACCCCGAAGGCCAATGCCGACAGGGTAATCGACAGCCAAACCCTGTTTCCTGGCTGCAGGGCCCGCAGGAGAACCCCCCGAAAAAAGAACTCCTCGGCAATCGCCGGAACAATCGAGAAACAGAAGACAATCAGCACCGGGGAAACGGTTCGCCACTTTTCGACGATCTGTTGCGCCTTTTCCAGCAGGGTCTTTTTCCACTCCGGTTCACTGTCACCAGCGGTCCCGGCCACAAGGTGATTGGTCCAATCCACCAGTTGACCAACCAGTGGCCAGAGACAGACACCAATCAGGAGGGCTGCCAAAAAAGCAGCCCAATGGGGCCGGCAAAATCCCATCGCCCTCAACAGGTTGATCCGACCGTGCCAGAGGAAAAACCAGGGGACGGCAATGAATACCAACAGGGTTGCGATGACAAACGGGACCAGGTTGACCCAGTAGGCAACCTGCTCGACTTCCACTCCCTGGTAAGACGCTACCCATTGGGGCACACGCCCCACCAGTCCAATGCTGAGAAAACTCAGGGGAAAGATAATCGCCAGAACCGACATTGCCCTGGAGACCGATATGCTCTCCGAGGATTCAACAGGTCGACGGACGAGGGATCTCCAGCTGGCCTGGTTTCCATAGAGAATGGAATCAGAACCGAAAATGTTGGCAGCAACCGACAGAGCCGACAATCCGTAAAGGGCTGTCGAGGTGACAGCGATGATCGCAGGCGTCGGCGTTGCCGTGCCTTCCATGATTTCACGGGCCAGCAGGACAATATTGATCAGGGGGACAACCGTCAGCGCGCCGCCCAATTCCAGTCCGGGCGTCAGGCTGATGATTCCCGGTGTAATGGAAACCAGCATCAGTGGAACAATGTAAGCCTGGGCTTCCTTGAAACTTCGCGCAAAGCTGGTGACTGCCAACAGAACCGACGAAAAAAATCCGGCGAACAGGATGAGCAGTGCAAAGACCTGAAAAATCACCCACAGGTCAAAATAGGAATCACCAAACAGGATGGGTAACAACCCGAACAGGGCGAGTGTTGAAAACATGCCGGTCATATTCACGACCGCTGTCAGCATTGCAACAGTAAGGACCCCGATAAACTTGGCGAACAACACCTGGAAACGGGGAACCGGGGCCGCGATCAGGGCCTCCAGCGTTCCACGCTCCCTTTCGCCAGCAGTCAGGTCAATGGCCGGGTAAACAGCCCCCGTGACTGTCATCAGGATCAGGATCAGGGGCACCAGGCTGGACATGGAAATGCTGGCAGGTTGCGAAATGCCCTCCACCTTGAGGGTATCGTAAGAACTTCCCCGAAAGGGAAACTGCATTTTGGCCAGCACCAGATTCGTGGCGTCAATTCGCTTTCTCAGGTAAGTTGCTGCCCGGGCACTGCTTCCCGAATCAGCCTGGATGATTTTCACCTTTTCAAGAACCGGAACGTAACGATTCTGCCCGCGTGGCCTGAAGAAACCAATCTGAACACGAAGCCCCACATCGACCTCGCCGGATTCAACCAGCCGTTCCAGGGATTCACTTTCTTCCGTTCTGATCGAGATGGAATTTTCCTGGAAATACCGCCGTTCCGAAGGCCTCACGAACAGGGGGTCATAATTCGAATCGGTCAACTGCTCGATTCGGTCCCAGGCCGGAATCCGGTCATCCTCCTCGATTTCCAGTTCCGGAAAAATGTAGTACTCGCCAGGGTTGATAAACCTCCGGCAGAATTCCTCGACCAGTTCTTCGTCCCGGAATCGCCGGGAGCCGTTCGGCAATTCATCCGGACCAACCCGGTTTCCCTCGTTATCGACAAATTCCTCCTCCAGCACAAACCGATAGGACGTTTGTTCCAGATTGCCTGCGGCCGAAAAATAGAATTTCTGAAACAGGATGCTCAGCAGGGGATAAATCAAAAGCGGCATTCCGACCAGGGTCAGAATCGTCCTCCGGTCCCGCAAAATCTCCTTGAGCTCCTTGAGTGTCAATCGGAGGGTGTTCCGGATTCCGGAATTGCGATGCCGGATTGAACGGGATTCACTCATCACCCGGGCCCTCCGTCAGGTCACCTGTCAACAGATCCGACCTTTTCCCGCCCGAATTGAACGTCGTTTTTTCCCTTTCATCATCCAGCAGGATATCTGCCACAGCAGAATCCTCCCCTTCCACAGCGAGTATCTTCAGGAACATCTCCACCAGCGAAGACTCTCCGGTTCGTTGGCAAAGTTCCTCAAGGGTACCTTCCTCCCGCAATCGCCCCTCGAAAATCAGCCCAAACCGGTCACAAAGCCGTTGAGCCTCATCCAGGCGATGAGTGGACACGATAATCGCCTTGTCCTGGTCACGCAGCAAATCGATATAATCGAACACCGCTTTGCTGCCAACGATATCCAGCCCCAGCGTCGGTTCGTCAAGCAACATTACCGGCGGTTTGTGGATGAGCGCCCGGGCAAGGTTGATCCGTTGCTTCTGCCCGGTACTGAGGGTGGCACACCGCTGGTCGATGATCTTCTGTAACGAAAAAATCCGGACAATTTCATCAACATGGCAGTTGGCTTCATCCGGATCCACACCATAGACATCCGCGAAAAAAAGTAGCATCTCACGGGCAGTCAACCACTGGTACAGGCCAACGGCCGCGGAAACAAAACCAATCCGCCGCTTGACCTCAAAGGCATCCACCGACGTCCGGAATCCCCCCACCTCCGCGTAGCCGGAATCGGGTTGCAATAACCCGAGAATCATTCGCAGAGTCGTCGTCTTGCCGGCGCCGTTCGGACCAAGGAGCCCGTAAACCTCTCCAGGTGCCACTTCAAAAGTCAGATCATCAACCGCCACCACCGATCGCGATTCGGTGTTGAATTCCTTACGAATATCGCGGACTTGGATGACGGGATCAGGCATTCTTTCGGGCAGTTGGTCGACCAGCACAAAAACGTTTCACCAGTATAAGGTGGACAGCCTCAAAAGACATCGGGTCAGCTCCAAAGTGAGACTCTTTGACACGCCCTGACCGTTTCCCGGCGATCCGTCGAGTCGTTTGAAACCAATCGGCCTGCCTGCCGCAGGCATCCCGACCAGGTTTCCACAAGATCTTCTGAAAAAATTCCTGGACCTGAAGCCTTAAGAACTGAAAGCCCGGTTCTGGAATGGGAGCCGATTGCCCCCGTGGGGAGATGCCGCCGAATCAGTAGGTGGCAAGCAGCCTGCGATATTGGAGACCGACAAGACGGAAATAACACAACAGGACAAACACGGATCCGCCCGCAGCAATCAAACAGGCAAGAAAACCGCCGCCCATCAGGACAAAAAAACCAAAACCGATCACGAAAAAGCCGCACACGAGGGAAATCCCCCAAAAGGACCACCACTCACGTAACGAAGATCGGACGGAAGCGAAAACCTTGCCGGAGAACGGTTGACCGATCGATTGATTTCGGATGGTGGAATGTAACAGCAGTGGAAACAGAAACAGGCAACTCAAGGTTGCCAACCCCATCGTCACCAGGTAGTTGCCTACCGCAAGGATAAAAGGAATCGAAAGCAGGATTCCGGGAATTGTGGCAAACAGGAATGGCAACACGACCACCAGGGACTGCGAGAGTATTTTATCCAGCTCCCACGACGTCCACTGTTCCATCTTCCTGCATCCGGCGATCGTTTCCGTCGTGATATCGGCACCGGCAACCGCAAGGACCAGCAACCCGGGCAAGAGGACCAGGAATCCAAAATAAAAAGCAACGGTTGAGGTACCAAGCAGGAAAGTAAGTCCAAGCCCGGTGAAAAGGGCAGCCAACAGGCACCTGAGGACAAACTCGGAGCATCGGGTAAAAAACAGGACCTCAACCAACCACTTGTTTTCATTGTCATGGGTCAGTTTCAGACGGTTCCCCACGGGAACTTCTTTTGGGGCAGAACGGACCTCCCTCGGGGTTGCCGCTTCGCTTTGATCCGCATCCGGCTGAGACGGGGGGCTGGAGGGATTCTTGGTCTGGTCACTCGACCAGGGCCGCCCATCCACTGCCAAATCAGCATCCAGCAATTCGGCATTTCCGTTTCTTCCATCTTCCGGCTCAACCCCATTTGCAGACGACTTCTCGTTGTTTGCCGAATCATCGTTTGCCGAATCATCCCCTTTGCTGACACTCGACTCCCGGCGGTGACTGCTGCCACTCGGCTGATCCAATTCCGCGGAATGCCCTGTGGTTTGTTGCCCTGTGGTTTGTTCCCCTGTGGCATCGTCAACTGGCGTCCGCTGAGAGTCCCTGGGCACAGCGGTATCCGCGCCTTCCTCGCCAGGGGTATTCTCTTGCCGGGAAGCCGTCGACAACTGGCTGTCGGTAAGGGGCATCGGATTTTCATTCGACCCGGGTGACGGTCCGGGAGTCTGCTCTCCGCCATCATCAGCAGTTTTCCCGTCAGACGAGTGCGAGGGAACGTGATCCGAAATGCGGATCGTATTCACCTCCACGCGTCCCACGGAGTAACTGGTATCGGTCACGACCACTCCAAACGAGTCCGCACTCACATCCTGCGAGTGGGAAGAGAACGCATCCGGTGATCCCCGTTCAACAGAATCCGGTGGAACTTCTGATGCCCCGGTTTTGTTCGTCTTTTGGGATTCCCCTGGTGTTGAACCCTGTGTGTCGGTTTCCGATGGCACGCTTACCGGCGCGTGCGGTCTGCCCTCTACTGTCTTTTCCGGGTTTTCTTCCACAACACGTTGGGCGGGTGTTGCTGGTTCCAGATCATCAGCCAACGCGGTCATCTTGGCGCCACAACGAAAGCAGTCTTTCTTCTGCTTCTTTGCTTTTTTCCCGTCATCCGCCTCGGCAAATGCCTTGGCGGTCGCGTGACACCGCGGACAGGTGAACTTGATAATTCTTTTTTTCCCGGTCACGATTTCGATTCGATCCTGTCCTGCGAGCAGTCTCCGGCAGTTGTTTCCGGAGACCAGTAAACGAAAAGGAACACCTCTCCCCTGTTGCTATTTTGCCTGCTCGGGCCGCCGCTTCCAGTTAAATTCGCTCTGGGCAGGCGGTCCCAAGGTGCAGGAAGTAACGTTTTTTTGTATTGTACGGAAACGACCGGGCACCGCCGCTTCAACCTCCCAGTATTTCCATGCGAACCAGCTTTCTCCCCTTTCTGCTCATCGGCCTGACCCAACACCTCTTTTCCGGAAGCCCTGTATCAGCGGAGGAAACCGTGGCCGAGTGGCTTCGGGCTCCAGAGGGCTTTCGGGTCACCCATTTTGCTGAAGACAGTTTGGCAACCAATATCTACTCGATGACCACGGACCGTTTGGGAAGAATCGTTGTGGCCGGTCCGGGCTACATCAGAATCCTGCTGGATGAGGATGGTGATGGAAAAGCGGAGAAATCACGACTCTACTCCGAATTCCCGAAAAACGGTGCCATGGGGCTCTGCTTTGACGGCGATGACCTGATTTGCGTTGGTGACCGTGGCCTCCTCCGTTTGCGCGATGCCAACCGGGACGACAGGGCCGATGGCCCGCCGGAATTGATCCTCCCTCTGAAAACAGGCGGAGAACACGACTCGCACGCCATTCGGAAAGGCCCCGACGGGTGGTGGTACCTGGTTTCAGGAAATTACTCGGGAGTGGGTTCCAACATCCTGGCCTCCGGTCGTTCCCCGGTCAAGAATCCGTCGGCAGGTGTCATCACCCGCATCAGCCCCGATTTTAAGCAACGGGAGATTTACGCCCATGGAATGAGAAATACCTACGATTTCGACTTCGACGAAGCGGGGGATCTTTTTATATACGACAGTGATGGGGAACGGGATGTGTCGCTCCCCTGGTACGAACCGACGCGGGTCTTTCGCCTGCATCCCGGGTCGCACGCCGGGTGGATCAGCCGGAGCTGGAAACGCCCCGACATTTTTTTTGACATGCCAACCGTCGCAGCCCGGCTCGGTCGGGGTTCCCCCACCGGGGTGGCCTGTTATCGACACAGCCAATTCCCTGCACCCTACCGGAACACGGTTTTCGTGCTGGACTGGACTTTCGGACGTGTGATGGCCGTCCGCCGTTCCTCCAGGGCTCGCTCGGTTTCCGGTTTTCAACAGGAGCTCTTTTTGGCTGGCAAGGGAACCCACGGTTTTGCTCCAACCGACGCATGCGTGGGGGCGGATGGATCCCTCTACATTTCCGTGGGAGGACGCTCCACCCGGGGAAGTGTTTACCGCATCCGGTACGTTGACACAGGCAAAGGCGATCTTTCTCCCTCTCCTCCCCAAAGCCCGTCCGACTGCCTCGATGTTCCCCAACCCCTGGCCGCCTGGGCCCGCGCTCTCTGGGAACCGGCAGCAAAGAAAATGGGAAGGGAAAAAATGGAAAACTGCATCTTCAACGCCAGCCTTACGATCCAACAAAGGAAACGGGCTGTCGAAGTTGCAACAGCCCTTTTTGGTCCACTGTCAGACTCCTCAGTGCGAAAAATGCATTTGGTCGAATCACCGGAAATCCTTTCCCGCATCGCCTGGTCGATTTGCCAGCAACCTCTTGAGAAAATCCAATCCGCGGTCCTGCTCAAACTTCTCAACCATCCACAGGATCCGGTTCGTATCGCTGCGCTCGAGGAACTGACCGGCAACCAGAGCATCCCCGGTCATCTGGCGGGACCATTGGTTGCCTGTTTGGAAAGCGAAAACGTCCACCTGCAAAAAGCTGCCGCCAGCTTTGTCGCTTCCTCGGGTTTTTCGCCAGAAAAGCATCTTGACCAGGATCCAGCCACCTTTCCCATCACTCTCTGGATGGCTCGCCAGATGGGTCAAAACCGCCTGAACCGCCCGGCCCTCGAATTCAGCCTCGCCAGGCTCCGTTTGACTTCCAGTCCGGCGAAACAACTGCTTGCACTGCGACTGTTCCAAATCTCCCTGGGAGATGTCGGCCCCCGACAGGGCCTTCCCCAGGTCTTTGAAAGTTATGAACCCCGCCAACCACTTCCCGAGGATCTGAAAGACGAAGCCTGGGAAGTTTTGAAGTACGGGCTGGCCAGCCCGAATTCGGCGGTGCGCAGGGAAACGATACGCTGCCTGGCGATCTGCAAACTGGTCAATTCCCAGGTCAGCCAGCGGCTTTTGCAGCAGATCCATCCGGACTCCCCTGCCCCATTCGACATTCATGTTCTGGCTGCTCTCGCCCAGGTCAAGGCCTCTCCCCTGCTGGATTCCGCGGCTGCCCGAGCGGAACTCGCGACCAAGGTTTTGCAGGTCCAGGCCAAGATCGATCGCCAAGGACTGAACCAGGATCGAAACTGGGAACCCCGGTTCAAAGAAATCGTTCGGCAGCTCGTGCAGAGAGATGAAGGGCTTTTGGAACAAATTGTGAAAGCCGGGGTCACCCGTCCTGGACAGGCTTTTCTGTTTGGTTTCATGGATCGGCAACAAAAACGGGATTCGATCGACCGCTACCTGCGGGCCCTCGCCAAAAACCCGGAATTCCAGATGGATACTTCCACCTTGCGTTTGTTGGCCTCCACTTCCACCCCGGAACATTGGAAACGGATTCGCCAGTCTTTCACCGCCCCCCACCTGAGGGATACCGTCATTGAGTTGCTGGCCAGCAAACCCGAGGGCATGGACCGCGCCCGTTTTGTCGCCGGGCTGAAGTCCTCACAGGTCAAGACCATTCGAAACTCTGCCCAGGCCCTGCTACGGCTCTCCGCGAGCCGCTCGGCCAGCGAACAATTGGCTTTGGCAACCGCCATGAGTCGGATCAGTCCGGACAAGGAGGGGTACGCTGCCCGAGAATGGCTGGTCCGCGCCCTGCAGAGAAACATGGGCACCTCCTTCGGATTTGTTTTTGGATCGGACGGGTATCGTCCCCAGGTGAAAACGACCAACCGCTGGCTTGAATTCCTGAGCAGGGAATTCCCGGAGGAAGCCAAAAGACGGGAGCTCTCAAACAGGTACCATCCGGACCGGCAGGCCGAGAGACTGGCAGAGGTCGACTGGAACCGAGGTGACCCGAGCCGGGGAGCCAGCCTCTACACCCGATTATCGTGCGGTAATTGCCACGGAAAGCGAAACCGTCTCGGACCGGATCTGGCGGGTGTTTCGAGGCGTTTTTCCAGGGCCGATTTGTACCGGGCCATCGCGGATCCCGGGTACCAGGTTCCCTCCCGCTACCAGACCACACTGTTTGAAACCAACGACAGTCAGTTCCATTCGGGAATTGTCATCTACGAGTCCGTGGACGGTGTGCTGTTGCGGGATTCCAACAACCAGACACTGCGGCTGGAGAAAAAGGAAATCGCCCGCAGGCAAAAAATTGCGAAATCCCTGATGCCGGAAAATCTGCTTGATGAAGTCGACAGCCGGGACCTGGCCGACCTTTTCGCCTACCTCGAATCCCTTTAGCGATCACTGACCAGGCGGGTCCCCCCGGCGATCCATAGCTCGACGGAAGTCGCTCAGGCGAGAATATCCTGAATCACGTTACCGGAAACATCCGTCAGGCGGTAATCCCGTCCGCTGTACCGGTAGGTCAGTTTTTCGTGGTCCAGTCCCATGCAGTGCAAAATCGTGGCATGCAAATCATGAACGTGGACCCGGTTTTCAACTGCCGAACAACCGAATTCGTCAGTCGCCCCATAACTGAAACCGGGTTTGACGCCTCCACCACACATCCAGACGGTAAACCCGTAATGATCGTGGTCCCTTCCCTTTTTCCCTTCCGATGTGGGTGCCCGACCGAATTCTCCGCCCCAGACAACCAGCGTCTCATCCAGGAGTCCCCGGTTCCGCAAATCCTTGATCAGGGCTGCAATTCCCTGGTCACATGCTTTTGCCAGTTTGGCGTGGCCCCCCTCAATATCGCCATGCCCGGTGTCCCACGCGATGTCGTAGCCATCGATCGAATGGGAGAGCTGCACACACCGCACGCCCCGTTCAATCAGGCGTCGCGCCAGCAGGCAACCCTTCGCGTATTCGCTGCTCCCGTAAAGATCGAGAGTCTTTTTCGTTTCCCGCGTCAGGTCAAACGCATCGGGTACGGCGAACTGCATGCGAAATGCCATTTCCATGGCCTGGATTCCGGCTTCCAACTGCTGATTCTGCTGCTGGCGTTCAAGGTGAATCCGGTTCAGGCGGGTCAAAAGGTCCGCCTGCTGACGTTGCTCGTTGAGACTCATCCGTGAATTCTTCAGATCCTTCATGATCTGATCAGGCTTCATGGAAGCAATGTTGACGTAAGTCCCGGCATAGGCTCCCGGCAGGAATGCGTTCCCCCAATTTGCCAGTTTCCCCCGGGGCTGGGCACGTGGACTCATGGCAACGAAGCCGGGCAGGTTCTGGTTCTCGCTACCCAGGCCGTAGGTCAACCAGCTGCCGAGGCTGGGTCGACTGGGTTGCAGATGCCCGAGGTTGAACATCAGAATCGCTCCCGCGTGCTCGGGGATATCCGTGTGCATGGAATGCACGAAACAGAGTTCATCCACCTCCTGGGCCACCTGCGGAAAAATGTCGCTGACCCACTTGCCCGATTGTCCGTACTGCTTGAATCCAAAGGGAGAAACCATCAGGCCGTTCCGCGTGTTTCTCAGAGTCTTCCGATCGACGATCTTGGGACGCTGGCCCGCATGTTTGGCAAGCGCGGGTTTATGGTCAAAGGTATCGACCTGTGAAGGGCCCCCCGGCATGAAGAGCTGGATAACCCGCTTGGCCTTGGGCGCAAAATGGGGTGCCTTGGGAAGCAGGGGAGCCGAACCCGCGGGAGAACCGGATTTTTCCGCGCCCAGCAAGCCCGAATCGGCCAGGACACCCGCCAAACCAATGGTGCCGAATCCGGCACCCATGCGACTGATCATTTCCCGGCGGGAGATGGGAG
The DNA here is from genome assembly GCA_036336715.1 of Planctomycetota bacterium. Classification (GTDB taxonomy): domain Bacteria; phylum Planctomycetota; class Planctomycetia; order Pirellulales; family Pirellulaceae; genus JABAAE01. The sequence goes on from JAYZFP010000177.1 coordinate 49,631, forward strand.
CAAAAGGGTTTCGATGAAACATTCCAGACCTTTCAAATTTTGAAATTTCAGGTTTTCCAGAGCAACCCTCATTGCAGGTACAAAAACTCGTTGCTGCTCAGCAATACCTGACAGTACTTTTCCCAATGATCGACTTTTCCGGTCGACTTCTGGCCAACAAATTTCAATCCAAGCTCTTTTTCGTCAGCCAGCGGCTTGCGGGCAAACAAAAGTTGATACGCCTGCTCGATTCGCGTCCCATCGCTGTCCGCTCCCGCCTTGAGTCGTCCAGCCAGTGCACGGGCGCGATCGCCCATGAATTGGCTGTTGAGCATGAACAGGTACTGCTGCGGTACAATCGAAACCGGGCGCTGGGCAACGGTGGCCCTCATCAGGGGAAAATCAAACATTCGCAACAATTCATCGCTGCGAAAGCGATCGCCTCCCCGACTGACCTTGAAATACAAGGTTCGCCTTTTCATGTTGATGTCTTCACTGGGCGGCCCTCCCATGGTCGGGTCGAGTTCACCGGAAACGGCCAACAGGGCATCCCGCCAGGCCTCGACATCCAACCGACGGGGATTCATTCGCCACAGGAGCCGGTTGTCTCCATCCTTCAGGAAGGACTCCCCGTTGTACCGGGTGCTCATGCGGTAAGTCGAAGAATTCAGGATCAGGCGATGCAATTGCTTGATCGAACCGCTCTCCAAAAGTTGGGAGGCCAGCCAGTCCAGCAACTGGGGATGCGTGGGCGACTCGCCCAGCTTCCCAAAATTGCTCGGGGTGCGAACAATCGCCCTGCCAATATGATGCTGCCAGATCCGGTTGACAAATACCCGGTAGGTGAGCGGGTTTGCCGAATCAACGATTGCCCTGGCAAGTTCCAGTCGACCACTGCCACCAGTGAACAGGGGAGGATGCTCACCCGCCAGAATCCGCAGGAAACGACGTGGGGCCTCTTCGCCCGTTTTCCGCAGGTTTCCGCGGATGGCGACCTTCATGTTTCCGGAACCCGAATCACGCAGCGCGTGGGCGGTATCATATTTCTGAGGAGCATTTTTTCGCAGTTGATCCAGCTGTTGCTGCAACTGCGTCTGCTGGCTTTTTTCTTTTTCGTTGGGAGAACGCTTTTCTTTTTTGATCCCGTTATTCAGTTGCTGCAACTGCTTGTTGGCTTCCTGGATTTTCTTCTGGTGATCGTTGTACCTGTCGACCTCTTCCTGACTGGCAAGGGGAACCTGGTGGACGGCAGTGTTGTTGAAAACTCCTGCCAACGAATAGTAATCCAGCTGGGGAATGGGATCGAACTTGTGGTCATGACAGCGAGAGCAGGAAGCCGTGATCCCCATCAGCCCCCTGGAAAGCGTATCGATCCGGTCATCGAGCGTTTCACTCTTGGCCTGGGAAACACTGTCCGGGTCTCCCCCGTCACTGCGATAGGTCGGCCCCAACGCCAGGAACCCGGTCGCCACGGGTGATTTCTTTTCAGTAACCAGGTCACCTGCAATCTGGAGGAGAATAAAATCCTCAAAAGGAAGATCCCGGTTCAAAGAGGAAACGACCCAGTCCCGGTAACGCCAGGCATCGTTCATCGCAGCGTTATCATTAAACCCTCCAAACCCGTCGCTGTAGCGGGCCACATCCAGCCAGTGCCTTCCCCAACGCTCCCCGTACTGGGAAGACTCCAGCAACTGATCGACCAGTTCACGAACCGCCCGATCCGGATCATTACTGTATATTTCTGAAAAACGGGCAACCTGTTCCGGGCCGGGAGGCAATCCCACCAGGTCAAAATAAATCCGTCGAACCAGGTCGATCCCTGTGGCCGAAGGAGCCGGTGCCAACCCGGCAGCATCCAGCCTCGCAAGAACGAAACGATCGATTCCGTTTCTGACCCAATCCTCTGCCGCAACCTGAGGCGGCTCCGGTTTCCTGACAGGGCGAAATGCCCAGTGGGCCTGTTGCAAGTCCTTCCAGTTATAGGTCTTGCTGGAATCGATCAGGGGCGTCTTCCTGGAACTTGGCCAGGGGGCGCCCATCTGGATCCACTTTTGAAAATCCTGAATCACGCGCTGCGGCAACTTGCCAGAGGGAGGCATCTCAAGACCTTCCCACCTGAGGGACTCCATCAACAGGCTGTCTGCCGGTTTTCTGTCGATGATTGCCGGACCCGAGTCCCCTCCCTTGAGCAACTGCTCCCGGTACTCCAGCAACAATCCCCCTTTGAGCGACTTGGCATCCCCGGAGTGGCACTCATAACAGTGCTCTACCAGGACAGGACGGATTTTCTTTTCGAAAAAATCGATTCCTGCATCTTCATCGGTCGCAAAAACAGGAACCACGAATGGAAGAATCACTGACACCGCCAGCGAAACCAGCGAAAGACGACAAACTTTTCCGATCACGATCACCCTCCGCTCCTGATGAACCGGGTCTCCTGTGCTGCCAACCAGAAGGCTGTTCCACCGGGCCAGTCAGGCCCCGAAACAACCCTTCCGGAACAAACTTATTTGAGTTCCTTAATGCGGATATTCTTCCAAGCCACCGAATAGGGACCCTGGTTTTTGGGAATCCCGTGCACCTGCAAGCCGATGAATCCCCTGGGGTGTGATTTGTATATCGGTTCGTCAGTCAGGTCTTCGATCATCTCGCCGTTGATCCAGGTTTGAATGCGGGGCCCCTTGGCCACAACCCGGTAACGGTTCCATTCTCCATTTTTGAAATGGTCGTGCTTCTTGAGCCGCTCTTTCGGAGTCAACCAACCCCGCCCGGTCGCTTCACCATAAACATAGCCGGCTTCGGCGGGACCGCTCTCGATTTCGACCTGGGGACCATTGACCCGGCCAAACCGGGCTTTGCTTTTCCCGTCGACCGGTTTGGTTTGTGATCGAATCTGGACCCCCGAATTCAACCGGTCATGGACCTTGACTTCGAATTCCAACTCAAAATCAGCATAGAGTTTTTCGGTGCAGAGAAAGGAATTGGGACTGCCGGTGTTGGTTGTCCCCTCGATCGTTCCGTTTTTCACAACATATTTGGCAGTGCCGTTTTTCTGGATCCAACCCTTGAGGGTTTTCCCGTCAAACAGGGAGACCCAACCATCCTCACCCCTGGCAGTCAGATCGGCAAACCCGAGGAAGAAGTGAAGGGCAACAACCGAGGCAAACAGCGAAGATTTCTTGATCACAGGAGTTCCTTAAGGTGGGATTCTGGGGAAGGGCCATTGGCACCAGCTTAGCCGGAAATTTTTTCGACTCCAACCTGTTTTCGCCAAACGTCATCCACTTTGCAACAGGCCCCACCAGAAAGGCAGGATGCCTGCCGTTGAACCGGGTGAGCTACTTGGCGGCAGCAACCGCCTGTTTTTTGCAAATCTCCGAGATCGACTCCTCGTCTTTCAGGTGTCGCGTCTCGATTCCTTCTGCGATCAACGGTCCGCTATTGGCGGCAAATTCTTCGATATTGTGGCAGTTGATAACGGCCGTCACCGCGTAACCCTGGTTTCGCAGCGAGGTCAGGGCGACCACTTCGACATCGGTTACCCTGGAAAGAATGGCAATCACGGTGGCATCCCGGGGCAGGCGATCGGCTGCTTCCGAGACCAGGCGTGCCAGGTCGAGACCACTGGTCTTTTCCAATCGAGCCAGGGCTTCGAAAATTCGCTGGAGCTGCTCGACCCCCCGCCTCGTTTCCACCACCACCGGGCGCAACCGCCCGCTCTCCTCCTGCATCTCGGCTGAGGCTTTGGCCTCATTACGGGTCCTGGAATCGCCCACCCACCCTTCCGTTCGAATTCGGTCGGCAGCATCGCGACCATTGGAAATCAGTCCAATCTGCTGATTCATGTGGTAAACCGTGTTGGCGATCGAAGCAGCGGCCGTGATGGCGATTTCGCTGCGGTAGGGTTCGTACTGACGTGGAAATGCCTTGCGGTGAAAATCAACCAGGATGGTTGCGCCGATCACGGTGGAGGGTTCGCAGACCTTGCTCTGCAATTCACCGGTGCGAGCGGTGGCTTTCCAGTTGATCCGGTTCATCGAATCACCCCTCTGGTACTCCCTGACACCAGCAATCCGCGTGGGGTCCTCGAAAATCCGGTAAGTCATGGTCACTTCACCAATCGGTCTTCGGGAAGCCACATCGTAACCCGTCAATGGAACCGGCTGGGGGAGCACCAACACATAATTCGGCTTGGAAAGAACCTTGAAACGACGATGCAGGCCAAACAGATCTCCCGTTTCCAGAACGAGGGGACCGATCTGGAAATACCCTCTGCGGTTGCATTCCAGGTAATACATCATCCGGTATTCGGATTTCCCGTTGATCTTGGCCACGGCGATACGTGAACCATGCACCCCCAGTTTGGGAGGTTTGTATAACATCGCATCGCGAGGCAAAAGGTCCTCGACCAACATCCAGAGAACCGGCAGGGAACCGGTATTCTTGACAACAATTTCCACCGGAATCCTGTCACCAATCTCAGCCGTCAACTGGCGGCACCTCCGCTCAGCCTGGAGACCCCCTGCCCAGGTTCGGGAAAGCCAACGACTCAACAACGCGATGCCGGCCAACGTGTAGATCGCGTACAGGAGCAGGCTCATTTTGAAAACGAGCGCGAGCAGAAACCCGATGATGCCCACCAGTATCCAACCCATTTCCATTCTCCATTGCCAGGAATCCGCCGATTTCCGGGAGACGAAACCGGTCAGCATTCAGGTATCGCTTTACCGCATCCAACTGCTTCTAATTCATTTTCCTGTTTTTGCGCTGCTACTTTTGCCAAGGCCTTTTGCCCCGGCACATCTGATCTGAATTTTTCTGGCCCGTGTATTTGGCTATTGAATCTGACCAGTGAACCTGGGCCGTGTCACAAAACCTGCCCCCGAGAAGTCTTCCCCTTTTGCTGGCGGCCTGCCGGGTTCCGGGGACGGCCGTCCTCTAATCCGCCGTCAAAATTGGAACCGCTATTTCCGAGAGGATCGCCTCCACCACCTGGCCAGCCGTCACCTTTCTCAGCCGGCTTTCCGGTTTGAGGATCATACGGTGTGTCATCACCGGCGATGCCACCCGTTTCACATCATCCGGTTGCACAAAATTCCTCCCGCGGATCGCAGCCATCGCCTGGGCCGTCCGAAAAAGGGCAATCGACGCACGCGGACTTCCTCCGAGGCTCAGGTCGTCATGGTTTCGCGTGTCGTGAACGATTTGCAGAATGTACTTTCGCACCTTGGGATCGACATAAACGGAGCGAATTTTTTTCTGGCATTGGACAATTTCTTCCGTGGAAACCACCGGGGTAAGGTTTTCAACCGGATGTCCCGCCTGCAGCATTTCAAGCATCTGCAGTTCCTCGTCCATCGCCGGGTAACCGAGACTGAATTTCATCAGAAAACGGTCGAGCTGTGCCTCCGGCAGCGGAAAGGTCCCCTCCTGATCTACCGGGTTCTGGGTGGCAATCACTACGAAAGGTGGATTCAGTTTGTAGGTGGTTCCGTCGACGGTAATCCTTGCTTCGGCCATCGCTTCCAGGAGGGCAGCTTGCGTCCTCGGCGTGGTCCGATTGACTTCGTCGGCCAAAACGATGTTGCCAAACAGCGGTCCCGCCCGGAATTCGAATTCACCCGATTTCTGATTGTAGATCGAAGCTCCGGTCACATCGCTTGGCAGGAGGTCAGGCGTGCACTGAATCCGCTTGAAGTCCCCTCCGATACTGGCTGCCAGTGCCCGTGCCAGCATGGTCTTGGCAACCCCGGGGACATCCTCCAGCAGAATATGGCCTTCGCAAAACCAGGAAACCAGCGAAAGAACCAGCTGCTGGCGTTTGCCAACAATGACCTTTTCCACATTGGTAATGATTCGCTTGGCTACTTCCTGAACTTCTGACATGACTGTTGATCTGGGTCCTGCTGGCATGGCTCCCAAAATCGAATCCAACGCCAAAGAAAACCGGGCAATCGAAAAGGGCACCTAAAACGTTAATATAAACCAATTCGCAGAATGCAGGTGAAAACCGTCAACAAAAGGACCTTTCTGCCAATAGGCACTTTGCCAACTTTTAGACGTAACAGGCCAAGCAGCGATCAGATTCCCCTGGCGTCTCGGTTTTGATGATGCCTGTCGGCAGCACCTGTGAAAAGAACTCCCATGGCCCGATGCGGCCAATGGAATTCCTGAAAACCGGCACAGGGAATGGAGCGACCCGATGAGGATCGTTTGACCACCTGCCGGCTTTCGCAGCCAATCGGCAGCAACTGCAGGTTGACCGAACTGGCGGATCCAGGGCTCGGGTGATAGCCGGTCGGATGCGGAAGGGGATTCCCGGATTTCAGATGCAGAAGCCCTTTCCCTCGTTCATTTTGGTTGTCCGGCTGGAGAGCCGAAAAAGGCTTTGATGGGGATGCCTCCAGGCGAAAACGCCCCCCAACAAAGTGTTAAACCACCTTTTTCGGGTAGTGGGGGTTGACCACTTTCTTGGAGCCCGCCTTTTTAAACCGTGGCTGATTGCCGCCCGTTTCAACTGGGTCGGAGACCTGACGTGCCTTCCGGTCTGCTGGCTGAAAATAGGGGTTTTTCACTGACTTGGGTGCAACGGTCTTTCTGAACTCGTTTTCCACCGGCATCACTCCCGGCGGAACCGCAAATGGGCTGATTCCATAAGCCCGGGGGACGATCCGGTCGTAATAGACGGGTGGATGCATTGCAAAGTAGGGTGGATTCGGTGCGATCACCCGGTTACCCGATTGAATTCCCCAGGAATTCAGACAACAGGAGGGGGACTGGGCTTCACAAGCGGACGAATCAAGGCCAACCGTCAGAAATACGGTAAAAATCAGGGCGAGTGCTGTTTTCGTAATCATGGCGTCATCTCAAAATGGTTTCAGGTTCAGATCTGCCAAGATGTTCCAACCCACCCTTTGAACAGGATGCTGCCCTGGCTGGGGCCACCGGGATCAGTTCCTTACAAGGTGATCAAAGTCACTCACAAATCAACCCGAAACTTGTAGGCCAAATCAGTTTTTGAGTCCATACCCATCGGTAGCCCCTTGTCGTCGCCAGTTTCCAAGCTTGATTCATTCGTTATCCGGGAGTATCTGGCCCGTGATTTTGACCTCGTGGGAATCTGCCCGGCGGTCACCCCAAGTGGACTTTCCCGCTTTCACCAGTGGCTGGATGCCGGCTATGCGGGCGAAATGAGTTACCTGCCGGAACGAAGGGAAGCCTACGCTCACCCCCGGAGTGTCCTGGAGGGGGTGCGGTCCATCGTGATGCTGGGTTCCAAGTATGGTGTCGCAGCGGAGCCGGGTGAAACTGAAAACGTGGGTAAAATCGCCCGCTATGCCCGGAACGGCGTCGATTATCACGATGTCATCCACGCCCGGCTGAAGATGGCAAAAAAGCACTTTGAGTCCATCGAGCCCACCGCCAAGTTCCGCGGAGTTGTGGACACGGCCCCCCTGCTGGAAAGGGAGTTCGCCCAGCTGGCAGGCATTGGCTGGCAGGGGAAAAACACAATGTTGATTTCCCCGACAGATGGCAGCTGGTTCTTTCTCTCCGCCCTTCTGACCGATCAGACACTCGAATACGACTCCCCGTTTGAGAAAAACCATTGCGGAACCTGCACCGCCTGCCTGGATGCCTGTCCCACGAATGCCTTTGTCGAGCCTTACGTCCTGGATGGGTCCCGCTGCATCAGTTATTTCACGATTGAGAGCCGTTCCCTGCCCGAACCTCCGTTTCGTGAGGGCATCGGAGACTGGCTGTTCGGTTGTGACATCTGTCAGGAAGTCTGTCCCTGGAATCGAAAGCAGGAGGCACTTTTGGATGCCCAAAAAGCATCCAACAACCCTTTGGCAGGCCCGAAAACGGGCCTCGAGAAGCAGGATTTGCATTTTCTTTTCGAAATGAACGAGGAAGATTTCCGTCAAAGATTTCGCCGATCCCCTTTTTGGAGGAGCAAAAGGCGGGGCATTTTGAGGAATGCAGCGATTGTACTGGGCAACCTTTTATCGCCCGACTCGATTCCCGCCCTGGAAAAAGGGCTGAATGACCCGGAAACCCTCGTCAGGGCCGCTTCTGCATGGGCTCTCGGCCGCTATAGCGGGGACGTATCCGACGCTGCAATCCGCAAAAGGCTGGAAATCGAGGAGAATTCGACCGTTTTGGGTGAACTGAAGAGAGCGGCTCGCGAATAAGCGACTCTCTGAAAAAAAACGGGAACTCGGTTCTCATTTCCACCGTCTCAACACGGAATACAGGAGACATCCAAGTTGAGCAGAATTTTCCGGTTTTTTGGGTGAGGGAAGCTTAAATCCCCGAGATATTGGGAAGGAACAAGCTGGACATGAATTGGAGGCTCTAACTACTATGGAGTTTTACGACCGGTTTTCAGGAACGCTGGTCGGTAAATTTGTCAACGAAAAGGATGGTAAGAATGGATTCAAGAGCGGAAATTTTTGCAGACGGAATGGGAGAAATTACGCTTTCTGGTGGAATGGTGAGAATTGACCTGGTCAGCTTGTCACCCACCAAACAGGACGCAGAAGGGAAACCACAACTCGAGTTTCGCCAGAGAATCGTAATGCCGCCGGATGGTTTTTTACGAAGTTTCAGTGCGATGGAAGACCTTGTCAAGAAGCTGGTCGATGCGGGTGTGGTCAAAACCAAGGAAGGCGAAAACCAAACGGCTCCGGTCGGGAACGAGGTCCCGGAACCACCCAAGTCACCAAATTTTTAGTCGCAAGACAGTTGAATCAAAGAGGCGATTTCAATGGCCAACTTTTTTCCACCCAGTGTTAACGGAATCGACCGAGAGGTCAGTCTGAACGGATCCGTCAGGGCAAGCCTGCTGTTTGACTATTCGGATCTTGACGAAAATCCTCTTGCAAAGGTCCGGTTGTATGACAGCAACGGATTGGACCAATCCGGTTTTTTCACTGTGGATGGTGTTCAGCAAAATGCAGGACAATGGTTTGAAGTCGCCGCGGATGAACTTGATAGCGTCCGCTACCACGCCGGTCTGATTGTTGCCAACGAAATCGTCAACATCCTCGCTTATGATGGTGGCTTCTGGAGTGAACCTACGTCGGCCCGGGTCTTTACGGTTGATCCGAACCTGCGGCCTCCCGAAGTGGAAACTTTCGACTCCACCGTGCTGGGAAACGAAAACATTCTCGCCAGGACCATGTTCGTGGCATCCGATTTTGACGGTGATCCGATCACCCGGTACCGTGTCAAGGACCAGAAATCAAATGTTAACAGCGGCTCTTTCTGGCTGAACAACGTGAAACAGCGTCAGGGGCGCTGGTTTGAACTGAGCGGCGAAGAGCTGAACAAGCTCCGTTACTACGGCGGTCGGAATCCCCAGACTGAAAAGTTTTTCGTGCAGGCTTACGATGGCGAGCGATGGAGCCAGGTCGAGTCCAACGACGTGACGACCACACGCAACCGGTATCGCCCCATCGTTACGGCTGTTGACCGCGAATTGAAAACCCAGACAGTGGTCAATGCGGGCAACCTGTTCTCCTGGAGGGACCGTGACGGCAACACCGCGAAAAAATACAGCTTTTTCGATACCGGTGTTCTGATCGACGGCGGTTTCTTCTCGGTCAATTGCATTCGCCAGAACTCACGGGAATGGTTTACGGTCAACGCACGTGACATCGAGAATGGACGGGTCCAGTATCATTCTGCACTCGTTCCCGATAATGAAAGACTGCGGGTCAAGGTTTCGGACGGAAAGTTCTTCAGCGCAGTCAAGACTTTCCGTGTCGACTCCGTTGCCACACCAGATATTGACACCCCTGAAAATGTCCAGGTGATTGGGGATTCGACCGTCGTCGACATCAACGACTGGATTGCCCAGACGGATGCGGGACCTGCAGTCACACGCTGGCAGTTTTTCGATGCGACCACCGAAAAAGACTCCTTTGACAACGAACTGACGGGAAGCATTACCTTTGAAGGAGAGGCTCTCGAGGCCCAGCGAATCCGGGATTTCACCTCGGCGGAACTGGCCGACGTAAGCTTTATCAGCGGTGTCATCGACCGGGGAATCGAGCATGACGAGATTTACATCCGGGGCAACAACGGTTCGGAATGGAGCACCTGGCAACGGGTGAATGCCACGACCGTTTTCAATGCCAAGGAAGCCCTGCAGGATCCACCTCTCAAGTGGGGACCGGGCGTTTTCGGTACAGGGGTTACCCTGACTTACAGTTTTCCCGATTCATTGCCCATTTATTACACGGATCTGGATGAGGACAATGGGACCTTCCAGCCGTTCACTCCCAAGATGCGTCAGGCGACGCGTGAAATCCTCAAGGAGGTTTACTCGGACCGATACGGCCTCAATTTTGTTGAGGTCAGCGACAACGTGGGGGGTGTCTTCCGTTTTGGCATGATCGACAACGTCGATGCAATTGCCTATGCCTACCTGCCGCCGGTCTTTGGCACCAATCCCAACAACAATTTCGGCGTCCCGGGTGACATCTGGGCTGAATTGGATTTCCTGTACGAGTCCGTGGATGAAAACGGTGACGCGATCACCATGGGCTGGTTCGATGACTGGGCATTGGAAAAGGGAAGCGATCTCTACCTGTCACTGATTCATGAGGTCGGCCATGCAATCGGTCTGGATCACCCCTTCGGCGAAACCGAACCGGGCAATCCCGTTCTGCGTCCGCAGGTCAACACTCACGAATACACCACGATGTCCTATACCCGGTCGGTCAACATCCCCGACCCGGCGTTCCCGCTGACTGATGGTCCGGCCACCACGATGCTTTATGACGAATACGCCATTGCTGACCTGTATGGCCGCAACACCGAGGTCAACAAGGAAGACAACGTCTACCGCTGGTCCCCCAACGAGCACGACCTCTATGCCGAGACCATTTTCGATCCCAGTGGAGTCGACACCCTGAATTTCTCGAATTACACCCCCAGCGCCACGATCGATTTGAGGGAGGGGCACCTGAGCTCGGTTGCAGGCGAGCTGCGGAACTTCAACATCGCCTATGGCACGGTCATTGAGAATCTTGTCTCCGGTAGCGGACATGACAATATTACCGGAAATGAGGCCGATAACCGGATTATCGGGGGTCGTGGCAATGACACCATCGCTACCAAGGGTGGTCGGGACACGGCCATCGGCAACGAGGGACACGATACCTATGTTTATTCTCTCGGTGATGGCAAACTGACCATTGACGAGGACCGGGGCGGTGGAAAAGACGTGGTCGAGATCCATGCATTCCATGACAATTTCGATTCCTTTAAACAAGATCTGTCCTTCGCGAAGATTGATGACAGCAAGCTTCGCATCTCCCTGACCATGAATGGGGAGAAATCGGAAGGAACCATCACCATGAACAACCAGCATTGGGGTGGATCCCGTGTCGAAACGCTGCGACTGTTCGACAATAACGGTGAGCAGATTGGTCAGGATATGAGTCTTAGATCGATTTTTCTGCAGGCAACCAACAGATTGCAGCGATTCGAGCGTACAGAATTCCAAGATCAATTTGGCTTTCTCGCAATTCCCTCGTAGACTTTCGGGTCAATCCGGATCCGAGTCCCATACTGAATCCATTCAGCCTCGTCCGTTTCTGGACGAGGTTTTTTCGTATGGGAACGATTATCCGGATTGGTCGTCCAAAGTCATAAACGAGGGCCCTTGCCAGTCATGTCCAGCAAAAAACAGGAATCCCGATTCGATAGCGACAGGTCCACCCCGGGAGAGATCGTCGTGGGCTCCGAGGAGATGCTGGATGCCTCCCCCCCCGCAGAGGGCGCCCCTTCAAGGGAATCCGGCGCGAATTCCGGGCAGGACTCCCAGGGGCCACTGGATCCACCCCATGGATCTTCAGGCTCTGCGGGCGAACCCCCGTCCGGTGAATCGGAAAAGAGCCCTCACACCTCCCTGGTCTGTCTCTCGCTGATCGCCCGCCATCACGGGATCGATATCAGCGCTGACCGCATCATCCACGAATATTCGCTGGAAAACCGGGAGCCATCGCTCCGCCGCATCCTGCGAATTGCCAAGGACAATGACCTGAAAGCCAAGTCCACCCGACTGCGTTGGAAACAGCTGATGCAAATGGGAGAGGCTTACCCGGTCATGGCCAAGCTCAACAATGACAACTATGTCATTTTTGTCGGCAACCGGGAAACCGAGGTCGATGGCAAAACCGTTGAGCAAATCGCCATTTTTGATCCGCTGGCTGACCGCCACGATTTCATCTTTGTCAACAAGGAAGACCTGCTGAAGAAATGGGATGGCGAAGCCATCCTGGTCAAAAAGCACTTTGGCCTGATGGACCAGAACCAGCCATTCAGCCTGCGATGGTTCATTCCGGAAATCTTCAAACAGTGGAAGTCTTTTGTGGATGTCGCGGTCGCCGTCGTCTTTATCCACCTGATCGCCCTGGTCACGCCACTGTTTTTCCAGATCGTGATTGATAAGGTGCTGGTCAACAGCGCCGTTCAGACGCTTACGGTCCTGACGGTGGGGATCGTCCTTGCGCTCGGCTTTGACGGGATTCTCAACTTCATGCGTGGCTACCTGCTGCTGCATGCAACGAGCAAGATCGATGTCCGCGTATCGACGAGGACCTTTCAACACCTGCTCAGGTTGCCAATCACGTTTTTTGATCATATCACTGCCGGCGTGCTGACCAAGCACATGCAACAGACCTCTTCCATTCGTGAGTTCTTGACCGGCAGCCTGTTCCTGACCGCGCTCGATGCCACCGCGTTACTGGTTTTCATTCCGGTCATGTACTGGTACAGTCCGACGCTGCTGATGGTCGTCCTCATCGGATCGGGATTGCTGGGACTGGTCATAGGACTGCTGATGGGCCCCTATCGTCGTCGACTGGAAGCTCTCTACCAGGCCGAGGGTGACCGACAGGCGATGCTCGTGGAATCCATCCACGGTATCCAGACCGTCAAGGCATTGGGCATGGAGCCGGTTCAGAAAAAGAAATGGGATGACAAAACCGCCCAGAGTGTTGCCATGCACTACCGTGTCGGAAAGATCTCCACCGTGGCAACCAGTATTTCAAAATTTCTCGAAAAACTGATGACGGTCATGGTGATCTGCGTGGGAGCCAACCTGGTTTTTGGCGGTGACCTGAGTGTCGGTGCCCTGGTGGCTTTCAACATGATCGCCGGACGGGTGACCGGTCCCCTGGTGCAACTGGTTTCCCTGGTTCATTCCTACCAGGAAACCGCTCTTTCGGTCCGTATGCTCGGAACCGTGATGAACAATCCGGCCGAAGAGGGTATCGATCGAGGTCTCCGCCCCACCTACGACGGGAGCCTCGAATTTGAAAACGTGACATTCCATTATTCTCCCACCAGCCCACCTGCCCTGGACGACATCTCCATCAAGATCCCGGCTGGCAAAGTGGTGGGCATCGTGGGTCGCAGCGGGTCCGGAAAAACGACCCTGACCCGGTTGATGCAGGGGCTCTACAAAATGCAGTCCGGCATCATGCGGGTCGACGGACTGGACATCCGCGAACTGGATGTCGCGCACCTTCGCCGAAATATCGGTGTCGTGCTGCAGGAGAATTTCCTGTTTCGGGGAACCGTGCGTGAGAACATCGGCATGGCCAAAACCAACGCGAGTTTCCCGGAAATCGTCTACGCGGCCAAACTGGCCGGTGCGGATGAATTCATCGAACGCATGCCACAGAGCTATGACACGATGCTTGAGGAAAACGGCAGCAATCTTTCGGGCGGGCAAAAGCAACGCCTGGCCATCGCACGGGCCCTGCTGACCGATCCGAGAATCCTGATATTTGATGAAGCCACCAGTGCCCTCGATCCCGAAAGCGAAGCCATCGTGCAGGCCAACCTGGCCCGAATCGCCAAGGGACGCACGGTCATTATCGTCTCACACCGTCTCTCGACCTTGACCGGTTCCGACGCCATCGTCGTTCTGGAACGCGGAAAAGTCGCCGAGATCGGTTCGCACAAGCAATTACTCCAATCCTGTCAGGTCTACAAAGAACTATGGTATCAGCAGATGGGACAGGCGTAGCCCAGGCTCCCCCCGAGGAACCTGGCGCGGCCAAATCAGATTCCAGCACCCCTTCCAGCAGCGAACAGCAGTCCCCGGTCGAGCGGCCGATGACCCGGAAGGAAATGCGCAAGGAACGCAAACGTCTCCTGAAAGAGGAACGCAAACGGGCGAAAATTGCCAAAGCGGTTCTCCCCTTTCAATCCGACGCGGTTGAACTGGAATACCGAAAGGTCGCAGGCGGAGCGAGGTGGACCCTGTACGTTGCGATCCTCCTGATGTGTTCTGCTGTGGGCTGGGCCTATTGGGCCGAGGTCGACATCATCGTTGTCTCGCAGGGAGAACTGGTACCGGTCGATCCCCCTGTTGTGATTCAACCGGCTGTCAGCGCCCCGGTCAAATCCATCCGGGTTCGGCAGTTTGATCGCGTCGTCAAGGGACAGGTGCTCGTCGAACTCGACCCCACCTACTCCGATTCGGATGTGGAGCAACTCAGTAGTGACATTCGCAAGGCAAAAGCAAAAATCGAACGACTGAAAGCCGAATTGGACGACAAACCATTCGTGATCGCCCCCGACCTGCCCAAGGAAGATGTCGCCGATTACCAACGGGAATACAGCAACTTCCTGATTCGAGAGACGGCCCACAATGCGAGGCTGGCCGAGTTTCTTTCAACCATCGAAAAATTGAAAATCAAACACGATGAGGACGAACGCCTGGAAGCCCAGTACACGGCCATGAAAGAGGATTACGTGGCACGGGAGCAGCGGGAAGTCGAGCTGGTCAAGCGAAGCTCCATCAACCGGATTCAACTGGAAGAAACCCGAATCCAGCTCAAACGGTACCATACCGAAGTCATTCGCATCCAGGGTCAACAGCGGCAGACGACCGCCGAACTGGCAACGGCTCGACGTTCGATGGACTCCTTTGTCGCCGAATGGAAAGCCACGGCAATCGCCGAGCAGATAGAGGCCCAGAAGGAACTCGACAAGAGCCGCCAGGCTCTCGACAAGGCCCGCTACAACCAGCAGAAATCGACCATCAGTGTTCCCACCAACCTCGACCACGAAGAGTTTTATGTGATCGAGATTGCCGAACGGACCATCGGCTCGATGGTCCAGGCTGGCGAACCGGTCATGCGACTGATGCCGATTGACGCCAAGCTGGAAGCCGAAGTCGAAATCCAGGGCAAGGATATCGGCCAACTCCATACCCAGTCCGATTTGCCGGTGCGGGTGAAACTGACCTCGTTTGAATACCAGAAATACGGTTTTCTCAATGGCAAAATCCGCACCATCTCCGAGGGAACGGTGCAAAAATCGGCAGGGGAAGGAAAGCCGGCTCTTTCGGTTTACAAGGCTCGCGTGACGCTCGATTTCGGAAATTCGCCCCGTTTCAAGAAGCCGAAAAAATTCAAACAGCTTCCCGGGATGACCGTTATCACCGATATCAATGTGGGTAAAAGGCGGGTCATCGACTATTTCCTTTATCCGTTTTTCAAACACCTCGACAGCTCGATCCGCGAACCGTAGCCAAAGCCGCACAGCGCAGGCGGATCGTCCATCAAACGCCTCATCCAGCGGCACGGTTTGCATCGCCGCCAAATCACTGCCGCACGCAAACTCCCACCCTTGAGTCCCTCCAGGCATCCCGTACAAAACCGGAACCCGTTGAATTAAGATAGCGTTCGATTCAACTTCATCAGGACGGGTTTCATGAAACGAACGCTTCCAGCCTTCTTCTGGCTTTTCTTTTCCCTGGTACCGCACCTGGCTTCCGCTGACGATCCCCAACTGATCCGTCAGGTCGCCGGGGCCGCCGGAATGAAAATCGATTCCCTCGCGGCGGTAGACGGCCTGCCAGGGTTCCATTCAAGCGGTCACTGGCTGCTGTTTCGTTTTGAGGGTGACAGGGTGGAATTGGATCGACAATATAATGTCGTTGAGGAGGTCCTGGGTCTGACGAAAGAGGGTTCCCAAGGCGTGGCACTGCTGCGGCAGGGGCCACACCGCTGGAATGTGACTCGCCTCGATCCGAATGCGGTTGTGGGGGCCATTCGTTTTCGCCGTGCCTACAAACGGCGAACCGACGCACCAGCAATAGAAGTGCGCCCGCAACAGGTGGCTTCCTTTCCGGCCTGTTTTGCCGAGCTTCCGGCATCCTGTGAAAAACTGCAATTCGAACCCCTCGCTTACAAGAACACGGTCGGCTACTGGGTCAATGCGGGGGAAAGTCCCCACTGGAACTACAAGGTCACCCAACCGCTGACCTGCAGGGTACGCATTCTGCAGGGGTGTGGTCGTGGACAGGGAGGCAGCCAGGTGACACTCGATTTCGGATCCACCTCGCTCGATTACAGGGTGCGTGAAACCGGACAGTTCCAGGCGTTTCGCTGGTTCGATGCAGGAGAAGTGGAATTCAAATCGGCCCAGGAGGGGCAGGTGCGGATTGTGGTCAAAAAGCTTGCGAGGAATGCCGTAATGGATGTACGCGAAATCCGTCTTGAGCCTGTGCTTCCGGATCGCGGTCAGCAATCGCGGCCCAATGTGGTTATTTTTTACACGGACGACCAGGGAACTCTGGACCTGAATTGCTACGGTAGTCGCGATCTCCACACACCCAATATGGATGGACTGGCCCACGAGGGAGTCCGCTTCACGCAGGCCTACGCCCACACGGTTTGCTGCCCCTCGAGGGCGATGCTGATGACTGGCAGGGTCCCGCAACGAAGTAACGTCAACAACTGGACCCAAGGGAACGCCAAAGGACGACCGGGACGCAACATGAACCTGGACGAAAAAACCATCGCGGAATACCTCAAGGAAAATGGCTACCGCACCGCCCTGTTCGGAAAATGGCACCTCGGTGCCGCGACGACCCACGGTCCCACCCGGCAGGGCTTCGATGAGTTCTTTGGTCTCCGCGGCGGATTCATCGACAATTTCAACCACTTCTTTCTGCATGGAACGGGTTTCCACGATCTCTACGAAGGCACCGAGGAGGTTTTTCGCAAAGGCGAGTATTTCCCTGACCTTGTCACACAGCGGAGTCTCAAGTTCCTGGAATCGGCGGGTGACTCTCCCTTTTTTCTCTGCGTCCCCTTTAACATCCCCCATTACCCCGAGCAGGCAGATCCCGTTTTCGCACAGCGTTATGCCAACCTGAAACAGCCTCGACAGAATTACGCCAAAATCGTGTCGACCACCGATGAACGGATCGGCCAGGTGTTGCGAAAACTGGACGAACTGCGCTACCGGGAAAATACGATCGTGATCTTCATGAGCGACAACGGCCACTCTCCCGAAGACTATGCGATCCAGCCAGACAACCATGCCAGCGGTCTGCCACCAGGGCACAAATACGGGGCTGGCGGTGGTGGTGGCAACACGGGAAAGTGGATCGGTGCCAAGGGAAGCTTCCTCGAAGGGGGCATCCGGGTACCGGCAATCATCAGCTTTCCCAAAAGGCTGCCCCGTGGAATTGTCCGCAATCAGCCGATCACCGCCTGCGACTGGCTTCCTACCATCATGGATCTATGCGGCGTTTCCATTCCGGGAAAAATGAAACTGGACGGCCAGTCACTGTTGCCAATCCTGCTGAAAAATGCTCCGACTCATCATGAGGTGATGCATTGGCAATGGCAGAACCGCTGGGCAGTCCGCAAGGGGGGCTGGAAGCTGAGCGGCGGCTCCAACAAGGTATCCCTGCACTCCCTTGTCGGCGATCGCCCGGAAACGGTCGATTTCGCATCCGAAAAACCGGAACTGGTCAAGGAACTCCGTTCACTTCACGAGGCATGGCTGGCCGAGGTGATGCCCGGTCAGCGCTCCAACCGCTGATCCCCCCACTGATCCCGTTTCGAGACCTTTGAGCGTGTTTCGACAAGCGGGCAACTCAAACACCGGAACAGGGTAGCCCGGCAAGGGGAATCTCACTGCCCAGCCGTTCTTTTGGAACGTGGTGTTTGTCCAGCAGGGAGACCCATTCCTCTTCGAAACTGACTTTCAAGTGATGGTCTGCCTGAGTTTCGATAAAGCGGGTCACCTTGTCGACCGATGCATAACTCACTGTAAACATGCCAAAGTCGAGGTGCAGGGTTTCGGCGATATTCGCCTGCTGCATGGTTTCGCACCAATTCCCGATTCGCCCGATCAACTTTCCCATCCAATCCTGCAGAGAAAGCCGGGAGGTCTGCTCCATCAGCAGATGAACATGATTGGATCCCGCACCAGCCGCCAGGATGTGGACCCCAACGCGCCGGCACCACTTCCGTATGCAGGCCACCAGCCGCCAATCCTCCAACCCGACAAGAAATCCCTGCAGGTCCTTTTCAAAAATAACGACGTGAAAAATCAATTTCTGGTTGACCATTTCCCTTTGTCCCATCATGGTTCCGTGCGATCTTTCCAGGAGAACCGGCAAGTCCTCCGGGCTTGTGCACTTAGTATCGATTCCTGACCGGACACGTCTGGTCAGGCAACAGCAAAAAACCTGTTTTTTTGCGATAGGGACTCAAGGAGTGGGCGCTTTCCGCAAAAACGAGACGGTACTTTCACGAGGGGGCCTTTTCAAAAGGCCCCCTCGTGACAATTTGATTCCCCGAGGCCCGGGAGGATGTGCGAAGCCCGCCTGGATTCCAACAGGGTGCGGTTCATTGGAAAATCCGTTGTACGTCCGGTTTGACGGGGTAGTCCGAATGGGCAGTCCGAATGGGCAATCTGACCCGGCAATCTGAAGGAACCCAGTCACCCGGTGGTGCCTTGAAATACCTCCCGGATCCTGGCGACTGCGTGGCCCGAACATCGCCCCTGCACCGGTTTCCGGGGAAGAAAAATCACTTTTTCTTTGCCAGGCGGGTGATTCGCACCTGCCGGTCGTAATGTGCGGTAGCCACCTGGAGGCCATCCGGATGGACGTCCATATCCCTTGCCAGGTTGGGCAGCTTGAAACGGTGAAAGTCCTTCTCCGAACTCAAGTTCCAGAAAATCAGGAATCCTCCATCCCCACCTCCGCAAACGCCGCAAAGGGTTTCTTCATTCAACCACGCCAACCGCCAGATGACTCCCCGTTTGATCCCGCTGGCCACCAATTTCTTTTCAAGCTTTCCCGTCTCAAGATCAAAAAGCAGCACCAGCGGTTCATGAATGGCTCCGAAGGGATTGGATCCCTTGTAGGTTCCTCCCGCGGCAAGTTTCTTTTTTGCCGGGTTGATGGCCATCCCCCGAACACCACCAAAATCAGTCTGCTGACCCTTGTGGTAAGTATGCAGCTCCGCCGCGTCAAATTCCTTTTTTGTTTTTCCGCTGGCAAGATCCGTTTCCAATACCCGCCCCATCAAGTCGCCACTGAACAGTGAACCCGAGTCAGGATGAAATGTAACGTTGTAGACGTGTCGTTGGTGCTGTTTGATTTCATGCACCGATTCACCGCCCGCTACGTCCCAGACCCGGACACAGTGATCGTTGCCACCGCTGGCGACATATTTTCCATCGGCTGAAATATCAACAGATCGGATCCATCCCTGGTGCGCCTGGTTCCTGCGGACCATCTTTCCCGAGTCGCCCTCGATCTCCCACCAGGTCAGGCTGCCTTCACAGCCGCCGCTGACCAGATGCCGCCCATCGGGAGAACAGGCGAGCCCCCGGACCCAGGTGTCGTGACCACCCTTGAAATCAACCCGTTTTCCATCCTCGAGGGAAAAACGTTCCACCAGGTTATCTTCCGAACCGGTAAAAACGTAGCGCCCACGCGGATCAAAACGGCAGGCATTCAGTGGCGAATCGTGCTTCCACTGGGAGACAATGTGAGCTTGCTTGGGATCCAGCATCAGCGGGCTCCAAAATAAAATGAAGATATTCCTCGACTTCAGGTCAGGATTTCATGCACTGGCTCGGTCGCCGGATCGGCAATCGGTAGCTGGCGTCCATCAATGTCAAAGGAATCGGTGGAGTCGACGTCTACCGCCTGAAGGTAGGTGTGAAACAGGTCCGCGTGATCGACCTGCCCGTCGGTGACCTCGGTCCCCTCGGCATTGGTTTGACCGTAGGCATGTCCACGGGCGACGGATCCGCCACCCATGCAGATCGACCAGGACTTGCCCCAATGATCCCGCCCGTAGTACTGGTTGATCCTCGGTGTCCGGCCAAATTCTGACAATACGACAATCAGCGTGCTTTCCAGCATGCCCCGCTCTGCGAGGTCGCTCACGAGATTGGAAAATGCCTGGTCGAATTCCCCCAGCTGCTCAATGTGAAAATTGAAATTTTCATTGTGCGTGTCGTAATTGGAGTGCGATACCTGTACATAGGAAATCCCTTTCTCCAGCATTCGCCTTGCAAGCACACAGTGTTGCCCAAGATCATGCTTGCCGTATCGCTCCAGGTCATCAGCGGGTTCTTTGGAGAGATCAAAGACATCCCGTTTTTCCATCATCTGGAGAGCCTGTTCATAGGAATAGGTAAACGCTTCGGTCATCGCCGACCGCCGACGACTGAGAAACTTCTGGTTGATTTTTCGACGAAACTCCTGACGGTCCCGATCTGCATTCTCGGTTACATTTTTCGGGCGAGTGGTATTCTGGGGGGGCTTGCCGTTGCCAAGACTGATGCTGGCGAATCGGGGTCCCAGGTAAGCCGAATCGTTGTTCCGCCCACCTCCTCCTCCATTGGTAATCAGCACATGTCCCGGGAGCGGGTTTTCCAGGTTCGAAAGGGCCTTGGCCGCTACAGCCCCGAGGGCTGGATAGTTTCCGCCCGGCATCTGCTTTCGGCCATGAAACATCATGTAACGCCCCTTGCCATGATCGTTTTCACTGGTGTTCACTCCCCGGACCAGGCAAAGATGGTGCATTTGGCGAGCGGTCATGGGAAGCAGTTCACTGACGTGAATCCCGGTCACCGATGTCGGGATCGCACGAAACGGACCACCGGTTTTCGTTCCTGGCTTGGGGTCCCAGCTTTCAAGTTGGCTCAACCCGCCCGACATGTTGAAGACGATCACCCTTTTGCCCGCTTGAGCCAGGTGGTTACCCAGCAGTGGCGAAGAAAAAGCATTCACGCCCATCGCCATGCCTGCAACCCCCGCGCCTGCAGCAACCCCTGTGCCTGCAGCAATCCCCGCGCCTGCGGCAACCCCCAGGAATCGTCTCCTTTCCATTTGGTGTTCGTTGGAGTTACAGGCATATTCGGCTTTCATCAGTTTCTCCTCTAATGATTGAATCGAAATTCGGCAGAATTCAAAAGGCTCCAGACAAGCTCCCTGGCAGCCTCCTTGTTGCGGTCGCTGGACTCGAGGTAAGCAGCAATCTGGCCAATTTCTTCATCGTCAGGCATCCGCGACAGGACTGCCAAATACAGTTCCTCGGCCGCAACCCGGTGATCACCGGCCTTGATCATCCGATCTGTGACGTTTCCCGACGCCGGATTGACGTAAGAGTTCAGCGTGCTTCCATTGACGGCAAACAGCGCCTGATCGGCGGTGGCAAAGAAATCACCCTGCGGTTGACCTGCGCCGGCACCGTAGTAGCGTACGAAATTCTGCAAGTGCCCCTTGAGAACGTTGAATGTAGCCTCCTCCACCTGCCTCAGCTGGTCCCGTGTCAGTTGTGCCCCGCTTGGGAGCGAAAATTTTTTCCGCAGCTTGGCCTCCTCGCCGGCAAAATAGCGTTGATAGACACCGGTTACCCTCAGAGTGCTCCAGCAGTACTGCTCGGGAGTCAGCGGACGGAGCAGCGAAAGGACATGGCTCCTGGAAAGGCGCACCACCAGCGAATCCTCAATCCGGTTTCGGCGGAAGACAAGTTCCTCGGACGGCTCCCCCGACGATCCCTTGGCAACATTCACCTCTTCATTCAATTTTGAAAATTCAAGCAGCTTCTCCAGGGTTGCCAGGCGGGACTGCATGGTCGTTCGAAGGGACACTAGGTCAGCTACGTTGGACCGATGCAGGCGGACCGGTTTTTCGGCCTCAGCCAATGCCTGCCTGAGAGGAAGCCGGTTTGCGTACCCCTGCTTGAGCCCCTTTTTACTTGCTTCCCACTTCAGCTGACTGGCCTTGTATTTTTTTTCGGCATCCGCATTTTTGGCCATTTTCGCCTTGCTGGAGGCCTTGAGTTTTTCCAGTTTCTCCCGCACCCTTTTCTGCAAAGCCTGCACGTCACCGTCTTTGACAATTTCCACCGCTTTCGCAAGAGGCCCCACCGCCCGCGTCAATTCCTGGACAACATTCACCTCGCTCTCGGCCTGTTTCCTGCCAGCTTCCCAAGCGGCCTTGAGCTTGCCGGTCTGGCTGTCCAGTGTGGCATATTCCTTGCGCAGCTTTTCCACCTCCAGCGCAGCAGGGATGTAGCGGGCTTCTTTTTCCTGCCATTGATCAGCTGCCAGGTCATAATGTTCACGTGCCTTGTGGATCTTTTTTTCCAGCTCGACCAGTGCCGCCTGCAGTTTTTCCTTTTCAATTTTGACCTCCGAATCCAGGTTTGGAATCCGTGGGAGATCGTAGATTCGCTGATAGGCTTTTGAGAGTGCGACCTGGACGAGAAATTCCTTCATGTTGAATTTCATAGCCACCATTCGCTCACCAAGTTCCCGCATCAGCCGAGGACGAGAGGGTGGGTTGTCACGATGATGAAAATCGGGGGGATCCACCAGCCCTCGCCCCATCATCATGCCCCACAGGCGGTTGGCGATGTTTTCGTTGAATGCACGGTTGGATCCGTCGGTCGCGTGGATCGCCATCATCTGGCGTCGACTGTGAAGCGGACGGGTTTTCACGCTACCGGAGGTTGGCATCCTGTCCGGCTCCAACATCGATTTCTCCCCGACCAGCCGAGGCCCCGTTCGGTGTTTGGTGTCCTTGACAAACACCGATTCGAAACTGATGTCATTGCCATCTTTTTCGGCGTAAATCTTCACCGCCACCGGCTTGCCAGGCTTTCCTTCCTTGTCAGGCGGACCCGGTTTGTTAACCGTTTTGATGTAACCGGGTGCCACGAATGCAAGCAAGCCCTGGTAATCGGACTGCAGGTAGTCATCGACAAGAGGATGGTCGTGGCATTGGGCACATTGAAGGTCCCGGCCAAAGAAGATTCGGCCGATATCTCGAGTCAAAAGGTTCGG